>JAGAUG010000045.1 GCA_017828935.1 Oscillospiraceae bacterium | reverse complement strand
TTTTTATTTTTTTGAGCTCTATTCTTTTACACCCCAACATTTATTATAGAGCCAAAACAAAAAGAGGTAGCATAATACACTACTACCTCACAAAAAATCATCTACAGGATTTCTTACCCAAACTTTGGACAAATAACCAAAAAGAGAGGCAATGTAAGTTATACACTACCTTATGAAAAACAATTTACAAAAATTCTTTCGTCCCGATTTTTAATAAAGGACTACAAATAAATGGCGTGCCTGAGAGGATTCGAACCCCTGACCTTTTGATCCGTAGTCAAACACTCTATCCAGCTGAGCTACAGGCACAAAATATATACTGATAGAAACATTATATCATATTAGTAATTTTAATGTCAAGTGTTTTTTGAAATATGAGCGGATAAATAGATCATAATAATAATTATTTTGGCGCTAAGAAATTTTAATA
Source organism: Oscillospiraceae bacterium (assembly GCA_017828935.1). Lineage (GTDB taxonomy): Bacteria > Bacillota > Clostridia > Oscillospirales > Ruminococcaceae > RGIG8779. The sequence goes on along the minus strand of JAGAUG010000045.1, from coordinate 14,360 downwards.
GGAGTAAAATTTAAATAATCGCCTGAAACTAGCTGATAATATATATCGTCAACAAAGCCATTAACAGAATTTTTATTAGCTTTTCCGTGAAGATGTCCGTAAAAACACTTTTTTATCTTATATTTTTTTAATATATTTAGTATATCACTAGAAGTTTGGTTGCTATAAATTGGCGGATAGTGTAAAAAAACAAATATCGGAAGTCCAAGGTGAAGACAACTTTGAATTGAAATTTCCAGTCGTTGGGCTTCTCTGTTTATTAATTTAATATTTTCTTTTTCTCCGTTTTCAAACATCCAACCTCTTGTTCCACAAATACATATATTATCTACAACATAATAATTATTATTTAATATATTTAATTTTAATAAATTATGTTTACTAAAAAAATCCATCATCTTTGTTTTAGTTGACCACCAATAATCATGATTACCCTTTAAAATTATTTTGTTACCTGGTAAATTATTAAGAAATTCAAAGCTAGGTAACGACTCTTCAAGCGACATACCCCAACAAGTGTCGCCAACTAAGACTATTGTATCATCGTCAGTTAATAATTTTTCAAAATTAGTTTTTATTTTTTGAGTATAATTTTCCCAACCTTGAAATATATCCATTGGTTTGTTGATATTAATCGAAAGATGAAGATCTGCTAAAACATATAATGACATTATAATCTCCTGATAATAATATTAATTTTTTAATATAGATTTTATATAAGATAATTCGGTTTCGACAGCCGATTTATTTTCGTTTGAAGGATTAAAAATAAAATCATATCTAAATAAGGCGAATCCGTCGCAATATTTAGATTTTTTAGAGCTCAAAATTTGTTTGCTAATTATATCGTGATTTTTAATCCACTCGTCTTGACCCAAAAGAGCCCATTTATCAATAGAATTTATTTTATAAAAAGAAAGACCAAGATATAGCTTAATAGAGTCTAATTTTTTAATATCTGCCCATTGGGTTAAAGCTTTATTAAAATCTAACGCCTGGTTATTAAAACCGTAATAAAGTTGAGGGAGCAAATAATCTACATAACCTGGTTCACTGAGCCATTTTTTAACGTCAGCAAACATCGAATCATAATTTAATTTAATATTTCCGTTAGGACTGATTCCAACTAAAACATTGGGATTAATTTCTTTGGTTGTTTTATATATTTTTTTTATTAAATTATTTACGTTTTGAAGTCTCCAATCTTTTAAAGACAAAGATTTATCTTGAGTTTGTTTAAGATATAAATCATAAAGATTTTTATCTATATTTGAGCTCGTTGTCGGATAAAAATAATCGTCGAACTGGATACTATCGATGTCATAATTTTTAACGATTTCTTTAACAGCGCTTACAATAAGATCTTGAGCATTTATTGATCCAGGGTTATAATAAACACCGCCGTTGTCTAATTTAATAATTTCGTCCGTATTATTTTCGTCGATCCATTTTTTTGCTGGATGAGAATCACTAATCTTAAAATTTTGACCTGGATTTTTAATTCTATAAAGATTTAGCCAAGCGTGTAGTTTGAGATTCTTTTCGTGAGCTTTTGTTATTATTATCTCTAGCGGATCGTAGCTCAAATCAGCTCCTTGAGTCCCTGTTAAAATATGCGAAGTCGGAAAGATTGACGATTTATATATTGCGTCAGAAAAAGGTCGAACTTGCATTATTACGTCAGTCAGACTTAACGATTTTATGTTATCAAAAGCTTTAGAGATCTCTGAACTAAACTCTTGTTCGTTTTTTTGATAAGCCAAAGATTTAAGGTCTAAAAAAGATATCCAGACGCCTCTAAATTCGTTTGTGTTATTAGTTCTAATAGTTTCAGAAAACAAAACAAGAACGTTTTGAAATAATAAAATATATATGATAAATAAGATAAAAATTTTTTTAAACATATTCAAACACCTGTCTATTTATAATACTTAATAATAAGATATAATTATTGTTTAGTAATATATATACTAGTTATATTTTTATTATAACAAAAAAAATAAAAAAAGTAAATTTAAATTTTGGAAGCTTTAAATATAGCAAAAAATTCTAAGTTATGTCTTAATTAAATTTCGACAAAAATTTTTTTATGAAACGACCGTGAGCTATATGTTTTTTAATATTGAAAATTATGTTAATTTATGATATAATATATATAATTTTCTTGATTGATTTTTTATTTTTATATACAAGGAGGAAAAACAATGGCTATATTGTTTCAAGGAACGAAGCAACAAGAATTAGAACTTAAAGAAGTTATCGAAAAACACAAAGATCAAAGAGGAGCTTTGATGCCAGTTTTACAAAAAGCTCAAGAAATTTATGGTTATTTGCCGATTGAAGTTCAAAAAATGATCGCAACAGGTCTTAAGATTCCGCTTGAAGAAATTTATGGAGTTGCAACTTTTTATTCTTTATTTTCGTTGAACCCAAAAGGCAAGTATAGAATATCTGTTTGTTTAGGGACAGCTTGTTATGTTAAAGGGTCAGGAGATATATTTGACGCGATATCTCAAAAACTCGGAATCAAAAACGGAGAGTGTACACCTGACGGAAAGTTTTCTTTAGAAGCTTGTCGTTGTATTGGAGCCTGTGGTCTAGCTCCGGTTATGACGATTAATGACGACGTTCACGGAAGACTAACAGTAAACGATATTGATAAAATTTTAAGTCAATATTAATTTTTAATATATTAAAAATGACGTAGTAAAGATATAGAAAAGATATAGCAAGAAAGGAAGAATTATTTGTAATGAAGAGTATCAAAGATTTAAATTTAATTTCTGAACAGATGAAATATATTATTGATATTAGAAAAAACAATACGCCAACAGATAATCAATATAAAAAACATATTTTAGTTTGTGGCGGAACTGGTTGTACATCTTCAAATTCAGAGTTAATATTAGAAAGACTAAATCAAGAACTCCAAAGACATAGTTTAGATGACAAAATAAAAACAGTTAAAACCGGTTGTTTTGGTTTGTGTGCTCTGGGGCCAATAATGATTGTTTACCCCGAAGGAACTTTTTATAGTATGGTCAAGCCTGATGATATTCCGGAAATTGTAGAAAGCCATTTATTAAATAATCAAATCGTCAAGAGACTTGTTTATTCAGAGACACTGACAGACGACGGAGTAAAATCTCTTAGCGAAACTAATTTTTATAAAAAACAAAAAAGAGTTGCGCTTAGAAACTGTGGTGTTATTAATCCAGAATCGATCGACGAATATATTGCAACCGGGGGATATCAAGCTCTTTCAAAAGTTTTAACAAGTAAGACTCCTGACGACGTAATAAATATTATTAAAGATTCTGGTCTTCGTGGTCGAGGCGGAGGAGGATTCCCGACAGGTCTAAAATGGAGCTTTGCTAAAGCTTCAGAGAGCGATCAAAAATATGTTTGTTGTAACGCTGATGAAGGTGACCCTGGAGCTTTTATGGATCGATCTATTTTAGAAGGTGACCCTCACGTTGTTATAGAAGCGATGGCAATTGCTGGCTACGCAATAGGAGCTAGCCAAGGCTATGTTTATATTAGAGCTGAGTATCCAATTGCTGTTAAAAGACTTGAAATCGCTATAAATCAAGCGAAAGATTACGGACTGTTGGGAAATAATATATTTGACAGTAATTTTAATTTTAATTTAGAAATTAGGCTAGGAGCTGGAGCTTTTGTTTGTGGAGAAGAAACTGCGTTGATGACTTCGATAGAAGGCCACAGAGGCGAACCAAGACCAAGACCTCCGTTCCCAGCAGTAAAAGGTCTATTTGAAAAGCCTACGGTTTTAAATAACGTTGAAACCTACGCTAATATTCCTCAAATAATTATAAACGGCGCTGACTGGTTCGCTTCGATGGGAACAGAAAAATCCAAGGGAACAAAAGTATTCGCCTTGGGCGGAAAAATTAAAAATACAGGTCTTGTAGAAGTTCCGATGGGAACGACTCTAAGAGAAATTATCGAGGAAATAGGTGGCGGGATCCCAGGCGGCAAGAAATTTAAAGCTGCTCAAACTGGCGGACCTTCTGGTGGATGTATTCCTGCTAAACATATAGACGTACCTATTGATTACGACAATCTTATAGCAATTGGTTCAATGATGGGTTCTGGCGGCCTAATCGTTATGGACGAAAATAACTGTATGGTCGATATCGCTAAATTTTTCTTAGCTTTTACAGTTGATGAATCTTGCGGAAAATGTACGCCGTGTCGAGTTGGAACAAAGCGCCTATATGAAATCTTAGATAAAATAACAAAAGGCCAAGGTACAATGGAAGATTTAGATAAACTTGAAAACCTGTGTTATTATATAAAAGAAAATTCTTTGTGTGGTCTAGGCCAAACTGCTCCTAACCCTGTTTTGTCGACTCTAAAATATTTTAAAGACGAATATATAGATCATATTCAAAACAAAAAATGTACAGCTGGAGTATGTAAAGACTTGCTAAGTTTTTATATCTTGCCTGATAAGTGTAAGGGTTGTACTCTTTGTGCTAGAAAATGTCCTGTTGGTGCGATCTCAGGCGGGATCAAATCTCCTCATGTAATAGACGCTTCAAAGTGTATCAAGTGCGGTGCTTGTTTTGACGGCTGTAAGTTCGGAGCTATAATAAAAAAATAATATAAATAATTAAGGAGGCTCTTGTTATAACAATGGAAACTGTAAATATAAAAATAAATAATATACCAATGACAGTAAAAAAAGGCCTAACTATCTTAGAAGCGGCTAGAGAAGCTAAGATAGAGATTCCAACTCTTTGTTATCTAAAAGAAATTAACGAGATTGGGGCTTGTCGTATCTGTGTCGTTGAAGTAAAGGGAGCAAAGTCTTTAGTTGCGTCGTGTGTATATCCTGTTGCTGACGGGATGGAAATTTTTACTCATACTCAAAAAGTTTTAGACGCTAGAAAAATAAATCTTGAGCTTTTGTTATCTAATCATCATCAAGATTGTTTAGCTTGTGTTAGAAATAATAACTGTGAACTCCAAAAACTTTGTTTAGAGTTAGGAGTAACTAATTCTCAAGAATTTAAAGGCGAAAAACAAAATTTTGAAATAGACAACTCGGCTAAGCACATGTATCGAGATAACAACAAATGTATTTTGTGTAGAAGATGTGTTGCAGTCTGTTCTAAAAACCAAGATGTAAGCGTAATTGGTTGTAATGATAGAGGATTTAAAACCCATGTTGGTTGCGCGTTCGAAAAAGGTCTTGGAGATACTGCTTGTGTTTCTTGTGGACAGTGTATTGTTGCTTGTCCAACAGGAGCTTTGTCAGAAAAAGATCACACAGATAAAGTTTGGGAAGCGATAAGCGACGAAACAAAACATGTAATAGTTCAACCAGCGCCGTCTGTTAGAGTTACTTTGGGTGAAGAATTTGGGCTTCCGATTGGAACAGATGTAACAGGAAAGCTCGCAGCAGTACTCAGAAGATTAGGGTTCGATAAAGTTTATGATACTGACTTTGCTGCTGATCTAACGATTGTTGAAGAAGCTAACGAACTTATCGAAAGAATTAAAACAGGCGGAGTTTTACCAATGATAACGTCGTGTTCGCCGGGTTGGATAAACTATATGGAGCATTTTTTTCCGGAGTTTATTCCGAATGTTTCGACTTGTAAGTCTCCTCAGCAAATGTTTGGCGCAATAGCTAAAACTTGGTACGCTGAGAAAAATAATATAGATCCTAAAGATATCGTCGTCGTAAGTGTGATGCCTTGTACGGCTAAAAAATATGAAGTTGATCGTGAATATCAAAATGCTGCTGGTGAAAATATCCCGGATGTCGATATATCGATAACAACAAGAGAGCTCGCTAGGATGATAAAAAAAGCGAGAATTTCGTTTGAGTCGTTACCAGACGAAGAATTTGATAAATCTCTTGGAATCTCAACTGGTGCGGCTACGATATTTGGTGCTACTGGAGGCGTTATGGAGGCGGCTCTTAGAACGGCTGTTGAGACTTTAACTAATAATAAACTAGATAAAATAGACTTCGAAGAAGTTAGAGGTCTAAAAGATATAAAAAAAGCGTCTTATAAGATCGATAATTTAGAAATAAGAGTTGCTGTTGCTAGCGGGCTCGCTAACGCTAGAAAATTACTTGAACTTGTTAAATCTGGCGAAGAGAAATTTAATTTTATAGAGATTATGGCTTGTCCTGGAGGCTGTATCAACGGTGGAGGTCAGCCAATTCAGCCTGCTAGCGTTAGAAACTTTACTGATATAAGACAAAAAAGATTAGATGCGCTTTATAATCAAGATAAAAATACAAAAATAAGAAGATCACATGAAAATCCTGCTGTTGTAAAAATTTATCAAGAATATTTAGAAAAACCTGGTAGCCACAAAGCTCATGAGATACTTCATACTAAATATAAAGAAAAATCACCGTTTTAGATAATTATATTAATAAAAAATATTTTTTATAGAGATAGTATTGAACCTTCCCCAAAAGTTAGGCCGAAAATCTAACGATTTTTGGGGACGGTTTTTATGGCTCTATAAATATTGGGGTGTAAAAGAATAGAGCAAAAACAAAAAAAGCTTACTAGAAAACAAAAATTCTAGTAAGCTTTTTTACAAAAATATTTATCTAAATTTTATCAAGACAATCTATAGTCTTTACCGTAAAAAGTCAAAATATTATATTCGCCAATAATTCTTGACGCTAGGCGCTGAGAATATTTCAATAAAATTTCTTCTAAAGAAAGATTGGTATTTATAATTGTTGATTTATTCTCCAGTAATCTTGTGTTAATAATATTATAAAACGCAGATATCGTAAATTGAGTATAAAACTCCGCTCCAAGATCATCGATAATAAGTAAGTCACATTCTAAAACAGAATCTAAAAATCCTTCTTGAGAATCTCCAAATTTATCAGATTCTAATTTATGAAGTAGTTGTTGAGAACTCGCATAGACTACTCCAACACCGTTTTCGATACAATAACCAGCAATAGCTAAAGAAAGATGTGTTTTACCAAGCCCAGTTCCACCTTGCATCAAAATATTTTTTGATTTACTGGACTTATTAAAAAAATTATAAGCGTAGTCTTCACAATATTTAAAATTATCAGCAGCAATTTCTCTAGGAGTTTTTCCGGATTTTTCTGAAGCGATGTAGTTATCAGGATAGCAATCTAATTTAAAATTAGAGAACTTAAAATTATTAATATTTACTGACATATTTAGTTTTTTATAAGCTTGCTCTTTAAGTAATTGTTTTTTACAATCACAAATTCCATCTTTTGTATATCCGCTGTCTTCACATTTGTTACAATAATAACTTATTTCAAGATAATCTTCAGGGTAGTTATTTTTTTTTAGTATTAATTTTTTTTCTTCTTGTAAAGAAATGTTTTTTAACATAAGTCCTTGAATAATTTCTTTTAGATTATCGCCCGAAGAAGATAAAACTTCTTTAGCAACATCGATAGACGTTTTTGATATTAAATTATCGATTTTTAAAATCTTTGGAAATAATTTATAAATTTCTCTCTTGCGAGCTTTAGATTGTTCAATAGCGTTTTTTCGCCTTTGAGAAATTATCTTTTCGGCTTCTTCAAACATTCGTTTATTATAACTCATTTAAAAATCCTTGTTTTTATTATATTTTTTAATTTAATTATTTAAACAAACTTCGTGCATAAATCCGTCGAGCTCTAGCGAACAAATATCTGAAGCGATAATTTGATTTTCATAAACAAGTAAATTGCCTCTGATATTTTCAGGATGTTTTGGGTAGTTAGTTATTTCGTAGCTATAGTGTTTTACGATCTTGCCTTTATATTTCGAAAGATCTAATTTTTGTTTTTTTTGTAATTCGTTATAGCCTTCGATAACGTCATCAAATTTTTGAGGAATCGAAACATCGTTTATTTCACAAGGCTCACTAGCAGTTTCCCAACCGAATTGTTTAAAAAAATTTATACGATCTTTATTTGTTTTCCCGTTTAGAGAGATTGCCGTATCAAATTTCGACTGAGTTTGTTTATTATAATTTTTATTTATACTAAATAATATTATAACTCCGATTAAAGACAAAAACAATAATAAACTCAAAATTTTTTTGAAAGTTGTGTTAACTCTTAAAGACATTATAAACATTTTATGCTCCTAAATTAAATATTTAAAGATATTTTAATATATTTATATTATTTTTTATGATATAATATTCTTGTTAAAAATTATTTATTTTTATTTATTTTAAGAAAGGCTTTTAAATTTATGGATTCTCAAAAAAATAATAATCTAGAAAGTAAGTCTGTTTTTGTTGGTGTAGTCGGACTAGCTAACGTTGGAAAGTCGTCTTTAATTAATAAATTAGTTGGTCAAAAAGTTTCGATTGTTTCAAATAAACCTCAAACAACAAGAAATAAAATAACTGGAATCTTAACTAAAGACGAAGTCCAGTTTGTTTTTTTTGATTTACCGGGTTTTCACAAGAAAAAAAATAAGCTCAGCGAATATATGATAAAACAAATCAATCAAGGAGTTTCAGATATAGATGTTTGTGTTTTGGTAGTTGACGCGACAAATAAATTTATAAAAGATATAGAAATCGATTTAATAAATCAAATCAAAAACTTGTCGACTAATATTATTTTAGTTATTAACAAAATTGATTTATTAAAAAACAAATCAGAAATTATAAAAGTTATCGAAAGATATAGCGAAAAAATTGATTTTAAAAGCGTTATCCCGATGTCTGTTAAAAAAAACGATGGGGTTAATATATTATTAGACGAACTCTATAAATTTGCTGTTTTGTCGCCCCATTTTTTTTCACAAGAAATGTTTACAGACCAAATTGAACGCGTTATCATATCTGAAATAATCAGAGAAAAAATAATGCAATATTTCGGCGAAGAGATTCCATACGGCGTCGCTGTTGTAATCGAAAAATTTAAATCAAGAAATAATACAAAAAATATTATCGATATCGAAGCTGTTATTTATTGCGAAAGATATAGCCACAAAGGTATTATCATTGGACAAAAAGGCGAAGCACTAAAAAGAGTCGCTTCAAAATCAAGAATAGAGATAGAAGAGTTATTAGAATCTAAAGTTAATCTAAAATGTTGGGTTAAAGTTAAAAACAATTGGAGGAACGACGAAAAATCAATAAAAAACTTCGGATATAATATTGAATAATAAAATATTAAAATAAATAAGTTTAATTATAAAAATAAGATTAGGAGAGTTAACAAATTTGAAAAATAAAAAAGTATTTAAAAAATTCGTTGAGGTGTCTGCTTTTTCGATCGTAGGTATCTCGATGTTTTCGACTTACGTTGTTTCAAATTCTGGAAAAGAGATACCAGAAGAAAATATCTCAGAAAATATCTCAGAAGAAGATAGCGAAGAATATATGTCAGAAGAAGAAATTGAAGAAGAAATCAGGATGTTACAAGAAAGAGAAAAAAGAAAACGTCGGTGGATGTACGGCGATTACGAATATCAAGACAAACGAAAATTTGATACAGAAATAATAAAATATTTAAAAGAACCAATAGTTGATGTTATTTATAATAATAATTCTAGATATTACGAGGGAGCAGGATTAAGATTTAGAATACTAAATCAGTCAGAGGCCGAAATAGTTAGACCAATTAATTTTGAAAATGAATTTAACAAAGATTTAGAAACTATAAATATAGCGGCGATAAGATTTTGTGGCTTAGAATATAAAGTAACCGAAGTTAGTGCCGTAGCTTTTTTTAAGTGTGAAAATTTAAAAAAAGTAACGTTACCTAACGTAAGAAAAATTGGCCAAGAAGTTTTTATTGGCTGTAAGAAATTAGAAACTATCGAGTTACCGAAATTAGAGGTTGTCGGATCAAATTTATTTTTGGGTTGTAATAAATTAAATTTTTTAAATTTGTCTTATGGTTTTGTAATCGATACTTTGTCGCAATTTGACAAACAAAAAATAAAAAATATTAATTTAAATCTTTTAGGCGAAAATATTGAGATTTACGAATTACAATACATAAAATATAAATTAGATCACCGAAATAAAACAGCTAAGATAGTTGAAGCTACAAGAAGAAACAAAATTAGTGGCATCTTAAATATAAATAAAATATTGATACATAACAACGAGTATAAAATAACAGAAATTGAAAACAGAGCGTTCTTTTTATGTGAAAATATAAAAAAATTAATAATTAGTAACAACGTAAAATCGATCGGAGTAGGAGCATTTCTGGGTTGTAGTGGACTAAAAGAAGCTACTGTAGCTGGAAGTGTTGAATTTATTAAACCGGGAACATTTTCTAATTGTAAATATTTAGAAAAAATTACAATTGATGAAGGTATAAAAATAATAGGAGACGGTGTATTTTGTTTTTGTAATAATTTAAAAAATATAACGATCCCTAAAAGTGTAAAAGTTATTGGAGAAGGAACGTTTTTGGATTGCAACATTGAAGTAAATTTACAAAATAGAGAAGCTTACATAGATGAGACGTTTACAAATATATATAGTGGTACTCTATCAAGAGGTCCTGACCAAGAAATTTATATAAAATAAACAATTAGACAAATAATTATAATTTTTTAGTTTAGAAAAATAAGAATTATGTTTTGATCAAAAGCAGGTAAATCTTTTATTTTTCTAGATCTATAATTATGAACATACTTTGTTTTTGGACCACAATTAGGACAAGTATGTTCTTTAGCAGGAATTTCCAAATACACATATGTAGTTCCATCAATTTTTTCGATATTTTTTATTAAAACCCCTTGCAAGTTTAGTAATTTTTCTGTAAAATAATTATAGAGCATATTATGTTTCTCCTGTTGTAGTTTGTAGATAATTTTATGTTTACAGGATTCGAACTGAATATGCTCTATTTTTATTAATTTATTTTTTATTTTTTTGAACTTTGTTTTTGTTACACCTCAACATTTATTATAGAGCCAATTTTATATATCAATATTTGTTATAAAATCAAGATAGATGCTAGATTATATAAACTAAATATAAGTTAGATGATTTGTTTCGTCAAACTGTAGAAGCTTTGTTAATTAAATAAATTAAATAAAGAATTGCAATTTGGACGTCAAAATAAAAATATAAAAAAATTTTAATTAGCTATAGAAATATAGTATTTTTTTTGTTATAATATAAAGTGCAATGAAAAAAGTATTTTTAAACGATCTGAAAAGGAGTGTGAAAAATATCGTTTTTTTATTTTATTAAAATTTTATTTTATTAAAATAAAATAAATTTAAAATTAAAAACGATAAAACGGCTTATGAGCAAGAAATATGTTTATCTTTTTTCTGAAGGCAACGGCTCGATGAGAGAGTTATTAGGAGGTAAAGGTGCTAATCTAGCTGAAATGACAAGCTTAGGAATGCCTGTTCCTCAAGGATTTACTGTTTCGACAGAGGCATGTACTCGTTATTACGAAGACAACAAAAAAATCGATCCTCAAATCGAAAAAGAAATTTTTGATAATTTAATCAAAATGGAAGAAATTACAGGAAAAAAATTCGGAGATGTAAAAAATCCGTTGTTAGTTTCTGTTCGTTCTGGTGCTAGAGCTTCGATGCCAGGAATGATGGACACAATACTTAACTTAGGGTTAAACGACGAAGTAGTTGAAGGATTCGTTACTTTAACAGGTAATGAGCGCTTTGCTTACGATTCATATCGCAGGTTTATCCAGATGTTCTCTGATGTTGTTATGGAGATCCCAAAGCATCATTTTGAAGAAATAAAAGACGAGATGAAGGCTAAAAAAGGCGTTAAACTCGATACAGAGCTCGACGCAAGCGATTTAAAAGAACTTGTAAAATTATTTAAAGCTTATTATAAACAACAAAAAGGTACAGAATTCCCTTCTGAGCCTCGCGAACAACTAATCGAGTCTGTTAAAGCGGTTTTCCGTTCATGGGATAACCCAAGAGCTATATATTATCGTCGTATGAACGATATTCCTTCTTCTTGGGGAACTGCTGTTAATGTTCAAGCTATGGTATTTGGAAATATGGGTAACGATAGCGGAACTGGCGTTGCTTTTACAAGAAACCCATCAACAGGTGAAAATAAATTATACGGCGAATTTTTAATGAACGCTCAAGGTGAAGATGTTGTTGCTGGAATTAGAACACCTCAAACTATCGATGAGCTAAAAACTGTGATGCCTGAAATTTATAAACAATTTAGCGAGATCGCTTCTAAACTTGAAAATCATTATCATGATATGCAAGATATGGAGTTTACTATCGAAAAAGGCAAGTTATATATGCTTCAAACAAGAAACGGAAAAAGAACAGCTGCTGCTGCTTTAAAAATAGCTTGTGACTTGGTTGAAGAAGGAATGATATCGAAAGAAACAGCTGTTAAGATGGTTGATCCAAAGCAACTAGATGCTCTTTTACATCCTCAATTTGATTCAGCTGCGCTAAAATCAGCTAAACCAATTGGGTCAGCTTTACCTGCTTCTCCTGGAGCAGCTTGTGGTCAGGTAGTATTTACAGCCGACGATGCTGTTGCTTTCCACAACGAAGGCAAGAAAGTAATTTTAGTAAGACTAGAAACTTCACCTGAAGACATCGAGGGAATGCATGTTTCAGAGGGAATTTTGACAGTTCGTGGAGGAATGACTTCGCACGCTGCTGTTGTTGCTCGCGGAATGGGAACATGTTGTGTATCTGGTTGTGGTGAAATATCGATGCATGAATCAGAAAAATATTTTGAACTAGGCGGCCAAAGGATTTGTGAAGGCGACTTTATATCTTTGGACGGCTCAACAGGTAATATTTATGGTAGTAAGATCGAAACAGTTGCAGCTTCTATCAGCGGTTATTTCGAAACTTTGATGTCTTGGGCTGACGAGTTTAGAACTCTTCAAGTTAGAACAAACGCTGATACTCCAAAAGACGCAAAGCAAGCTGTTGAATTTGGTGCTGAAGGAATCGGTCTTTGCCGTACTGAACATATGTTCTTTGAAGCAAGCAGGATCAAAGCAATGAGAGAGATGATCGTATCTAAAACAGAAGAACAACGTCGCGTTGCTCTTGAGAAGTTATTACCAATGCAAAGAACAGACTTCGAAGAAATTTATGAAGCTATGAAAGGACTTCCTGTAACTATTCGTTACTTAGATCCTCCATTGCACGAGTTCTTACCACATGACGACGAAGACATCAAAGCTTTAGCTAACGAAATGAAAGTTAGTTTTGAAGAGCTAAAAAATATCATAGCTTCTCTACATGAGTTTAATCCAATGATGGGTCACCGTGGATGTCGTTTAGCTGTTTCATATCCTGAAATTGCAGAGATGCAAACAAGAGCTGTTATAGAAGCTGCTATAAACGTTTCTAAAAAACATCCAGAATGGAATATAGTTCCTGAAATAATGATTCCGTTAGTTGGAGAAGTTAAGGAGCTCGCTTACGTAAAATCTATCGTTGTAAAAACAGCAGACGAGATTATAAAACAATCAGGTTTGAATTTAACTTATAAAGTTGGTACTATGATAGAGATACCAAGAGCGGCTTTGACTGCTGACGAGATCGCTAAAGAGGCTGAATTCTTTAGCTTTGGAACAAACGACTTAACACAGATGACGTTCGGGTTTAGCCGTGATGACGCTGGTAATTTCTTAAGTCATTACTACGACAAAAAGATTTACGAACAGGATCCATTCGCTAGACTTGACCAAATCGGAGTTGGTAAGTTAGTTGAAACAGCTGTTAAACTTGGTAAACAAACAAGACCTGATATTAAGCTCGGAATCTGTGGCGAACACGGTGGAGATCCAAGTTCTATAGAATTCTGTCATAGACAGGGACTTAGCTACGTTTCTTGTTCACCATTTAGAGTGCCTATTGCTCGTTTAGCTGCTGCTCAAGCTGCGCTTAAATAACATATAATATAATTTAAATAATAATTATTATTATTTAAATTATAGGGGCTGTAGCAAAATAAAGTTCTTTGTCAAGAGATCAGGTGGAAAATCCTGTAAATAGTTTTTGGTGAGGTAGTATTATGTTATGCTACCTCTTTTTCATTGTTATTTCGGCTTCGGTAGGAAAATATATGTAGTATTCTTTTCCTGAACTGATTAGAGTTGCGATAACCATATCCTGTTCGTTTTAAGACTTTTATTTGATTATTACATCCTTCTGTAAATCCGTTGCTATACGGATACTCGAATGTATTTAATATTCCTGTTTGCCAATTTATTTTTTCGATATTTTTTATTAAAACCCCTTGCAAGTTTAGCAATTTTTCTGTAAAATAATTATAGAGCATATTATGTTCCTCCTGTCTTTAGTCTTATACAATTTCTATGTTTGCAGGATTCGAACTGAATATGCTCTATTTTT
>JAGAUG010000004.1 GCA_017828935.1 Oscillospiraceae bacterium | reverse complement strand
TTATTTTGTTATTTTTATTATTTGGAGCTTGTTCTAGCGTTGAAAATCAACAAGAAGAAAGTTTATCAAGAGCTGAAACAACGATTATAAAGCCTATAACTGAAAGTGTTGATAAACAACTTATTTTCCCTGCTATTCAAAAAATTATCGATCGTGGCTATATTCGAGTCGCGATGTTACCCAACGATATAGGTGTTTTGTGTAGGACGACTCAGGACGGCGATTTCGCTGGACTCGATGTTGACTTCGCTAGAGATATTGCTCGAACGCTTGGCGTTAAACTCGAGATTCATAAAATAAAACAATACAGTGATATAGCTCTCTTACTCGCTAACGGAACTGTTGATTTAGGTATTGCAATGTATAGTGTAAATCACAGTCGAGCAGCGAGTGTAATTTTATCAGATCCTTACTTAACTTCTAATCTTTGTATTACCGTAAATAGTAAAGAGCTTATTAAAAATAATATTAAAAAAAATCCTATAAATTATATGAAACAAAATAGCGTTAAAATTGCTGTTCTAAAAGGCAGTATCCACTCTTACACTGCCCAGGAAGTCTTTCCTAAAGCTCAAGTTATAGAGCTAAATTCTCAAGATGAAATTATTAATAGCGTAATTGAAAATAAAGTTTTTGCTGCTTTCCAAGGAGAAGTAGAGAGCGTAGATAATTATATAAGAAATCCAAAGATAATGATTTTTACAAAGTCTTTTGTTTTTCCAGACGCTAGCGATAAATTTTGTGTTGCTATTGCTCCAAATGATTTAGGGATGCTCAACTTTATTAACGCGTATATAAATTCATCAAAAATATTTGATATAAAAGATATTGAAAACGCTTGTAAAGAATTATATGACTATTAAACTAGCAAGAAAACAGGAGAAATTTAAATTATGACAAAAAAGATTTTATCCAGTCCGATAACTATTTTAATTAGTATGATCTTAGGTGTTTTTGTTGGGCTGTATTTTAAAAATATTGTTCCGTTTTTGACAACAATAGATAATATATATCTCTCTTTGTTAACTATGACGTCGCTACCAATTATGATTTGCGCAATAACTATTAATATAGGCAAGCTGTTTAGTCAAAAATTTAAAGGCGCTATCGGTTTATTATTATTATTATCTTTAGCTATGATAATTTTAGTTTCTAGTTTAGAAATTATTACTTGTTCTAAGTTAAAAAATATTATTAAACCTGATGATACTACGGCTGTTACTTTAATTAAAATAAGCGATCGAAAAAATAATACAAATATTACTGAACACTTTGACGAACTCCAGCTTTATAGCCCAAATAATATCTCTAACGAAGAAGAATATTCTCTTCAAAGTTTTTTATTAAATATAGTTCCTAATAATATTTTTAATTCGATAGCTAACGATCATATAATTCAAATCGTTGTTTTTTTTATTATATTTGGAGTCATGTTATCTTTAATAGATCCAAATTTATCTCGACCAATTATTAACGCCTTTGAAGGAGTATATAAAGCTATATATGATTTTTTAAATATTATTTTATTATTCTTACCGTTTTCTGTTTTTATGACGACTGCTAGAATTTTAGAAGATAGCGAAACTGTTAAATTATTTT
The DNA here is from genome assembly GCA_017828935.1 of Oscillospiraceae bacterium. Lineage (GTDB taxonomy): Bacteria > Bacillota > Clostridia > Oscillospirales > Ruminococcaceae > RGIG8779. Next base: position 4,415 of record JAGAUG010000004.1, on the reverse strand, counting down.
CTTTGTTGATCAACTTGATGATAATAATTTTTGTTTTATTATTTATTATAATTATATTTTCTTATTTTATTATTTCTAGATCAACAAAACAAAGTTTTAAAGAACACTCTAGAGCTATAAAAAGAACTTTATTTGTAGCTATCGGCTCCGGATCTAGGATCGCGACTATTACAGTAACGATGGAAGACGCTCCAAAACTAAAAATAGACAAAAATATTATTGAATCGATCCTTCCGATTAATACTTTACTTTTTCCTGTTGGTACGATAGTTCAATCTTTAATAATCGCTATTTACGCGTCTATTATGTATGATTCAAATATTAATATTAATAATATAATTATAATGATTTTAGGAGCCTTGTTTTATTCTATTTCGATCTCTAACGTTACTTCTGTTGTTGCGGCGTCGATGCTCGGGATCATGTTAACACCTCTTGGACTTCCGATAGACATTTGTATTATAATTTGGATCATAATGGACATGTTTTGTGAAGAAATCGAGACTTTTTGCGGTGTTTACGCAAATCTCGCTGTAATATCTTTAATTAATAAAAAATTAAAAAACAAAGTTTCTAAGCAAGATCTTATTAATTAGATTTTTAAAAAACTCAAGTAAAAAAAGCTTACTAGAATTTTAGTTAGTCACCGGCGCACCGGCGCCGGTGACACCTAGCTTTCTTAACTCAAGTAAAAAAACTTATTAGAATTTTAGTTAGTCACCGGCGCACCGGCGCCGGTGACACCTAGCTTTCTTAACTCAAGTAAAAAAGCTTATTAGAATTTTAATTTTCGGTTCTTTGTCAATAGTTTTGGTAGAAAATCCTGTAAATAGTTTTTTATGAGGTAGTATATGAATCTATACTGCCTCTTTTATGGTAGTCCTCTCAATTTTTTCGATATTTTTTATTAAAACCCCTTGCAAGTTTAAAAGTTTTTCTGTAAAATAATTATAGAGCATATTATGTTCCTCCTGTCTTTAGTCTTATACAATTTCTATGTTTGCAGGATTCGAACTGAATATGCTCTATTTTTGTTAATTTATTGTTGAGTGTGTTGAGCTCTATTCTTTTGCACCCCAACATTTATTATAGAGCCTTTTTTTAAGATCTATTCTTGCTACACCCCAAGATTTATTATAGAGCCAAAATAAAGAGATAAGCTTGTCTTATCTCTTTATTTTTTAGATTTATAGAAATTAACAACAGCGCTCATCAGTTTTTTCTTAAAATCAGGAATATCTTTTTCGAGTTTTAATAAATAATTTTTAGTCCACTCTCTTTTTGAGTGGCCGTCTGCTGGACACCGACTCTTAACAATCGGAATATTTAATTTATTCGCCGTATTTTTAATTATATTTTCTGGAGTTAAGATCAAAGGTCTTATCATATAAATATCTTTGATACTCAAATATGTAACAGGTAAGAAAGTTCCGATACGTCCTTCGTTAAATAAATTCATCAAAAAAGTTTCTAACCAATCGTCGCTGTTGTGTCCCAAAGCGATTTTATTACAGCCCTCTCTTTTAGCCAGGTCGTGTAATACACCTCTTCTCATCCTAGAACAAAGACTACACGGATTTTTTTCTTGTCTTATATCAAATATAATAGGTCCTATATTAGTTTTTTCGATAACATATTTTATATTATTCTCGTCACAAATTTTTTTTATTTCTATAAAGTCTGTCGGTTTATTATCAAACATCAAATCTGCAGTCAAGCCAACGATTTCGAAATTTATATTTATAAATTTTTTTAATCTAATAAGTCCTAATAATAAAATCAAAGAATCTTTTCCGCCGCTTATACCGACACCGATCTTATCGCCGTCGCTTATCATCGAATAGTTATTTATGGCTTTTCTCATATAGCCCAATATTTTTTGCATCTAAAAATCCTCTAATAATTTTTTTAATATAATAACAATATTTTTTTTTAGCTCAAAAAAATTAGTATTATTATTAATAACAAAATCAGCTATTTTAAAATACTCTTTGTCTGGGAGCTGGTTATCTAATCTAAAAATAGCTTGATCTAATAAAATTTTATCTCGATTTATAATCCGCTCTAATCTAATTTTTTTATCAGCTGTAACAACAATTATTTTATTACAGATTTTATATAACTTGCTTTGAATCAAAGTAGGAGCATCTAATAATATTATTTTATTTTTATAAACACTAATTATATCAAAAACTTTTTTTATTATATAACTAAAAATAATATTATTTAATAAATCTAATTTTTGTTTATTACTAAAAACGATTTCGCCGAGTTTTTTTCGATCTATATTAATTATATTATTTTTATTATCTAATATTTTATTCGAAAAATTTTTTATTATTTTATTTTTTAATTCTAAATTATTTTTTAATAAATCATGAGAAATTTTATCTAAGTTAATTATTAAAATCTCTGGGTTTAGCTTCGAAATAATCTTAGTAACTTCAGTTTTTCCGGATCCTGAAGGACCGGTAAGACCGATTATTTTATTATTATTAATATTTTTTTTAATCATCGATATTTATTATATTAAAATTAGCTGCTCTTATTAGTCTGTTATAAACAGCGAGGCCAACTCCGGAAATTTCAGGACACCTAACATAAATTTTTTTAAAATCTGTCTCGTCTATTTCTCTTAAGATTCTAAATAAATTTTGGCTTTGAGAGATAAAATCGTCTTTGGAACCCAATATAAAATAAGGCTTGTTAATATTTTTTTCTTCGCCTTTAAAAATTAAAACAGCGCAGTTTTTATCTTGTATTTTATTTATATAATTTATAAAATTATTTAAATTGGATTTTATTAAAATAACTTCGGCGTCTGGAGCGTAGTGTTTATATTTCATCCCGGGAGAAATCAAGGTTTCTTCTGAAGTATATTTTTCTAAGATATTTTTAGAAATCTCGAGCTTACCGGTTATTTTTTTTATTTGGTCTTGTGTTATAACCCCCGGCCGAAGTAAGCAAGGCGTTTTATCTAATAAAGATACAACAGTAGATTCGATTCCGAAATTACATGGCCCACCGTCGACAATAATATCTATTTTAGAGCCGAGATCTTTTTGACAATGAGAAGCCGTTGTTGGACTTGGTTTTCCAGATATATTGGCCGAAGGAGCAGCAAGACCAAGATTTGTTGATCTAATAATTTTTAAAGCTGACTCGTGAGCTGGAGCTCTTAGCGCAACGCTACCAAGACCGCCGGTTGTTATATCCGGGACGATATTAGATTTTTTTAAAATAATAGTAAGCGGTCCAGGCCAAAATTTTTCAGCTAGTTTATAAGCTATATCAGGAACATCAATAGCAAATTTTTTTATCATATCCAGACCAGAGATATGAACTATCAATGGGTTATCACTTGGACGGCCTTTTATTTTAAAAATTTTTGAAACAGCGCTCGGGTTAAGGGCGTTAGCTGCGAGGCCGTAAACAGTTTCTGTCGGGATGGCGACGACGTCGCCTTCAATAAGTTTTTTAGAAATAATATCTAAATTTTTATCTGTTAGATCTTTAATAACTCTCAATAAATAAAGCTCCTAACTCTAATTAATATTAACTTAAAAAAATTTTATTTTATAAGTTTTTTAAACAGGTCTATTTTATCTGTTTTTTCCCAAGAGAAATTCATATTTTCACGCCCAAAGTGTCCGTAAGAAGCTGTATTTTTATAAATAGGCTTTCTTAAATCTAATTGAGCTATAATAGCTTCAGGTCTTAAATCAAAATTTTTAATTACAAAATCTGAAATTAATTCGTCCGATATTTTTCCAGTTCCGAAAGTATCTATCATAACCGAAACAGGGCTGGCTACTCCGATTGCGTAAGAAATTTGTACTTCACATTTTTGAGCTAGCCTTGAAGCAACAATATTTTTAGCTATATATCTAGCCATATAAGCAGCAGATCTGTCTACTTTTGTTGGGTCTTTTCCTGAGAAAGCACCGCCGCCGTGTCTTGAATATCCGCCGTATGTATCAACAATAATTTTTCGTCCCGTTAGGCCGCTGTCAGCTGGAGGCCCACCGATAACAAATCTTCCAGTTGGGTTAACAAAAAATTTTGTTTCGTCTGTTAACAAAGACTCTGAAAAAGATTCTAAAACAGTATGTTTTATAACATGATTTAAAATATCGTTATATAAAATATTTTGATCGATACTCTCGTCGTGTTGAGCTGAAATAACAATAGTATCAATATGATCAGGCTTATTATTTATATACTTAATAGTAACTTGAGTTTTTCCGTCAGGTCTTAGATATTCAAGCAATTTATTTTTTCGAACTTCAGAAAGTCTAAAAGCGAGTTTGTGAGCTAGCGCAATAGGAAGTGGCATCAGTTCAGGTGTTTCGTCGCAAGCGAACCCAAACATCATACCCTGGTCACCGGCGCCAGTTGAAAAATTATTATTATTT
>JAGAUG010000003.1 GCA_017828935.1 Oscillospiraceae bacterium | reverse complement strand
TTGAGACGATAGGAGAAAATGCATTTCGTGAATGTACAGGATTAACAGGAAATTTAACGATACCAAATAGTGTTAAGACGATAGGACGGAGTGCATTTGCTTTTTGTGAAGGATTAACAAAAGTAATAATGAAAGATGGTGTTAAGACGATAGGAGAAAAGGCGTTTTGGGGCTGTGTCCAACTAGAGGAAGTAATAATACAAGATGGTGTTAAGACGATAGGAGAAAAGGTATTTTTTAACTGTGGAAAATTAAAGAAAGTATCAATACCAAATACTGTTGAATCGATAGAAGATGGAGCATTTTGTTTTTGTGATGAATTAGAGGAAGTAATAATACCAGATAGTGTTAAAAAGATAGAAAAATCTGCGTTTTGTCTACCAAAAACACTAAGTGTTAATATACGTGGAAGATATGATATATTTAAAATGAGCATAGACGAATATGCATCTCGGAATAGATGCAATGCAAAAATAAGTATTCCAGAAAACAAAAAATTATATGTTAATGAAGAATGTACACTAGAATATACAGGCGATTTAAAAAATGGACCAGATCAAGACGTATATCTAGAAATAAAAAATAATTAAAACTAAAAACACTTTTGATTTAGAAATAAAAATCTAGATCAAGAGTGTTTTTTTATATTTAGATATAAAAAAATTATTTGTTTGTTTGAGGAATATTTTTTATCATGTTTTCGGCGAAGATTCCATAGCCTTTTAGGGGTTGATTAACAAAAACGTGAGTTACAGCTCCGATCATTCTTCCGTTTTGGATTATTGGGCTTCCGCTCATTCCTTGTACGATTCCGCCAGTTTTATTTATTAATTTTTTATCAATAATTTTAATAATCATATTTTTACAAGGATTTATATTATTATAATTTATTTTGTCTATTATTATATCAAAGTATTCTGGACCTTTTTCGTCTATAGTAGCTAATATTTTGGCTGGACCTTCTTTTATGTCTTTCATCATAGCTACAGGAATCTTTTTTTTATTATTTAAAAATTCAAGATTTGTTATTTTACCGAAAACGCCTGTTGATGTGTTTTTAGTTAGAAGCCCCATATTTTCTTCGTCGCTAAAGCTACCCTTTAGTTCTCCAGGAAAACCAGATTTTCCTTTGTTGATTCCGCTTATCTCGACGTTAATTATCTCGCCGCTAAGAAGAGGCATTATTTCACCAGTATCGATATCACAAACTGGATGGCCTAAGCCACCAAAATATCCGTTATCAGTAAAAAAAGTGAGTGTGCCAATTCCAGCAGTGCTATTTCTAACCCACATTCCGGCTTTATAAGCGTTTTGAATCGATGATCTTCTTGGAGTTAATTTAAATATATGTTCGCTATTATTTCGACTTACTTTTATTAAAACATCTTTTCCGTTGGATTTATTTATAATATCAACAATATCTTGATTACTATAAACTGGAATATCATCTATAGATAAAATCATATCTCCTAATTTAAGGCCAGCGTCTTTTGACGGAGTTATTCCTTTTTCGACTTCGCCCATCCCGACGACCATAACGCCTTTTGTAAACATTTTGATACCAAATGGTTGACCACACGGATAAACTTTTATAGGTTCAATCGTATTTATATCGACTTGTTTTATCGGTAATATATTATAAGCCTTGATTAGAGCTTGGCAACTATCGTCGTATTTGTAAGCTAAGGTTTCGTCGTTATTATCTATATTAACATTAAAATTACTAGTTGGTAATTCATTATTTATATTATCTATATTAATCGTTATATTTTTCATTCCGTTTATATAATTATCAGAGCCTTTTGTATAATTATAATTATCAGGCAATATTAAATTTAAATATACTAAATAAAACATAATAACAAGTATATTAATATTTATTATCGACGCTATTATTTTTATTTTATTTTTTAATTTTAACTTTAACTTCATTTATATGGCAACTCCTCTTTATTATAAACATTTTTATCTAATAAATATGGTTTGCTCAAATAAATGATTTATTATATAATATTTTTTTTTCCAATAATATTATTATTTTTATAAATAAAAATTTTTATTATATTTTTATTATATTTAATATTTTGAAATTTATTCTAGATAATATTCCTCGAAAAAACTATTGCTTATAATAAAATATTATGATATAATTATATTAACAAGATTAATAAAACAGATTTTATTAATTTTTATTTATTAAGGAGATTCAAAATGAAAAATATAATAAAAAATATGTCAAAATATAGAAAGTCGGCGTCGATTTTTTTGGATATAATATTTATGTTTTTGGCTGTATTGATATCAAATTTATTTTTTTCAATAGGTCAAACACAAATTATTTTTAAAAATTTTATTTTACAGTCTATTGTATACATATCTGTTTTTAGTATTTTTAAAATTTATAACAAACTTTGGAGATGTGCTAACATAAAAGATTTGTCGATTTGTTTTTTTATTTCGATTTTTACTGGTGCTATATATAATATATATTTATTTAATATTTATAATATAGATTTTGATTATTGTTTATTAAATATTATTTTATCGACTTTATTTTTATGTGGCTATAGAGTTGTTTATATCCCGGTTAGAAAGATTTTAACTATGTTTTTAGCTCAAATGAGTGAAAATAATAGTGATAATATTAATCAAAAATATAATACTCTTATTTTAGAAAACGAAATTAATTTAGATAAACTTGCTTTGCAAGTGATGACACTAAGCAAGAATGTATATAACATAAAGGGAATTGTAACTGATAGTCCATTTGTTGTTGGGACAACTCTTAACGGAGTAAAGATTCTTGGGTTGTTTCCTGATATCAAAAAAATTTGTTTAGAAAAAGAAATTCAAAAAATATTAGTAAGTAGTGATCTGTTAGCTAATAAAGCTGTTTTAGAGATGCTTAATAATATAGTTCAAACTTCTGATATAAAGCTTTTAAAGTTTAACACGATAGATAATTTAGAAAATTTCAGCAAATCAAAATTTAATATAGATAATATAGACGTTGCTGATCTTTTAGGTCGAAGAATTATTGACATAAAAGTATCTGATATTGATTTTATAAAAAATAAAACGGTTTTAGTTACTGGTGGAGGAGGTTCGATTGGGTCAGAACTTTGTAGACAGATTGCTTCTTACGGGCCAAGAAAATTAATAATATTAGATAACTACGAAAATAACGCCTATAGTATCGAACAAGAACTAAAAAGAATATATGGAGACAGTGTTTCTGTAAGTGTTGAGATAGCTTCTGTTCAAGATTCGGACAAGATAGAAAGAATTTTTAGAATATATAGACCTGAATTAGTATTTCATGCAGCTGCTCACAAACATGTTCCATTGATGGAACACAGCCCTGAAGAGGCAGTTAAAAATAATGTCTTTGGGACTTTGAATGTTGTAAAGATGTCTGATAAATATAACGTCGAAAAATTCGTATTAATTTCGACTGACAAAGCTGTTAATCCAACGAATATTATGGGGGCTACAAAGAGAATAACAGAGATGATAATTCAATATTATAGCGTGTTTAGCTGTACAAATTTTGTAGCTGTAAGATTTGGTAATGTTCTTGGTTCAAACGGGTCTGTAATTCCGCTGTTTAAAAAACAAATCGAAAGTGGAGGACCAGTTACGGTTACCCATCCGAACGTTGTAAGATATTTTATGACTATTTCAGAAGCAGTGGGGCTGATTTTACAAGCTGGAGAGATTGCTAAGGGTGGAGAAATATTTGTTTTAGACATGGGGGAACCGGTTAAGATAACAAAATTAGCTGAAAGTATGATAAAGTTAGCAGGTCTTACTCTCGGGAAAGATATAAATATAGAATATATTGGGCTTAGACCTGGTGAAAAACTATATGAAGAACTCTTGATGAACGAAGAAGGTCTTAAGAAGACAGCTAATAATAAAATATTCATTGGAAAACCGATTGATTTTGATATGAAACAGTTTGTTAAAAACTTAGACGAACTTAGAATTTTAGCGACTAACAATGATTCAGATGAAATTTTTAGATTTATGCCAACTATTGTTGAGACTTATAAAAACGCAGATATATTTAATAAAGAAATAGCTACTATTAAAAAGGCTATATAATTTAACAAAAAACTCTTAGCTGAAATTTTGCTAGGAGTTTTTTTGTATATGAAACTCATACTTTTAGATTAATTTATTTTTTATTTTTTTGAGCTCTATTCTTTTACACCGCAACATTTATTATAGATCCAATAGAAAAATAATTAAAACTAAAAACACTTTTGATTTAGAAATAAAAATCTAGATCAAGAGTGTTTTTAAGATTCAATATAATTTAGACACGAAATGTGATAAAAAATAAAATTTTTAAAATATTTTTTAAAAACTATTGACAAGATTATATTTTTAAAGTATAATAAAAATATAATCAATAAAATTATTAATTATAAAAAATAAATTTAAAAAAAGAGAGGTTTAAGTGTTATGAAAAATAAAAAGTTAATTAAAAAATTTATTCCAATGGTTGTAA
>JAGAUG010000044.1 GCA_017828935.1 Oscillospiraceae bacterium | reverse complement strand
ATAATCAAATAAAAGTCTTAAAACGAACAGTATACGGTTATCGCAACTTTAATCGATTCAGAAAAAGAATACTACATATATTTTCCTACCGAAGCCGAAATAACAATGAAAAAGAGGTAGCATAACATAATACTACCTCACAAAAAACTATTTACAGGATTTTTTACCTGAGCTTTTGACAAAGAACCATATTTTTTAAAAATTTATATAAAACATGAATCCCTCTGTCGCTTCGCACCTTTTCTCTTACTCTTAAGGAAGACTTTGGTGTTTCTGGATTTCTCTAGTTTTTTAGCTTTAAATTTTTTTAAACCGCTTTTCTATGGATACACTTCCACAAAACTACTAAAATTATAAAACAAGATAATATATAAATAAATATCGTCGTGGCTCCTGTATTAACAGCTTCGTCGTCTTGATTATTATTAATATCTTGATTATTATTAATATCTTGACTATTATTAATATCTTGATTATTATTAATATCTTGATTATTATTAATATCTTGATCTTGATCGAAGCTCATCCCTTCAACCGGTCTTCCGTTTAAAAATCCCGTGAGCTCAACAACTCCTTCGCCTTCTCTTTGAGAATCATAAATTCTAATATTCTCGCCTAGATCAGCTAAAATATATACTTGTTTATAATTATTGCCCAATAAAACCGGATTCGAACCTAAAAATATATCAACACTTAAATCTTTGTTGTTTTTATTTCTAACCCAATTGATTAACGGAGTAATGTCGTTAATATTATTATTACTTAAGTCAATTTTTGATTGAATAAAAACAAATTGCTCAATACCAGAAATATCTGAAATATTCTGCCCGCTAGCTTCAAGCTTTAAAACATAAGGTAAGTCAGCTTCTAAAATCTCTTCTAGTTCGCCCCTACCCGGAATAGACTCCGCAATAGAATTGTTTAACGCCCTAAGTAACATCTGATCATCAATAGACTCGGTCCCAAAAACTTTTACTCCCAACAAAACACTAAAAATATTAACTAAACTAAAAATACTAACTAAAACACTCGATTTTTTAATACTATTACTTAACTTCATCGCTACGTCACACTCCTAAAAAAACTAAGATGTCTATATTATATCATAATTTTTTAATATATACAATATTTTTTTTGAAATTTAAAATATTTTTTTATATATATTTTTTTGCTGATCGATTCTCTTGTCGAATATTACCCCGAATATAAGCGCTATAAAAAAATTTATCAAACCTAAATATATAAAATTATTAATATTATTAATGTCTCTAACTAAAATTTCTGAGCCAATAAGTGTTGACTTATATACAAAAGCCGTGATAAAATAACCTATAGATAATATTAATTCTGTCTTAATAACAAGAATACTAAAGTTTTTTAAGTTATTAATTTTATTTAATATCTTATTTGACATCATCTTATATCACCTACTTTAGAAATACAAAAATTCTTATATTTATATATTATCACTATTTTAAAATTATTTCAAGTATAAAATATTTGCAATTTTAGATAATTTTGTTTTTTTAAATTTTTATTTATTTTTTTTAGTTGAGGAGCAACAAAAAAACGATGAGAATTTTTCACACTGCCGATTGGCACCTCGGAAAACTAATAAACGGCTTTTCGATGTTAGAAGACCAAAAATATATTTTAGATAGGCTTTTTGATAGTCTAAAATTTAATAATATAGACGTTTTAATAATAAGTGGCGATATATATGACCGGTCGATCCCGCCTCAAGAAGCGATAAAACTTTTGGACGATATAATTTATAAAATAATTTCTGAGCTTAATATAAAAATTTTAATAATACCGGGAAATCACGATGGCGCTCAAAGACTTTGTTTCGCTAATAAACTATATAAAGACAACGGACTTTATATAACAGGAAGCTTAGACAAGAAAATTCCTAAAATTTTATTAAAAGACGAATATGGCGATCTTAATTTTTATTTATTGCCGTATTTTGACCCCGCTCAAGTTTCAAAAATATTTGAAAATAATAATCTCAAAAATAATATAAAAACTTTTAACGACGCTTTTAGCGCGATAATAAATTATAATAAAAAATTTATAGATTTAAATTCTAGAAATATTTTAGTAGCTCACGGTTTCTTTGGAGCTCTTAATAAAAATAATATTTTTTATGACCAAATTCTAAGCCCAGCAGAAGTTTCTGTTGGTGGAGCTGATATTATAGATATTTCTGTTGCTTCGTTTTTTGATTATATAGCTTTAGGACATCTTCATTCGCCTCAAAAAATAAAAAACCAAAATTTTAGATATTCCGGATCGCTTTTAAAATATAGTGTCGACGAAGCGAGTCAACAAAAAAGTTGTGTTGTAATCGATTTTAAACAAAAAAATAATTTAGATTTAAGTTTCGAGACTCTAGAGCCTCTTAGAGATCTTAGAGTTGTTAGAGGCTATCTAAAAGATCTTTGTGAGAGCGAAGAGTCGACAAAATTAATTTCAAACGACTATGTTTTTGTTGAGTTGCTCGATCGCGACAGTGTTTTTGATGCTGTTCCAAGACTTCGACAAACTTTTAAAAATATTATTGGCGTTAAGATGATTAATCGATTTACAAACGATAATAATATAATTATAAACAAAAATAAAATTCAAGATAAAAATTTTTATTCTTTGTTTAAAGATTTTTATTTTGACGTTTCAGGTTACGATCTAAACTCAAAGAAACAAAAAATTATTTCTGAGATATTTTTAAATATTAATAAATATTAAAAATAAAAAATGCTCATCTTGTTTTAGCTTAATTTAGCTTAAAAGATGAGCTATTTTAATAATATATAAATTATAATAATACAGGTGAAAAAGCTTTATGAATATTATTTTATGTGATAAAAACTGTCGACATCAAAAAGACGGGTATTGTAATTGTAATATAAATTATTCTCAAGTAATTACAGATTCAAACCAAAACGAATGTCCGTATTTTTTTAATAAAAATAATAAAAAAAATAATATTACCAAGACTTATATTTTTGAGAATATAAAAAAAATTAATTAAGGATTTAATTTAAAAAATTCAAAGATTTCTTTCGCGAGACTTTTTGAGATTCCGTCAACTTGTTTTAATTCGTTTTCGCTCGCGTTTTTAATATTTTTTATTGTTTTAAAATAAGCGATTAATTTTTTTTGTCGGCTCTTTCCAACGCCTTTAATTTTTGTTAAAATTGATTTATCCGATGATTTATTATATATATTTATACTATAAGCAATCGCGAATCTGTGGATTTCGTCTTGTATTTTTTTTATAAACAAAAATATAGTTTGATTATTTTTTATATTAATTTTTTTATTCTCGAGATTTACTAAAGCTTCTGTCTCGTGTTTTTTATTTTTTATCATCCCAAAAATCGGAATTTCTAAATTATGATTTTTTAAAATTTTATTTACACAAGAAATATGATTATATCCTCCGTCTATTAAAATCAAATCCGGTAAATTATTAAAATTTTTATTATTTTTTTTATATTCTTCTAGTCTTCTATTTATTATTTCACACATACTATTATAATCGTCTTGGCTTTCTAGGGTTTTTATTTTAAATCGCCTGTAGCCTGATTTTTTTGGTCTTGCGTTTTGGAATACAACCATTGCACCGACAATAATTTCCGACCCAAAATTAGAAATATCGTAAGCTTCGATTATTTCAGGGGATTTTTTTAGTTTTAATAAATCTTTAAGATCTTCGAGTTTATTTTCGTCTTTATCAACTATTTTTATTTCTTGTAAGATTCTTTCTCGAGAGTTGTTTTCGGCCATCTCGATTAATTTATTATTTTTATTTTCTTGTTTAAATATTATTTTAATATTTTTAAATATATAATTTTTTAGAAGCTCAAAATCGTCAACAGGCCCATCTAAATAAATTATTTCGGGTAGTTTATAATTCTTATCTGTATAGTATTTTAATAAAATTATTTTTCTAATTTCTGATATATTTTCTTCGCCAGAAACTATATATTGTTTTTTATCGATTAGTTTATAGTCTCTAAAAATTAAGAGCGTCGCACAAAGATAGTTTTTATATAATAAAGCCGCTAGTATATCAGCGTTTGAATATTCAGAAATCGTAACGTTTTCTTGGCAATCAACTTTTTGAAGTATTTTAATTTGATCTCTAATTTTCGCGGCTTTTTCGAAATTTAAATTTTCAGCTTCTATTTCCATTTGTTTTTGAAGCAACTTAAGTATCGATTTCATTCCAGATTTAATATAATTTAAAGCTAATTTAAGATTATTTTTATATTCGTCTTTTGAGATATAACAACAACAAGGCGCTTCACAAAGATTAATATAATAATTAAGACACGGCCTAGAATATTTATTTTTATTAAACAGCTCTCTATTACAACTCGGCAACTTAAAAATTTTATTAACAGTTTGGACTATTTCTTTTGCGGCGAAATTACTCATATACGGACCAATATATCTTGATTTATCTTGTTGTTTCTTACTAACTACTGATATTCTTTGATAGGGCGAATCCGGAACTCTAATAAATTTATAGCCCTTATCGTCTTTAAGTAATATATTATAAATGGGCCTGTATTTTTTAATTAAATTACATTCTAAGATTAAAGCTTCTAGCTCGCTACCAGTAACTATATAATCGATATTATTTATTTTTTTTACTAACTTGGCGACTTTCGAATCTTGATTTGTATTTTTATTAAAATAGCTACTAACTCTTTTTTTTAAATTTTTAGCCTTTCCTATATAAATTATATTATCTTGATTGTCTTTCATAATATAAACACCAGGCTTTGTAGAAAAAGTTTTTATAATATTATTTATATTATTTATATCAGTCAACGAGCTCTCTCTTCTTTCTAGTTTTTTATTTAATTATTTAATTTAATTATTTAATTTAATTATTTAATTATAATAGTTCTAAAATTATCGTACAAAACCATCCCTGGCTTTGCTCCTTTATATTTTCTTACGTTTTTAACTAAAGTATAGTCGACTAAAACTCCGCTACTGTCTTTTGCTTTACTATTTTTAGCCGCGAGCTTAGCGGCTTCTAAGATCGTCGACTCTAAAATTTTTCTGCCGTCAGATTTTATAATAACGTGAGCCCCTGGGATTTTTTGAGCGTGAAGCCAAATATCGTTTTTTTGAGCGTGTTTAAAAGTTAGCCAATCGTTATTAATATTATTATTTCCAACTAGGATATCAAATCCATCTTTAGATTTAAATTTTAAGATCATCTCTAACGGCTTTTTTATTT
>JAGAUG010000043.1 GCA_017828935.1 Oscillospiraceae bacterium | reverse complement strand
CGAATACTAATGCTTATTATAAATAAAATAAAAAATATATTATATTTATATCTACTAGTACCCCCCCCCTGTGCCAAATTTTGGCAATTTAATATTTAAATTGTTTTTTAAATTATTTAATTTTTTTATAAAATACATAAAAATTTCCTCCTGATAAAACAAAAAATATATTTTTTATTATATTATAATATATTTTTTGTTATAAATCAAGTGTTTTTATAAAAATTTTTTTAGTAAATTTTTAGATTTAAAATCTAAAAAAGAGACAGCGCAAGTTGTCTCGCTATCTCTCTAAAAAAATTAATTATATATAGGCTGAATTTGCTTAAATTCTAAAGCTTTCTTTATAGCTTCTTCAGTTTTATTAAAATCCGCAACAATTGATAAAGGCTTATTAACACTATCGTCTTGTCTCATCGGAATAAAAAATATATTTTTTCGATTTAGAAGCTCTCCTATATTTTTAGCCGAAGTCGAAAGACCGTCGTTAGTCGAAACTCCTATTAAAACCGGTCTTTGGTTTCTTAGATGAGCTTTTACCGCCATAGTAACCGGCGTATCTGCAATTCCTGCTGCTAACTTTCCTAATGTATTTCCAGTACAAGGCGCAACAACTAAAATATCAAATAATTTTTGGGGGCCAATCGGCTCAGCGTCTTTTATATCTAAAATAGCTTTTTTAGAACAAATATCTTCTATTTTTCTTATATTATTCTTAGCCTCTCCAAATCTTGTATCAGTTTTAGACGCCGAAAAAGACATCACAGGAAAAATATTATATTCTTGCTCCACTAATTTTTTTAAAACTTCGAATATTTTTTCAAAAGTACAAAACGAACCACAAATCCCAAAACCAATATTTTCTTTCATAAATCAATCCAGCCTCCTAAAATAAAAATAATTTAAACTAAAATTTCGCTTAGTATATTATCTATCGTTTGTTTTATTATTTTTCCTGCTGTTTTAGGCGCGACCTTTCCGGGTAAGGCTAACGCTGTTTCTATTTTTATGTCTAGTTCTTGAGCTGATTTTAAATCGACTCCTCCGGGCTTCGACGCTAAATCTATTATCAAACAATCTTGTTTTATATTATCTAATATATTTTTATTTATAATCTTACTCGGAACTGTATTAAATATAATATCTTGGTCTCTAACTGAAATCTCAAAGTCTTTAAAATAAAAAGTCTTACAACCTAAAATACTAGCCCAAGCTAAATCTTCGTGTTTTCTAGCAACAACAGTTACTTTAGATTTTAGCGCTAATAAAATATTAACAAGCGCCTTACTAACTCTTCCGAAGCCTGTAACTAAACATCTAGAATTATAAATCGTTATTGGTAGCTTTCTCATCGCTATTTCAACAGCTCCTTCAGCTGTCGGAACGGCATTTAAAACCGCAAGCTCTTCTCTATCTAGATAATCTATAAAATTAATATTTTTTTTATTAAAAATATTTTTTATTTTTTCGCTTGCTCCGCCTCCTAAAACGATTTTATTAGAATCTATCTTATCTATTATTTTTTCTAAACTAATATTTTTTTCTAAATTAATATTTAAATTTTGACCGTCTTTAGAAATAGGCAAGGGAAATATTATAACGTCACTATCTTTTATAGCTAACTCAATATTTTTTTCTTGATCTGTTTTACAAAAATTTTTATCTAGTATTATTTTTATATTTTTATTATCTTTAATTAATTCGTCAGCTAAATAAGCCGATCTTTCGTCTCCTCCGATAATTAAATATTTTAAATCTTTTAAATATTTCAATCTTTCGCCTCCCAGTTTTAATCACAATTAAAAAGCCACTCTACTATTTTGATCGCAGTGTGACTTTTATTAAAATCTTATATTTTATATTATGAAAAATTTTTATAAGCGTTACTAATTTAAATTTTATTTTATTTTTATTCTCTACCCCAAACCCCGTAGTCTATAAACAATTTCTTTCCGCCGCCGACATCTTGTTTTAAATAAGTATTAACCGGATACTTTTTATTAAACCCGAAATTATAATCTTCAGCGTGGAAAATATAATAATTAAATATAAAATCTTGGGTTTTAGAACCGTCGGTATTTATTTTTATAGAATTTTCGACCGGCAAAACAGTATAAACATAATGTATATTTTGAAACATCTCTTCCCAATTAGACCCATCAGTCTTTTTTCTAAAAAATTCGTGTTTAAAATCTTTAGAAACTAAGCTCTCTAAATTATTACTTGGATCATAATTTATTTTAACTCTAACCGGGATCTTTAAAATTTTATCAGCTCCATACACAGTTTGAGCGTTAACTTCTGTTTTAACTTCTGTTATTTTTGTTCCGCTGGAGTCAAACCAATCTCCGCTGTATTCTTTCTTGCCTATTTTAATTTTTTCGCTAAGTTTATATTTTTCTACTGGATGTACATATTCTCGATAGACGCCAATTCCAGTCACGTAAGCAACTCTCTCGGACCAAGCTAAGATCGGATAGCCAGAACCTCTATTTTTATTATCTTGGTCGACTTCATTATCTTGTTTAAACGGCGCTGTCCTTGAACTCTCATTTAATCTAGCTAACACTGTTGCGTTTTTAAACTCGATGTCTTTAGCTTCTACCGCTCCGTCTGAGCTACCTTCTCCAACACCTAGTAAATCTTTATTCAACTCACCGTCTTTTAAATAATAACAATTATTTACTGTCGCCCCTGAACCTAATCCCCCACAAATTCCACCTTTATAAGAATTAGCTCCAGTTGCTTTTATCTCTGTGTTAGTACTATAACTATTCTTCACACTTCCGTTCCCAACATTACCAATCAGTCCTCCTGCACCGCTAGTGCTATCACTATATCCTTCTACTGTACAGTCGTTACTATAACTATTTGTCACTGATCCGGTTTCAGAAACCTCAAAACAACCAATCAGCCCTCCTACATCGCCAAAGCCTCTGTTACAGCCTAATACTTCACAGCCGCTACTATAACAACTAGTCACACTTCCATTACAATAACCTATCAGCCCTCCTACATAGCCATAGCCACCGTTACAGCCTAATACTTCACACCCGCTACTATAACTATTTGTCACACTTCCATTACACCTACCTATCAGTCCTCCTCCATTGCCAGAGCTATATGTAGAACCAAGGCCACCAACTTTTACTGTACACTCGCTACTATAACTATTTGTCACACTTCCATTACACCTACCTATCAGTCCTCCTCCATTGCCAGAGCCCCAAGTATATTTACTTTCCGCTCTTATAAAAGAGTTTTTTATTCCTAAGTTTTTAACCTCTCCGCCTTCGCCAACATACCCAAATAATCCAGCGTAAGCACTTTCTGACTCGTTTTCAACATTACAAAATAGCCCGCTAATCGTTTTATTATTTCCGTTGAAAGTTCCTGTGTATCGACAATACTGATCTTCTAATATTTCATGATTATCGCCGATCGGCGTCCAGATATCGCTAGGATCGGTTAAACTACTGGTATTTGGCTCGGTATTTGATCCATTTTTAAAATTATTAGCGTAAGTTTTTCCCCATTTTTTCCACTCTTCTAATTTAGCTTGATTTTCTTCACTATCATTAAATTCGATATTATCTTTTAATATCGCGTTAGCTCCGGATATTCCAGCAACCCAATTTACTTCACCTTCGCTATCGTATTGATAATATCCATTAACTATATCAGCAAACCCCCTTAACT
>JAGAUG010000042.1 GCA_017828935.1 Oscillospiraceae bacterium | reverse complement strand
GCCGTTATTTACCTGATCAGCGAACCAATATAGATTTCCTGCGTTTTCTATTTTGTAATAACCTACATAATCTGGATAAGTCGTATCGTTTTCCGGAACTTGCGTCGCTGGCTGATAACTTTTTATAGTTGTCCCAACCCATTCATATCCGTTAGAGTCATATGTAATATCTCCAAAAGACCGAATACTAATACTTAGTATAAATATAATAAAAAATATTATATATTTATATCTACTAGTATCCCCCCGTACCAAATTTTGGCAATTTGATATTTAAATTATTTTTTAAATTATTTAATTTTTTTATAAAATACATAAAATTTCACTCTCCTAAATTAAAAATTAAAATTTTTTTGGCTCCGTTCTTAATAGAGCTGGACAGCGTAAGCTGGACTGAGGGTAGATTTCTTGAGGACTAGACTTATTCTAATATTTATTATAATATATTTTTTGTCATAAATCAAGTGTTTTTATAAAAATTTTTTTAGTAAATTTTATAAGCAAAAAGATATTATCGATTTTTTTAAAATTTCAAAAAAAATTTAAAAATTTTTTTAAAAAAGTATTGACATATTTTTTTTATATGATATAATAATAATAGAGTTTAGATTTGAGGTTAGCCGGAGTGGCGAAATCGGCAGACGCACAGGACTTAAAATCCTGGGAGGTAAAACTCGTACCGGTTCAAGTCCGGTCTCCGGCACCACATTACTAATTTAAATATCGCGGAGTGGAGCAGTTTGGTAGCTCGTCGGGCTCATAACCCGAAGGTCGTTGGTTCAAATCCGGCCTCCGCAACCAATTAAAAAAACAGGCTTAAATCCTAAAGATTTGAGTCTGTTTTTTTAGGCTCTATAATAAATCTTGTGGTGGCTTTAAAAGTTGAGGTTTTTAATCTTGAAAAACACATGTTAATCTAACCTAAGTAAGTTAAATCCCGGCGTACTGGACTCCCTTAAGAGTAATGGAATCGGCTCGCAAGAGCGGGAGGGATTGATATTTTAGCTTAAATATTATATAAAATTATAAAAATCTTAGAAGAATAAACCCTCAGTCAGCTACGCTGACAGCTCCCTTGAAAAGGGAGCCATTTAGAAAATTCCCAGTGTCGTTCTTTTAAACTGGAAATAACAAATAAATTAGTCTAAGAACAAGAAAATTGCACCCCAACTCTTGACATAGAACCAATTTAATCTAAATCTTGATAAAAAATCGAATAAGTTAAATGCTAAATTTTGGTTTATATTATAATATTATTGTCTTTTAAGAATCTTAAAGCTTCGTCTTTTAATTTTTGATATGTTGCTCCTTCTGATTTTATTATATTTTTTATTTCTTCGTCTAATACAGACGATATGTTCTTATTTTTGGATTCGTCTCTAAAAACCCCTCCAGCAATAGCTTCCGCAAAGAATTCAGACGGGTTTGTATTCGCGTAAGCACTAAGATTATCTTTTATAAAATCTCTAATACCTGTAATATTTTTAGGAGCGTTCATTCTTTCTAAAACGCTATCCATTATTAAAGAACTAAATCTTTGAGTAGTATCACAAAAATAAAGTAAAGCTAAACGTTTTAATCCGTTTTGGGAAATATTATTTAAATTAAGATCTTTAAAAACTTTTTCACACAAACTCAGCTCTATTGCGTGGCCAATCTCGTGACTAATAGTTTGTTCTATTAATTCTTGAATATCTTTATTATTATTATTAAATAAAGCTGGCG
The DNA here is from genome assembly GCA_017828935.1 of Oscillospiraceae bacterium. Classification (GTDB taxonomy): domain Bacteria; phylum Bacillota; class Clostridia; order Oscillospirales; family Ruminococcaceae; genus RGIG8779. Next base: position 7,632 of record JAGAUG010000042.1, on the reverse strand, counting down.
ATAAAACTATTTTATCTTCGTGAGCGATAAATTCCCCAACTGTATCATCAGTGTGCTGCACATCCGCCATCTCTAAATTAGAAAATAAAGTGTTATTAACGTGATTTATATATTTATCAGTCACATAAAAATATTTATTATATATCTTAGAAATACTATAAGCTATACATCTGTGATATTCTGATGGGATTTTTTTATTATTGTTTTCGTTTATTACAGAAACATTCTTGACGCCGTACTCAGATAACTTATTTTTAAAATTAATGTCTTCTTGATTGCAAAGTCTCTCATCGTCTTTTGGCGGCGTTATATTATTTTCAGGTATAATAATTTGACCAGAAGGTTTTATATATACATCAAAAATATTCTTTTGTGGAAATTTTGACTGTAAAATATCATGTAATCTTTGGTATTTATCATCAGATTCTAATTTAATATCTCTTACTGTTATTAATATTATTTTATTCGAACTGCTACTATCAGCTTGACTAGCAATATATGATTCGATTCTTGGAAGAACATCTACTAAATCATAATAATCTTTTGTAAATGCGCTAGTATTTATAAAATTACTAGAAAAAATTGTCAAACAACAAACTGACCCTACTAATAAATTTTTTATATTCATATTATTCACCCTTTTAATTAAAATTTATATTCTAATATTATTATAATATAAAAAACAAAAAAAATCAATAATAAAATTATAAATATTTTTGGGAACTTTTTGGTTTTAATTTATCTAGTTAATTTTAGATCATAAATTTTTTAGCCAGATTCTATTGTGTTATTTTATTTTTGAGTGTATAATATATTTAGTATTAAATTTAGTTTAATTTAAAATTTGGAATTTGAAATTTGGAAGGAGAACAAAACAGATGAAATTAGGAATAGTCGGGTTACCTAATGTCGGTAAGAGTACTTTATTTAACGCTATTACAAACGCCGGTGCTCAAAGCGCTAATTACCCATTTTGTACTATAGAACCTAACATCGGGATTGTGTCTGTCCCAGATAAAAGACTTGATATATTAGCTGAAATATTCAAAACAGAAAAAATAACTCCAGCCGTAATCGAAATAACTGATATAGCAGGCCTTGTAAAAGGCGCTTCAAAAGGAGAAGGACTCGGAAATAAATTTTTATCTCACATCAGAGAAGTAGACGCAATCTTACACGTTGTCAGATGTTTTGATGACTCTAAAGTTATACACATAGACGGTCAGGTTTCGCCTAAAAAAGATATCGAAACAATTAATTTAGAGTTAATATTATCTGATATCGAAACTTTAGATAAAAAAATCGAAAGAACAGCTAAGATAATTAAAAGCGATAAGTCTTTTCAAGTCGATTTAGATTTTTATTTAGATCTAAAATCTTTTTTAGAGAGCGAAAAACCAGCTAGAAAATACTTACCAAAAACTAAAGACGAAAAACATATTTTAGAAGATCTTAATTTATTATCTTATAAACCAGTTATATATGTCGCTAATATGAGCGAAACAGATTTTATAAATAATATAAATAATAATAAATATTATCAAGAAGTTTGTGAAATTTCAAAAGACGAAAATAGCTTAGTTATTCCTGTTTCGGCTAAGATCGAATCAGAAATTAGCGATATGTCGACCGACGACAAAAAAATTTTTTTAGAAGAACTAGGTTTAGAAGAGTCTGGGCTTGATCGACTTATTAGAGCTGGATATAAAATCTTAGGGCTGATATCTTATTTGACAGCTGGAAAGCCAGAAGTTAGAGCTTGGACTATTACAAAAAATACAAAGGCGCCGCAAGCAGCCGGTAAGATTCACACTGACTTTGAAAGAGGTTTTATTAAAGCTGAAGTAATTGCTTTTGATGATTTTATAAAATATAAATCGATGTCTAGTGCTAAAGAAAAAGGACTTGTTAGACTCGAAGGTAAAGATTACGAAGTTAAAGATGGCGATATAATATATTTTAAATTTAACGTCTAATAAAAAATTATAAAAAATCATGAAAATTTTATTAAGTATTTTTTTATTTATAATTTGTTTATTATTTTTTATTTTATTTTTACCAGTAAAAATAAATTTTTTTTATGATTCAAAATTAAAATCTAAATATAATATATTTGTTAAAATTCTTTTTTTAAAAATAAATTTAAATCTAAATAAACAAGATAAATATCAAGATAAAGTTATAGATAAGCCTGATAAAAATTTAGAAAACAACAAAGACGACGATCTAGAAAAAAGTATTAGTTATTATTATAATTTAATAAAACAAGTGTATGATATTATATCTCCGGCTGTTAAAAAATTATTATTTTATTTTAAGATAAAAAATATAGAATTTTGTCATATTGTTTGTGGAACTGACGCCGCAACGATAGGAATTAAATACGGTAAGATAAATTTTGCTGTATATAATATATATAATATAATAAACGAGGTGTTTAATATTAAAAAATCAAAAATATTTATTTATCCGGATTTTGTTGATAATAATAAAAAATCTCAGACCCAAATAACTATTAAGATAGAATTTGCGCCAATTTATATTTTATTAGTTATTATTACGTTGATTATGAATTTATATTTTATTAAGAATAAAAAAAATAAAAAAAAATTATAAATCAAGAAAGGCAATAAGATGAACGAACGACCTTTAAAAGAAATCATGGATACTTCGATGAACAGATTAAGAGACCTTGTTGACGTTAATACTGTTGTTGGCGAAAAAATTATAATAGACGACGAAAAAGTTGTTATTCCTATTTCGAAAGTGTCTTTTGGTTTTGGTTCCGGAGGAACTGAGTTTTTACCAAAGTCTCAAAATAAAGAAACTCAATTACAAAATACTCCATTTGGAGGCGGAGGAGGTGGCGGAGTAACTATAACTCCAGTTGGTTTTTTAGTTTCAGATAAAAACGGTGTAACTCTTTTAGAGTTATCAGGCGAGTCAACAGGTTTTGAAAAAGTTATAAATTCAATTCCTGGCGCCGTGAATAAGATATCTGATATATTCTCTAAAAAACAAGAAAAATAAATTTATTTTATTTTATTTTTTATCATTATTTTTGTTATTAAAGCATAAGATATTTTAAAACGAGAATTTAATAGAAATGGTGATAATTAATAAGATGAACTTAAAACTAAAATTAAAAAAATTAAATATTATTATAATTTCAAGTCTTATTTTAAATTATGATAATCTGTTTGCTGACGTTAATCTATTAAATTTAGATGACGTTCCAGCTCAATGCGCTGCAGTAATTGATCTAGAAACCGGTAGGCTTCTTTACGGGAAAAACGAAAATAAAAGAGCTGCAATGGCCAGCACTACAAAAATTATGACAGCTTTAATAACCCTCGAACAAGATAATTTAGATTCTTATTTTGAAGTTGATCCCGACGCGATCAAAGTCGAAGGAACTTCGATGGGGTTACTTGCTGGAGACAAGGTCTCTTTGAGATCTCTTGCGGTTGGGATGTTGCTTCCTTCGGGGAACGACGCAGCTCAAGCAGCTGCAATAAAAATCGCCGGAAATAAAAATAGTTTTTTAAATATTATGAACGAAAAAGCTAGTTTATTTGGTTGTACAAATACTAATTTCGCAACGACTTCGGGGCTTGACGACAAAAATCATTACTCAACCGCGAGCGATATGGCTAAAATCGCAAGAAGAGCTTTATTAAACGACGACTTTGCTAAGATTTGTCAGCAACAGTATATGACTATCGAGTATGGCAACCCACCATATAAAAGAACTCTAAAAAATCATAATAAGTTATTATCAAGATATGATTATTGCGTTGGAGTTAAGACTGGTTTTACAGACGACGCCGGAAGGTGTTTAGTTTCGGCCGCTAAAAAAGACGGACTTGGTCTAATCGTTGTAACTTTAAAGAGTGCTAATATTTGTGAATCTCATCTTGATGTATATCAACAGGCTTTTGAAAAGCTTTCGAAATATACGCCGTCTGTAAAGTTGCCGGTTAATAATATAAAAGTCGTTGGCGGAGAAATTGTTAGTGTTCCAATCGAAAAACAATTTGAAACAAAAATTCCTGTTATTGACGGCGAAATAAAGAAAATAAGTAATAAAATAAAACTTAAAAAATTTTTATTTGCTCCGATAAGAAATAAAAGTGTTGTCGGAGAGATCGATTATTATATCGAAAATAAAAAAATAGCAGTTGAACCAATAATAACTTCGATGGAAGTTAGGCCTGAAGAAAAAAATAATTTTTTTAATAAAATTTTTAAAAATATAAAAAAATAAAAATATATAAATTAAAGAGAGTAATAAAAAATAATAAAGATGAATAAAAAAATAAGAATTCAAAAAGCTTTATCAGAAAACGGTTTGATGAGTCGACGAGAAGCTGAAAAAGCAATTTTAGATAAAAAAATAAAAATAAACGGTAGAGTTGCTCAACTCGGAGCGAAAATCGATCCAATGAGCGACGTTGTTCATATTGAATCAAAAAAAATAGATTTAAAATCTTATCATAAAAATATTTATATCATGATGTATAAGCCCAGAGGCTATGTTACAACAACAAAAGACGAACTCGGACGAAAATGTGTGATGGATTTATTAAAAGATATAGACGAAAGAGTTTATCCTATTGGAAGATTAGATAAAATTTCGGAAGGCTTGTTGTTATTTACTAACGACGGTGAATTTGCTAATTTCATGATGCATCCTAGTTCTAATATTTTAAAAACATACAGAGTAACTGTTAGAAATAATATAACAGACGAACATTTGATAAAGCTCGCTACTGGAGTTGTAATTGACTCAGGTAAGACACATCCCGCTGATTTGAGAGTAATTTCCAAAGAAGAAAACAGATCTGTTTTTAATATTACTATTAGTGAAGGAAAAAATAGACAGATCAGAAAAATGTGCGAAGCCGTTGGACTCAATATTATTAGACTTAAGAGAATTTCTATCGGTAGTCTAAAACTAGGGATGTTAAAACCTGGTCAATATAAATATTTAACCCCAGAAGAAATTAGAGCTATTAAATCAGGTTTTAAAAAAAATAAAAAATAAAATTTATATATTATATAAACGGAGAAATAATTTTATGAATAACAGTGAAAAAAATTTTGAAAAAATTATAGCCGTTTGTAAGAACCGCGGATATATTTATTCGGGGTCTGAGATTTACGGCGGATTAGCTAATACATGGGACTATGGACCTCTTGGAGTTGAATTTAAAAATAATATAAAAAAAGCTTGGTGGAAAAAATTTGTTCAAGAACCAGAATATAACGTTGGTCTCGATTCAGCTATCTTAATGAATCCTAACGTTTGGGTTGCTTCGGGACATGTTGGAGGTTTTTCGGATCCGTTGATGGACTGTAAAGACTGTAAAACTAGACATCGGGCTGACGATTTAATCGAATCTCAAACCGGCCAGAGTGTTAGCGGCTTTAGCGATAAAGAGATGACAGAATATATAATAAAAAATAATGTTAAATGTCCTAATTGTGGGTCTTGTAATTTTACTGAAATCAGAAAATTTAATTTAATGTTTAAGACTTTTCAAGGTGTAACAGAAGATAATAAAAACGAAATTTTTTTAAGACCTGAAACTGCTCAAGGAATTTTTATAAATTTCGCTAATATCCAAAGAACAAGTCGAAAAAAAATTCCGTTTGGAGTTGGCCAAATCGGAAAGTCTTTTAGAAACGAAATTACTCCGGGGAATTTTATTTTTAGAACAAGAGAGTTTGAACAGATGGAACTCGAATTTTTTTGTAAACCCGGTAGCGATTTAGATTGGTTTAATTTTTGGAAAGACTATTGTTATAATTTCTTGTTAAATTTAGGCCTAAAAAAACAAAATATAAAACTTCGAGATCATTCTAAAGAAGAGCTAGCTCACTACTCTAACGCTACTACTGATATCGAATTTTTGTTCCCGTTTGGTTGGGGCGAGCTTTGGGGAATCGCCGACAGAACGGATTTCGATCTAAAACAACATATGTCTAGTAGTACTAAATCTTTAGAATATTTTGACAGCGAAACAAACGAAAAATATATTCCGTATGTTATCGAGCCTTCGCTTGGAGTTGAAAGAGTTGCTTTAGCGTTTTTGTGTGACGCTTACGAAGAAGAAACGATTGGAGAAAACGACGTTAGGACTGTTCTTAAGTTACATCCGGCTTTAGCGCCAATTAAAGCTGCTATCTTGCCTTTATCTAAAAAATTAAAACAAAACGCTTTTGAAATATATCAAAATTTATCTAAAAAATTTAATGTCGAATACGACGAGGCTGGGTCTATTGGTAAGCGCTATAGGCGCCAAGACGAAATCGGAACTCCACTTTGTATAACTTACGATTTTGACTCTGAATCAGAAAATAGCGTTACTATTAGAAACCGCGATACGATGACCCAAGATAAAGTTAGTATCGACAAAATCGAGTCTTATATAAATAATTTTATTGATTTTTAAAATATAAAAATTATATAGAAAAGAGAAAAGGATGTTTAGAATAAAAAATATTATAAAAAAATTATATTTATTAATAATTGTTTTTATGTGTTTGCCTTTTAGTGTTTTTGGAGTTTGGGTTCCAGACGCTTGGGATGAATATCCGCAAGAATTTCATAAGATTTATAAAATTTCGTCTAAATACGTTGCAAAAGGAATGGATCTTGAGAATTTAACTATTAAAAATTTTAAAGGAAGTTCTTATACTCCAACGCCGATCGTTGAATTTTTAGATCTTGTTGGGCTGGCTCAAAAATTTAAGTCTGATTATAAAAATAAAGACGTCGTTGGTTGGCTCTACGTTCCGAAGACTAATATAAATTATCCAGTTCTTAAACACCCAACTGATACAAATTTTTATAATAATAAAAACTACGAAAAACTTGAAAACAAAAAGAAGGAGTATGGATTTCCTGGCGTTATTTGGATCGAATCTAGTTGTAATTTTAAAGACAAGAATAATCTTTCTGAAAATATTGTTTTTTATGGTCACAATTGGGAAAACTATACTGATAATCCCAAAAAAGACGATTTTAGAGATATAATGTTTAGTCAACTCAATTCGTTCCATCACTTTGATTACGCTAAAGAAAGGCCTTATATTTGGGTTAGTACCCAATCTGAGACGTTCGCTCTTAAGATTTTTGCGGTTTTTTATACAGAAGATGAGTTTCAATATCATATAGCAAATCCCAATGAAAGCCAAAAAAAATATATTATAGAAGAAGCGATTAGTAGATCAAGATTTACTTATAATTCTCCTGTATATATTTCAGATAAGATATTTACTTTTTCGACCTGTACAAGAGCTTACGGAAAAGGTCGAGCTGATCAAAAGTTTGTAATTATGGCGCGACCTTTAAGAGACAACGAAAACACAAATGATATCTTACCTGGTAATTACATAACAGAGCATAAAAATCACAAAGAACCAAAATTAAAGCCTATATATCAAAAATAATATTTTTTAAATTTAAATTGGTTCTTTGTCAAAAGTTGGGGTGGAAAATCCTGTAAATAGTTTTTTGTGAGGTAGTATTATGTTATGCTACCTCTTTTTCATTGTTATTTCGGCTTCGGTAGGAAAATATATGTAGTATTCTTTTCCTGAATCGATTAAAGTTGCGATAACCAT
>JAGAUG010000002.1 GCA_017828935.1 Oscillospiraceae bacterium | reverse complement strand
TTTATATTTATACTTAATAAAAAAAACATAAAAATTATTATGTATTTATATATACTAATGCCATTTTTATTACTAAATCTTGGCAATGTATTCGTTTTATTAAAATAACTCATAATAAAACACCTCCTAAATTTTAAAAAATTAATTTTGTTTTTATTTTTTAATTTTATATAAATCAATCATATTCAACCACCTCCTGAAAATTTAATATCAAAAACACCAGAATTATTCTTATTATATCATAAAATTTTATTAAAGTCAAGTATTTTTTTGTTTAAAAAAATATAATTACAAAAATTATTATTGCCAAAATTCAAGATGTTGAATCTAAAAAATAAGCCTAAAAATTAAATCCTAAGTTTTAGCTTAGATTTATTTTCAGGCTATCTTAATTATAAAAATTTTTTATTATTTATTATTACTTTACTTTCGGTTTAAAAATTAATGCAACTAAAAAACCACAAATTATCGAAGCTGAAATTCCTCCGGCTGCGCTACTTAAACCTCCTGTTAAAACTCCTAACAAACCGTCTTCTTCTATCGCTTTTTTTACTCCTTTAGCTAAAATATGTCCAAATCCCGTCAACGGAACAGTCGCCCCAGCTCCAGCAAAATCTACTATCGGCTGATAAAGTCCGATCGCTGATAATACTGTACCTGTAACAACAAACGCCACTAAAATCCTAGCTGGCGTTAATTTTGTTTTGTCTATTAAAATTTGTCCAACAACACAAATTAACCCTCCAATAATAAAAGCTTTTAAAAATTCCAAAAATACTTGCATTCTATTTTTTGTTTCTCCTTTTTATTTTTATATCTAAACAACTAAAATCCCGTTTTCTGACTCTGATAAAACTAAAATTTGTTCTTCTTCTAAGTTATCGCTATTAATATAAACTATAACAATTTCGTCGTCGCTTCCTCGACAAACAAATTCGTAAGTAACAACTTCGTTTTCTCCATCTGTCGGAATTATTGCTCTTCTTGGGTCTTTTAAAATTTCTAAATTTTTAGATAGTTTTTCTTGAGCCTCTTTTTCTGTTTTTTTAGATTTATTAATTTCTCTATCTTTGTGATTACTAATATATTTCCTAGCGTCAACAGATATCATTTCGCCGTTATCTAGCGCTACAGAAATTTTAATTAAGTCGGGATATATTATTATATCGTCTTGTTTACAAACAAAGTTAATTACACAACAGTTATTATTTATTTCGTAATAAGATTGCTCAATATCTGTAATCTTTAAAATATTATTAATATATTTCTTGGCGTTTTCGATCGCGACGCCAGCGTCTATTAATTGCTTTTTTATTTCTTTGGATTTTAAAATATAACAAATATTTCCGCCTTTTTTTGTAACTCCGATAGATATATTTTTAGCTCTAAAACAATACAGCTCTATATTAGAATTTTCGTCTTCGCTTTGAGATAATTTATTTTGATCGATTCCTGTCGCGATTGCTGCTATTTTTTTTGCTTGTTCCGAAGATATTTCCGTTTGATTTTTTGTCAACTCTGGTGTTTTATTATATATATTATCTGAAAACGGTCCGTCATATATCATCTTAGGATAGTCTTCAAAAATATTTTCTAAATCGCTTATATCAATATTTTTATTATTATTTTTTTTATTTTTTAAATTACTAAATTCTAAATTATTTTTAAGAACTTTATTTTCTAGATTTGAAACATAAGAATTTAATTTCTTCGCGTAATTTTTAAGACTAGCTAAAGACTGGTATTCTTCGTCTGAAATTTCGTTTTGAGCGTGATATTTTTTATTTAAAGCCGCCGCGTAAGAACCAACTTGAGATAAAAATTTAAATGTATTATCAACATGAAGCCTTGCTTCAGGTAACGAAGATAAACACATTATTGCCGCTCGAGAATCGCTTAGTAACTTTGCTGAAATATTAGATAGTTGATATGCCGTTCCAGCGTAAAGGCCTTTATCTAAATCATTATAAATATTATTTATATAGTCGTTAAAATCTTGTAAAGAATGTTTATATGTGTTTTCTAAAGCTAATTTATAATTTTTAGCTTGATTATAAAAATATAAACAACCGCCACCCAAGATCGTTACAAGTGTTACTCCTAAACTAACAGTCTTAATTAAATAACTTTTATTTATTTTTTGTTTTTTCAAATCCTACTCACTCCTGTTATATTTTTATTATTTCTATTTATATTATTATTAAAAAAAATTAGTTTAATTATACATCAAAAATTTTATTTTTAAAATTAAAAAAATTTATTAAAAACCTGTTGACACGGGCAAGCTAGTTGATGTAATATATTTTATATATAATATTAATATATTAATTAAATAAAAATTTTTTTTAAGGAGCTGTGTTTTTTAAGATGGTTTTTGAAAAAATAAAAAAAATACTATGTGATCAATTAGATGTCGAAGAAGAAAATATAACTATCGAATCTAATATTTCTGATGATCTTGGAGCTGACTCGCTCGATATCGTTGATTTAGTTATGTCTATCGAAGAAGAATTCGATTTAGAATTTCAAGACGAGCAAATCGATAATTTCAAAACCGTTGGAGATATAGTTAATTATATCGAAAGGTCTTTATAAAAATTATTTAAATTTATTATTATTAATTTCAAATAATCAAGCGCACCAAAAACTGACAAATATCTAAAATTATTTTTGTTAGTTTTTGGTGCGCTTGAGCTTTGTCTTTAGCTCTACCTAACTAAACTCTTTTAGAATAAATTTTTAGAAAAACCTTAATTAAAAAGAGTTTAATTTATTATTTATAATTTTTTTTAATTTCTTCTTGAAGTTTTAAAAGCTCAGAAAGCCACTGATGTTTTTCTTTTTCGGAAACTATATCAGTCATCTTCGCAGCGATAGTTCCGTTTCGTTTAGAGTATATAAAACTATATAAAAAATCATATTTAATATATTTTATAATTTCTTTTGTTTCTAAAAAATCTTCGTAAGTTTCGCCAGGAAACCCAACTATTATATCAGAACTTAAAATTAAATTTTTTATTTTTGATTTCGCGTAGTCTACTAAATCTTTATATTCTTGAATATTATATTTTCGGTTCATTAGTTTTAAAATTTTATTAGATCCTGATTGAACCGGAAGGTGTAAATGTTTAGAGATTTTATTAGACTCAGCGATCGTATCAATAAGTTCTTTGGAGCAATCTTTGGGATGAGACGTCATAAAACTAATTTCGAAATCTCCAGGCAAATTATTAATATTCTTAAGTAATTGACTAAAATTTATTTTCTCTTCGAGGCCTTTGCCGTAAGAGTTAACGTTTTGACCAAGCAAAGTAATTTCGCAATATCCAAGATTTATAAGGTCTTTAATCTCGTTTATGATATCTCGGCTAGCACGGCTTCTTTCTCGGCCTCTAACATAGGGCACAATACAGTATGTACAGAAATTATCGCAACCAGACATTATTGGAACCCAGGCTTTTTTATCGCTATCCCTCAAAACAGGAATATCTTCAGGGAAGAGCCCATCTCTATTATTAATATCAATAACTCTTTTTTGATTTATAATAACACGATATAAAAGCTCTGGTAACAAATGCAAAGAATGTGTTCCTAATATTAAATCAACTTGAGGATAGCTTTGTTTTATTTTATCAACAATATGTTCTTGTTGAGTCATACAACCACAAAGACCAATAATTATATCTTTTTTAGATTTTTTTAAATTTTTAAGAGCGCCGGTATTACCAAAAACTCTATCTTCGGCGTTCTCTCTAACGGCGCAAGTATTATATATAATTAAATCAGCTTGCTCAGGATCTTGGCTTAATACATATCCTAGCTTATCTAAAATTCCCTTAATTTTTTCGGAATCAGCGACATTTTGTTGACAACCCAAAGTCTTAACACAAGCGATTTTTTTTTTATTATTTAGATTACTTAAAAATTCGATATATTTTCTTTGGTTTTTAAAATCGTCTTTTGATATTTCTAAATTCATAAAATAAACTTCTTTCTAGAATAATACTAAACTAAATTAATAATTTCAAGAGTTAACTCAGCTGAGCGCTTAGCCGCTAAATCAATAAAATTATCGTAATTTTTTTTAGCTTCGTCGTTAGCTTCGTCGGAAATCGTTTTAATAACAACAAAATCTTTTTTGGCTCTAAAACAAACTTTAGCGATTGCGCTAGCTTCCATATCGACCGTTAGAGAATCTTTAAATTTATTTTTAATATTATTTTTTTTAATATTACTACAAATAAACTCGTCTCCGGTAACAACCTGACCGATTTTTAATTTCGAAAAATTATTATTTATATTATTTATATTTTTAAAAGCTTCTTGAGCTATATCTATATATTTTTCTTTAATTTTAAAACAAGATTCAAATGGAAAGTATTTCTCAAAAACTTCTCCCTCGTCGTGAGCGCTTATCTTATCAGCAACAACGATATCAAGAATATTTATATTATTATCAAGAGATCCAGAAATTCCTGTATTAATAATTAAATCCGGAGAATATTTTAAAATCATAGCACTAACAGAAGCCGCAGCGTTAACTTTTCCGATACTACATTCAGAAATAACTATATTTTTTAAAATATTTTTACAAAATATTTTTCCTGAAAAAAAATCGCTTCCCAAGATATTTTCACAAGATATATCTTGAATTTGACTTTTAATTAATTCGACTTCTTGTTTCAGTGCGCCTATTATTCCAATCATATATTTCCAACTTTCTAATTTATTTTTTTATAATTTATTTAGGATATATAAGCTCAAGAATATTCTTTTGAGCCTGGTTGAAACTTGTATTTATAATTTTATTTTTTATAGCTAAGATATTTTGAGGGTCAACAGATAACCTATCAACTCCTAGACCAATTAATTTATCTGTTATATTTGGATCTCCAGCGAGTTCGCCACAAATCTCAACCCAGATATTATTTTTGTGAGCGTTGTCAACAATTGTCTTTATCATTCTTAAGATAGAAATATGAATTTGGTTGTAAATACTAGATAAATTTATATTGTTTCTATCACAAGCCAAAGTATATTGCGTTAAATCATTAGTTCCAATACTAAAAAAATCCACGTGCTTTGCAAGCAAATCAGATATTACAACAGCCGCTGGAGTCTCGATCATCACTCCGATCGGAATATCGTGATTAAAAGCAATTTTTTGCTCTTTTAAATCTAGTTTAACTTCGTCAATAATTTCTTTAACTTTAATAATATCAGAAACAGATACAACCATCGGAATCAGCAAACAAAGCTTACCGTAAATACTAGCTTTAATTAAGGCTCGAAGCTGAGTTTTAAATATATCTAAGTGATTAAAACAAAGTCTTAAAGCTCTGACTCCGAGAGCTGGGTTTTCTTCTTTTGGAAGTCCTAGATATTTTGCGTTTTTATCTGAACCAATATCGACTGTTCGAATAACAACGTCTTGATTTTTAGCTTCGATAAGAGCTGATTTATATTCTAAAAAAAGTTCTTCTTCAAAAGGCGTAGACTCTCTATCAAGATATAAAAATTCGCTTCTAAATAATCCAACTCCTTGAGCGCCGTCTTTAATAGCGTCTTTAATTTCTCTCGAAGAAGTAATATTTGACATTATTTTTATTTCTTTTTTATCTTTAGTTAAGCTAGGTAATTGAAGAACAGCCTCCAACTTTTTTTGATTTTTTTTTATATCAGCTTGTTTTTCTAAATAAATATCTATAGTTTGGCTGTCAGGAAAGACAATAACTTCGCCGGCGATCGCATCTAATATTATCATCTTTCGGTTACAGCTTTTAAAATCAAAGTTAGCTCCCACAACCATAGGAATCTTCATGCTCTTGGCTAAAATAGCTGAATGTGAAGTTTTCCCGCCATTTTGTGTAATAATTCCTAAAATTTTTGTTTTATCTATCGATAACATTTCTGATGGCATCAAGTCTTGTGTTACTAAAATTCCTTCTTCGTTTGTATTTATAATATCGTCTTGTTTATTTTCAGAAATATTATTTATTATTCTTTTCGTAATATCTTTAACGTCGTCTGATCTTTGAGATATATATTCGCTTTTTAAATTTTTAATCAACTCAATATAGTCTTGAGTAGCCTTAAATACAGCGAAAGAAGCATTATATTTAAAAACTTTTATATAATAAAAAATTTTATTAACAAGATCTTGATCTTTAATCATCACCTGGTGAGTTTTAAAAATCATAGCTTCTTTTTTGGATATCGTTAAAATAGAATTTTTATATAAAGTTTCTAACTGATCTATTGATTTTTGTTGAGCTGATAAAAACTTATTTATTTCTTCGTCTACGTCTCTAATCAAATAAGGTTTTATGTCTAATATGTTTTTATTAACAAAAATACATCTTCCGAGAGCAATGCCTTTTGATGCCACGATTCCTTGTATATTTTTCATTATTAGCTCCTTTCTTTTGTATATTTATTCAAATTTATAATATATAAAATTGTTTCAAATATAGATCTAGAAAAATTAGTCTTCAGTAATATTATACTATATTTTTTAAATATTGTCAACTATAAAAACAAAAACAAAAACAAAAAATAATTTTATTTTCTAGTTGGCTTTTTAAAATTAGCTAAAACTAAAATAATTAAAACACTAATAAAAATAATCGTAGATAGCGCATTAATTTCAGGGCTAACCTTTCGTCTTGTCATCGAAAAAATAACTATTGGAAGCGTTTGAGAAGTAGGACCGCTAGTAAAATAACTTATTACAAAATCATCAAACGAAAAAGTTAATGACATCAAAAATCCAGCAACAATACCAGGCATAATTTCAGGGATTATAACTTTAAAAAAAGCTAATACAGGTCCGCAACCCAAATCCATTGCAGCGTCATATAAATATTTATCAATCTGTCTTACTTTAGGTAAGACGTTCAAAATAACGTACGGAATATTAAAAGTTATGTGAGCTAAAATTAAAGTTGTAAACCCAAACTCGATTTTTAAAAACGAAAATAATAACATAAGAGAAACGCCCGTAACTATTTCAGGATTTATAATCGGCAAGTAAGTTACGCTCATTATTGACGATTTTAAATATTTATTTAAAGAGTTTATACCAATCGCTGCAATAGTTCCGATTATTGTCGCAATAATAGAAGAAACAACAGCAATAACAAAAGTATTAAATAAAGATTTTATTATAACAGTATTTTGAAATAATTTTAAATACCAATCAAAAGTAAATCCAGTCCAATGAGAACGACTCTTAGATTGATTAAACGAAAATATAATTAATACAGCAATCGGAAGATATAAAAAACACAAAACAAGGCCTATAAAACTATTAGAAAAAAAATTTTTTTTAGTTTTTAGATTAAATTTTAAATTTAAGTTTAAATTCAAAGCAACATATCTTCCTTTCCTTCGGTATCAAATTGATTTAATAAACTCATACACATTAGAATTATTGTCATCAAAACCAATGCAATCGCTGACCCAAGATGTGGGTTATATGTATTACCTAAAAATTGTAATTCTATTAAATCGCCTATTAAAAAATTAGATCCTCCACCAAGCATCTTTGAAATTATAAAAGTACTAACAGCAGGAACAAAAACCATAGTAATTCCAGTATTTATCCCGGGAATACTGATCGGAAGAACGATTTTAGTGAAAATCCTCCAAGTTCCAGCTCCAAGATCTTGAGCGGCTTCGATAATAGTTTGATCTATTTTGATCATCGTAGAGTGAAGGGGCAATATCATAAACGGCAAGTAATTATAAATCATTCCGATAATAACAGCAAATTTATTATTTATTAACTGAAATGGTCCAAAACCAAAGAGTCCAAATATTTTATTAATTATTCCGTTGTTTTCAAGTAATGTCATCCAACCGTAAGTCCTAAGCAAAAAATTTATCCACATTGGTAAGATAAATAACATCATTAAAAAACTTTGTATTTTAGCTTTTTTTCTAGATAATATAAACGCTAGCGGATAAGAAATAATAAGAGTTATAATAGTAGAAATCATAGCTATCCAAATTGATCTCCAAAGAACTGACGTATATTGACCGACAATCGATAAATTTTCTATCGTAAATTTTTTTTCTTCGTTTGTGAGACCAAAATATACTATTAGACACAAAGGTCCGATAATAAAAATCAAAAGCCAAATTATATAAGGCCAAGCTAAAAATTTATATCTAGTTTTCAAAGTAATTTCACCCGCTTTTTTTCATGATATGTATATCAATTGGCTTTATGTCCATCCCCACTAAAGTTCCTGGCTCTTCACACAAAGTCGAGTGAACCATCCATTTGTAGCCACAAGAGTCTATAATCATCTCGTAATGAACGCCTTTAAATACAACAGACTCAACTATTCCAGAAATTTTAGCTTTTTCGCTATCGATAATTTTTATATCTTCGGGCCGAATTACAACGTCAACCTGCTCGTTGTGATCAAAGCCTTTATCTACACATTCAAATTCGTTTCCTAAAAATTCTACTAAGAAATCTTCATACATTACACCGTCCAAAATATTGCTTTCTCCGATAAAATCCGCGACAAAAGCGTTTTTAGGCTCGTTATAAATATCAGTTGGTGACCCAATTTGCTGTATACTTCCGTCTTTCATAACGATAACGCAATCAGACATCGTAAGAGCTTCTTCTTGGTCGTGGGTTACATAAACAAAAGTAATTTCTAAGCTTTGCTGAATTTTTTTTAATTCTATTTGCATCTCTTTTCTAAGTTTTAAATCCAAAGCGCCTAGTGGTTCGTCTAAAAGTAAGACTTTAGGATGGTTAACAAGTGCTCTCGCAATCGCAACACGTTGTTGTTGACCGCCCGAGAGTTGATTTATATCTCTATTAGCGAAGCCTTTTAGATTAACCATCTCTAACATACTAAAGACTCTATTATTTATTTCTTTGTTAGATAATTTTTTTATTTTTAGCCCGAACGCAATATTTTCAAAGACGTTCAAATTAGGAAACAGAGCATATCTTTGAAACACTGTATTTATATGTCGCTTATAGGCTGGAACGTTTGTAATATCTTTATTATCAAAAAAAACTTGTCCACGATTTGGAGTCATAAAACCGCCGATGATTCTAAGTGTTGTTGTCTTTCCGCAACCCGACGGTCCAAGTAAAGTAACAAAATTTTTATCGTTAATATCTAAACTTATATTATCTAAGATTATATCTTCGTTATATACAACAAATAAATCTTTTAATTTTACGATAATATTTTTATTCAACGCCGTAATCTCTCTTTCTAAGAACATTAATATAAAAAAAATAATTTATAATTTATATTTTATATTTTTTAGATTACAAAATCAATAGTTTATTATCAATAAATTAACTATTATAAAAATTTAATCAGGTTTAACAACGAGCCAACTTTATTTTTATTAAGTTAGCTATTGCTATAAAACCTGATTTTTAAGATTCGCTCACATAAAAAGATAATTAGCCGCATAAACATTAATGATATTTAAATTTAAGAGTTATCTAAAGGAGCGATGATTAATTTGAAAGGTATCGTTGAAGAAAGAGCGATGTTGCTCGGTCAATATATCGTTGAAAATCAAAGTACAGTAAGAGCTACCGCAAAAAAATTTAATATTAGCAAGTCTACTGTTCACAAAGATATATCTGAAAGACTAAAAACTATAAATTATAAATTATATCTCGACGCAAAAAAAGTCTTAGAAAAAAACAAAAAAGAAAGACATATTAGAGGTGGCTTAGCTACTAAAAATAAATATAAATTAAAAAAACAAATTTCAGAAAATAAATAAATTTTTAAGAACAAAATCTGTGGGAACCAATTACGGTTATAACAGGTCTTGACCACATAAACGCGTTAGAAGTTTTATTAGGATTAAAATAATATATAGCGCCTCCTGAAGGATCCCAGCCCTTGATCGCAAGGTCAGCAGCTCGATGAGCGGACTCAGCTATTGGTTCGTTATAATATTGCCCGTCAGTTAGAGCTGAGAAAGCTCCTGATTCATATAAGACGCCAGAAATCGTGTTAGGAAACGAAGGATGTCTAACTCGATTCATAATAACAGCTCCAACAGCAACTTGTCCTTCAAACGGCTCACCCCTAGCTTCAGCCGAAATCATTTTAGCTAATATATAAGCGTCGTTTTGATTAGCCGAAGAGCTTGTTTGCGTTGATTGTTGATTAGAGCCCGCTCCGGAACTAGCAGTAATACCAAGAGAACTTAAAGTTTCTGAGCCAGCAATACCGTCAATTCTAAGTCCCTTGCTTTGTTGATATTTAATTACAGCGTTTTCAGTATTTTTACCATATATTCCGTCGACATTATCGTAATAAAAACCTTGTTCTTTTAATTTTTGTTGGATCTGAGTTACTTCAGATCCTTTGGAGCCAAATTTAGATAGAGTTTGGATCGTTCTTGTTTTAGAATTCAAAAAATAAAAACAAACAAAGCTGATTATAACGACAAATATTAGAGAAATACTAAAAAGTCGAATAAGATTTAAATTTTTAATTTTTTTAATCATTAAGATTTCCCCTTTTTTAATTAATTTTGACTTTATTATTAAATATTTTATCCAATATATATTATTTTATTATTATATAAAAAATAATTATTGAAAATAAAATAAATATAGGGTATAATATAATTAATAATAAAATATTAATAAATCTAAGGAGCGATGTTAAGTTATGAGTAATTTAGATAATTTAATTAATAAAGCTAAGGGTTTTATTAACTTAGCAGGAAAGAAAACCGGAGATATCGTAGAAATATCAAAATTAAAAATAGACAGAGCTAATAAAAACGCTGAACTTCAAAAAAACTATGAATTGTTAGGGAAGTTATGTTATTCTAATTATAAGTCTAGTTCGGATAATCAAGATAGTATTGGCGAGATAATAAAAAAAATAGAATTATTAGAAATCGATATTAAAGATCTCGACGAAAATATTTTTATTATGAAAGATACAAAAGTTTGTCCTGAATGTGGTCACAAAAATAATAAAAAATCTTTATATTGTAATATTTGTGGAAGTAGACTTTATAATATTCAAGAAAATAATACAGAATATTCGAGCGAAATTATATCAGATTTAGATTTAGAGTCAGAATCAGATCAAAATATAGATATTAATTAAATAATTAAAAATCAAATATATTTCAAGAAAGAAGATTTTGATGAAAACAAAAAAAATAATAAAAATAAAAGACATATATAATTTTTTAGACTCAGTAGCCCCTTTTAAATATTCTTGTGATTGGGACAACAGTGGTTTTCTAACAGGAAATATTAACGAAGAATTTAAAAGTGGGCTAATTTGTCTTGATATAACAGACGAAATAATAGACGAAGCTATTAAAAAAAATTGTAATTTAATAATTTCTCATCATCCAGTTATATTCGATAAATTAAATAAAATTACAAAAGATATGATAGTTTATAAATTAATAAAAAATAATATTAATACTATAAGTTTACATACGAATTTAGATTTATCTAAGACAGGTGTTAATTTTGTTTTAGCTCAGACTTTAAATTTATTAAATATTAATAATATTGGGGCGCTAGATAAAAGTTCAGAAAAAAATATAGTATTATTAAAAGATAAAGTGTTTGAGTCTTTTGTTTTAGTTGGAAATTTAGAAAAGTCAAGATCTCCGGTTGACTTCGCTAAATTTGTTAAAGACAAGCTTTTTTGTAAAAAACTAAGTTTTATTTCAGGAAGTAAAAAAATAAAAACCGTTGCTATTTGTGCTGGTAGTGGTTCGAGTTTTTTTGATAATATAAAAAATAAAAATATAGACGCATATGTTACTTCTGAGATAAAATACAATATCTGGTTAGAAGCTAAAAGAGTAGGTCTAACTCTTATAGATGCAGGTCATTTTAATACAGAAAATTTAATTTGTAAGCACCTGACAAATATCTTAAATAAGCATTTTGATTTAGATAAATTTGAGACAGCTGAAAAAAATATAGACATAATTGAAGTAATATAAATTTGAGACAGCTAAGAAAATATAGACGTAATTGAAGTGATAGTTGAAGTGATATAATTAAACTAAAATTAGAAAGGTATTTTAAAGTTGTTGAATGTGTTTGATTTTTATAAAAAAAATATAATACTAGCTCCTGTTAACGGTCAAATAGTCGAAATAGAAAGTGTCGATGATTTTATGTTTAGTCAAAAAATTATTGGTGATGGACTGGCTATAAAACCGCTCGACGGTCAAATATTAGCTCCTTGCAAAGGAACAGTAGAGTGTATCTTAATAGAAAAACATGCTTTATTTATTTCCTGTGAAGATAAAACACAAATTTTAATTCACTTTGGACTTGATACTGTCGAGATGAAAGGGGAAGGTTTTGAGTGCCATGTTTGTGTTAAACAAAATATAAAAATAGGCGATTTATTAATGAGCGTTGATTTAGAAAAAATCAAAAAAAACAAAAAAGATGATACTGTTATCGTCGTTATTCCTCAAAACAAAAATATTGATATAATACATAAAAATACCGGACAATGTTTGGCAGCCAAAACGCCATTGTTTAAATATAAAAAATTTTGTATTTAAATTATAAATAAAAATTTAGTTTTTTAATTTTTTTAAATAAACAAAAATATTAAGAAAATCTTGCTCAAGGACTTGACATAATTTATAAAATAGTATATACTAAATAAAAGTAAGTATAAATTATTTACAGTGATAGGCGAGACATTTAAATATATTTTTAAAAATAAAATTTTTTTAAATTCAAAAGGAGGAATGAGTTTTGTTTAGAACATATCAACCAAAGAAGCGCCATAGAAAAAAAGAACATGGTTTTATGAAAAGAATGGCAACTAGAAACGGAAGAAAAGTTTTAGCTCGTCGTAGAGCTAAGGGTAGAAAACGTTTGACACACTAAGATTTTAAATTATAAAAATAAATTATTATTAAGAAATTATTACAACAAATTAGCCTGTCGTCAATAAGTTAGGTAACAGGCTAATTTGTTTGTAGTAATTAAACTTTATTTAGGTGAATTAAAAAAGTTGAAAAAGATAGTAAGAAATAAAAATAAAGATATGTCTTTAAATAAAAATAAGAGCTTTAGATATGTTTATAACAGGGGTATTTCTGTTGTATCGCCTTTACTTGTTACTTATGTTTTAAAAAATCAATATAGAAATAATAGAATTGGAATTACTGCGAGCAAGAAAATTGGGAATGCTGTTAAAAGAAATAGAGCTCGTAGGATTATAAAAGCTGCTTATCGAGATTTGAGAGAAAATATAAATACAGGATATGATATAATATTTGTTGCTAGAGTAAGAACTGTTAACTCAAACAGTAAGAAAATATTTTTTGTAATGAATCAACACCTAGATAAATTAGGGTGTTTAAAACGTAGTTTATTTAATAAACAAAATCATGAAAAGATTTGTAATAGTTTTAATTAAGTTTTATCAAGGGGCTTTTTCGTTTTATAATTTGGGATGTTGTCGTTTTGTTCCAACTTGCTCAAATTACGCGATCGAAGCTATTGAAAGATTTGGGGCTTTAAAAGGCTTGTTTTTGACGGTTAGGAGATTGCTAAAGTGTAATATATTTTCTAAAAAATATGGCTATGATCCCGTCCCTCGAGAGTTTAGTGTTTTAAAAAATAAAAATATAAAAAGTTAATAAATTAAAAAGTCAGGAGAAATATAGGATATATGGGTAGTATAATGGGTCTTATTGCTTATCCTCTTGGTTGGATTATGAAGTTGCTTTATTCGGTTATCCCTAACTATGGTTTGGTTATTTTGGTTTTTACTTTGGTAACTAAAATTTTGTTGATCCCGATGGCGGTTAAGCAACACAAATCTATGATTTCTAGGACGAAATTACAACCAAAAATGATAGATTTAAAAAACAAGTACGGAAATAACCCTCAAAAATATCAAGAAGAGATGATGGGACTTTATCAAAGAGAAGGCGTTAATCCCGCTTCTGGTTGCGGATCGTCATTGATACAACTACCTATCTTGTTTGGAATGTTAGGTGTTGTTTACGCTCCTCTTAAATATATTTTGGGGTTGTCTGACGAAGTAATAAATAAAGCGTCTAAAATTACTGTTGGATTAATCGGAAAGACGTTTTTAAATTCTTCGGGCGCTAGAAGTGAACAATACGCTATTATAAAATCGCTTAAAGAAAGTCCGGAGGCTTTTAGGAGTCTTGGTAAAGATGTTGTTAATAATATCTTAGATCTTAAATTTAATTTTTTGGGAATGGATTTGTCGAGAATTCCGTCTGTTCCGCGAGGTTTATCTGAAATTAACTGGCTTATATTAATTCCAGTTTTATCTGGTTTGACGTCCTTGTTAGTTTCTTTACAATCAATGAAAAATAATTCTAGCGTAGCTGTTGACGAGGCGTCTGCGCAAGCTGCTCAATCGATGAAATTTATGATGTTTTTAACGCCAGCTATTTCTGCTTGGGCAAGTTTTAAGTTCCCAGCTGCTGTAGGCTTATATTGGATTTTTTCGAATATGTTTATAATAATTCAAAATTATATGCTTTATAAAAAATATAATCCTACACAAGTTATTTTAAAAGCAAAAGAAGAGATGATTCTAAAAAAAGAACAAGAAAGACAAGAAAGAATAGAAGCCAGAAAAAAACTTTCAAACCTGAGCGATGTTAGCGATATTGACGAAAAAAATTATAAAGGCTTATCTCAAAAAGAAATAAATAAAATTAAATTAGCGAATGCGAGAAAAAGAGATGCGCAAAAGTACGGAGATTACGACGATTAAAATTTAGAAAATAAATTATAATAACAAAAAGAGGTGTTAATTTTGAAAAGAGAGATGATAAAAACAGCTAGTACATTAGATGAGGCTATTGAGTTGGCATGTTTAGAACTTAACGTCAGTAGAGATGATGTTTGTGTTGAAGTGTTAGAAGTACCTAAGAAAGGTTTCTTAGGCTTAGGAAAAGTAGAAGCAAAAGTAAAAGTTACTATTATTGAGGGAGATAGCGATAATCCTGTTGACATTAAAGATAATATTAATAAACCAGAAGTTGACAAGAATAATATTAATATTATTAACAAGTTAGAAGTTGCCAAGGATTATTTATATTCTTTGTTAGATAATATGGGATTAGAGAATTTTGATATTGATGTTAACGAAAAAAGTGATAAGAAAGTAGTTTTTACATTACGAGGAGACAACTTAGGTTTAGTTATTGGAAAGCGTGGAGATACTTTGAATGCGCTGCAACAGCTTTGTGTTGTTGTAGCTAATATGTCTGGTGGAGATTATTATAATGTTATAATAGATGTCGGTGACTACAGAGAAACAAGAGAACAGGCCTTAAGAGATCTTGGTACTAAAATTTCGAAAACAGTTTTAAAAAACAAAAAAAAGATTTCACTTGAGCCTATGAATGCTTACGAAAGAAAGATTATACACGATACTATTCAAAATATAAATGGTGTTAAGTCTATTTCAAAAGGAACAGAACCTCATAGATACATAGTTGTTTTTCCAGTAGAAAAGCGAAGTTTTAATAAAAGTAAAAAGAAAAAGAGATATAGTTTTAAAAACAATAATTTTAGGTATAATAAAAAATATAAGTAAATGGAGATAAATAAATATTATGGATATCATAAAAATGGCGAGAGATTTAGGTTCAGAAATTCAAAAACAAGAAATTTATTTAGATATGATAAGAAATCAAGCTAAAAATGACGAAGATCAAGGTCTTCAAGAATTGATAGGCGAGTTTAACTTAAAAAGAATGGCTCTTAATTCTCAAATGAGTAAAGAAGAGACTGAAAAAGACAAAGATAAGATAGACAATTTAGATAAAGAAGTTAGAGATTTATATCAAAAAATAATGAATAATAATAATATGATTAATTATAATAAAAGTAGACAGGCTTTAACGGCGTTGATGGCGGATATTAATAAAATTTTGTCAGCAGCAGTTACAGGTCAAGATCCTCAAACAGTAAGCTTAGAAGAGACTGGTTGTAGCGGTAGCTGTAGTAGCTGCGGAGGGTGTCACTAAATCGAATTTTAGAAAGAGACAGTAGGATATCTTACTGTCTCTTTCTTTGGATCTATAATAACAAAAATAAAAAAATTCCCGGCTCTCGCCAGGAATTTTTTTATTTTTTAGCTTTACTGAATCTAAACTTAACTAAGATTGAACTCATCGATATTAAAATTATAACTAGACAAGGAACCGCTGGTAAACCTGTATCAACTAGGTCATCAGAGACAGTATTTATGTCTTTATTCTTGTCTTGACTTTCTTTATCATCTAAATTTTTATTTAATTTAGATGATTTTAAAATATCAGAAACATCTGAGACATACGGCTTACTAGCATTATTAATTGAATCACCTGATATATTAACATCGCTCTTTACAGACGATTCTCTAACATATTTTATTACAACAGAATATACATCACCTAGATCTTTTTCTGTGTGACCTACGTATTTATACTCATATTCTATGTTATTTTTATCTGTATATTTTAGCTCCATAAGTTCATCTTTGTCAACGTCTAAGATTCCGTTAACAATTCTTTCTTCAGAAACGACGCCGTCTAAGGTCTTAGTAACCGGATCTTCTGATTGATAATATTCATGTTTGACTTGATAACGAACAGCTCCTTCAGTGTTAACTTCATATTCATAGTTAAAATCAATCGCAAGCATATCAGTTCTAGCACCTATCTCGTTTATATTAAGAATCATATTGTTGTCGTCGTCCAAACTACTACCTGTATAGACATGATCGACACCCTTAAAATTAGCATCTATAAGTTTATAGATATTAATATTACCTTCGGAATCTATGATTCCTTCTATATCGATATCGCCATAAACATCAGTTACGTCGTCGCCATGAGAATCTACGATACTAATATTTCCGTTAGCGTCAACGGTCATAATATCTGTATCGACTCCTTCTAGCTCTCTAACACCATCTTTATTTTTCTTATTGTAATGATGATTAATTACTATTTGGATCTTTTTAGATTCTTGAGCATCAACTGGGTCAGGAATCGAACTCGAGCCTGAACCGCCACCTGAACTATCACCTGAGTCGCCACCTGCGCCCATAACAAACGCATCATCACCACTACCTCCGATTACTGTTGGAGGAGGATTTTCTGGGTCGTTTTCTGAACCACCAAGTTTTAGCTTCCAAATCGCGTAGAAAGTTGTATCGCTTGTAATTTTAGCCGTAGCACCAGCGTTATAAATAGCTGTTGTCTCGTCTGGGCTAGTACTCCAGTAATTAAACACGTAGTCGTCTTCGATAATTTTCCACGGCGTTTTTATCGGCAACGTATAGTTGCCAAAAGAAGCATCATGCGTTGTATTTTCAGGCATATCTTCAACCTGTACTTCGCAGTTTTTATCAAACGTAATATTAAATACCTGTGGTTCATCTGGTGTTATTTCTTTTAATTTCCAAACAGCGTAAAGAGTTATATTTCCTGTAATTCTATAGCTATCTTTTGGCTTATAATTAGCGTATGTATTGCTAGGATCTTCAGCCCAACCGATAAACTCGTAGCCGTCAAGAACTGGGATATTATTTGGAATATTAAAATCGCCACCCGACTCAACTTCAGATCTGCTTGGCATATTAGTTACTTCGCCCTCAACACCTTCTGGGTTGTTTGCGTTAAACTCAACTTCATAAGTTACTACTTTTTCTTCTTCTTCCCAAACAGCGCGAAGAGTTGTATTTTTTGTAACTTTAAAGCTAGCTCCTAGCTCATAATTGACTTCTTCTTCAGCCCAACCGCTTAATACAAAGCCGTCTCTTGAAACGTCATTTTTACCTGGTAAAGTAATATATTCACCATATTTTTTTGTTATAGAATCAGAACCTGTTAAGGTACCACCATTAGGATCAAACGTTACTGTAAACGATTTTGGAGTCCACATAGCAAACAAAACAATATCTTTATCTACTTTGATACTTCCTTCGTTACTACCACCACTAGAGTTATACCAACCAACAAAATCATAAAAATCACTTGTCGGTTTGTCTACATCATCAATATTAAAACTTGATTCTTTATCAACAGTTTTATCACTTGGCCAATTTTTTACAGAACTATCTTGATTATCAAAGTCAATAAACTTTATAGTTGCTTTACCTGGATCGTTTTCTTCCCACTGAGCGTAAAGAGTCAAGTTTGAATTTACTTGTATTGAAGTTCCTTCATAACTATCTCCTGTACCATCAGCTTCAGTGTTCCAACTAATAAACGTATAACCAGTTCTTGTTATAACCGGACAACCGACTGACTCGCCTTTTTCAACATCTTTGTGGCTTGTCGTCCCATAAAGTAATGTAACATCGTCAGCGTTTTTGATAAATTCGACGTCAAATATATTTTTCCAAACGATAAAAACATCCACATCAGAATCTCCTATAGTAATATTTATATTTGGAGTCCGTTCTGTCGCGCCTCTTTCTAAAGATAAACCTTTAAACTTATAGCCATCATGTTTAGGCATGTTTTCAACGGCTTGACCCCAATGTTCTAAAGCACTATTTTCTGTACTATCGCCTTTACTAAACGGTCCTACTCTATCAACTTCTCTATCATCACGCGGATCTATAACACGTACATAATACATGTTTTCCCACTTAGCTACAAACTCAATATCTTGTTTTTGATCATTTGGTATTGTGTATATACTGCCATAAACTAATTCATCGTTGTCCACTGTCCAACCAACAAAAGTATGACCTTCCCAAGTAAGACCTTCTTTTACATTAACTGTATCACCTGGTTCATATTCGCTATCATCTGTAGGAACGCTACCACTGTAATTTTCACCACATTTGTAAGTTACTCTTATTTTTTTAGTCCACTTAGCGTAAACCGTAACGTCTTCATCATTTATATAAACTTCTGTTTCTATAGGCGCATTATCGTTAGCAACGCCACCTGTAGTATTTTCTTTGAGAACCCAACCGTCAAAGAAATAACCATCTCTCGTTGGATTTTCAGTAAAGTTTACTGTATCACCTTTACTATAATAATTATTATCTGTTGGCAGATTCTCCACTGTGTCTGTACTTCCTGTAGGAAGACCATTTTTATAAACAACTTGATACTTATTACTAATTTGTGGCTTAATTACAACGTTTGTGTCAGGCATTGTAAAACTATTTGAGATTTCTCCATACACTACTTGATCATATCCGTTATACCAACCATCAAATTCAGTTTCTGTAACCCAGCCATTCAATAGCTGATTTTTTATAACACCATCTTTATCAACTTGAACTGTTTCGCCTTCATCATAGTATTTGGTAAATCCGGCTAAAACATTATTACCGTTCGCTTCATAAACATACTCAACTTCATGATGTGGTCTCCAAACAGCTTCTAAAGTAATGTCACCTGTAATTGGAATCATGTCATCTGGATCATATTTATTATTATTTTCATCTTCCCAGCCACAGAAAGTAGCTTTTTCTTTGTATGGTAACCTATCAGTAACTTTAGTATAGTAATCTACACCTTGATTATAGCTTTTTTCATCTTCGATTTTTCGTCTAGTTGCTTCTGTAACTTCTCTTCCTTCTGAATCTGTTACTGTAAAATCATTTCCTGTAACTTTAACAAATACTTCATTACTACTTGAATCTAGTAAATTACCATGATTATCCTGTGTAAAAGCTACAAAACCTTCTCCTTCTCCTGTTCCGTACTCATACACATCTGATGTATTGTCATCATCATAATAACTTACTTTATATTGCTTTGTATAAACAGCTGTGAAAGTATATGTATGTAGTTTGTCTCTACCTTTGAGAGCGTAAGTTCCATCTAACTTATATTGGTTACCGTCGACTGCGTTTTCATCAACTTTTAAGCTCCAATACTTGAAACTAGGATCGTTATTAACATCGAGCGGAATTCTATTTTGGTTACAACCAATTGTTATATTCGATACATCAATAGCACTGATATAATAATTGACTAATTCTTTACCATTGCTATCTAGATACACTACGTTTGGATGATAACTCCACTTAGCTTTTAAAGTAACGTTACTTGATCCAACTCTAGTAGATTCTATTTCTGTATTTCCACCTATGTATCCATAATCATTCAATGTCAAACCTTCAGTATTAACACCTAAAACGTCCCAACCTAAGAAAGTTGCGTTTTCTTTAACTGGTATCTGTCTCAAAACAATGAAGCTGTCGCTTCTTTGATAATGTTCAGTATCTTCGATTTGTTTCGTTTTTTCTATGTCTGAATATACAGGTTGATCATCATCATCGACATAACTTACTTCATACTCTGATTTTTTTAAAACATTAAACGTTATTGTCTGACCGTTTCTATAGCCTTTTTCACCTAAATTTATTTCCTCTCCGGCCTTATATTGTTCCGAACCAAAACTCCAACCATTAAAATCAGCTTCGTCTACACCAGTTGGACAACCCAGAACATTAAAGCTATCTGCGTTCTCGTCTTCGACATCGAAATATAGTGTTTGAACAGTTTTTTCGTCGTCTTCAAATATAACTTTAAAATGTTCTTCCCAAATAGCGTAAAGAGTTATATTTCCTGTAACTTTACTTATAGTGCCTCCTGGTTGATACGTATCTTCTTTAGCTGTAGCTGTAGAATTAATAGCCCAACCGATGAATCTGTAATGTTCTCTAGTTGGTCTAGCTTCAGAAATTTTAAAATTACCACCTGATACTATATTATTAGTAAGAGTTGCAGGCATGCCTTCTACTATTGTACCTTTATCAACATTTTTATTATACGTAATTTCAATATTATCAGCTAAACTATTATTAATAATTTCTGTATATTTAGCCGTATAAACTACGTTCCCGTTAACAGTTTCTGAAACTTCGTTGTCCCAACCGTCGAACTCTTTTTTTGTCTTATATTCGTCAAGTATCTTTACGTTTTCGTCTGTAATATTTGGAATACTACTTCCTAAAACAAGATTAAACGTCAAAGTCTTTTTGCTTTCAGACAAGCTTGCTCCGCTAAATACACCAACGCTATCTTCGAATTTGGCGAATTCGCCGAGTTCAAATTTAACTTCGTATTGTTTTAGCCACTGAGCAACGAATTTTATCGTTCCGCTCGTTATATCTATCTTGAGCCTCTCGCCGCCTTGCCAGTAATCATTCCTAGTTGAGTCAACAATTTCGTCGTTAACATAGCAAAGCCAACCAGCGAATTCTTCGCCGTCGTGAGCTTTTTCGTCCAGTTCTAAAACACTCTTGTTTTGAACTATAATATTACCGTTAAATTTATAGTCTTGGTCGTCGACTTTCCCGGTCGAATCTTTGTCGCCGTCATAATAAACTACTTTGATTTCGTCTAGCGTATTGCTAACTACTTCTTTTTTGACCGCTATATAAATCGCGCTAGCTGTTACTTTCGAACTAAATTCTGGATCCCAAGCGTCGAATTCAAATTCATTGCCATTAACTATACTTTCTTCTATAAGCTCAGCGACTGCTGAAATATCTGTATCTGGCTCAAGATTTTTAATAATAATTTTATTAGTTTCAAAAACTACGTTATTTTCGCCGAATTTTTCATTAAGTTCTGTCTCTAAGCCATTACTAAACTTAGCGTCTTTGAGAGTACTTATATCAAAAGTAACTGTTAGACGATCTTCCCAAACAGCTGTAAATTTAATATTAAGATTTGCTCCCTCTGGAACTATAAAATTCTCTCCGGGATCGTATGTATTTCCATCATTTTCACAGAACCAACCAACAAATACTTTTTCTGGATGTTGAGCTATAATATTACTAATCTCACTAGAACTTAATAACGCAACACCTTCTTTGTCTTCAAAAGAACCTATTAATTTTGCTTTTCTAGTTTCACCAAGTACAAGATTATTTAAGTCTATTTCTGTGTCTTCATCATAAAAACTTATCTTAGCGTCTGAAGTCCATTGAGCGTAAAGAGTTATATTCTTACCAATCTTTTCGATCTTATTTTCTGACGAATAGCTATCCCCTAAACCATCAGTTTCAGTATTCCAGCCAACAAAATCATAGCCATCTCGCTCTGGTGTCGCTCCTGAAACCGTATGTGAACCACCTGATATAACTGATTGTTCAAGTGGATATGGCATTCCTGTTACTGTATCACTACCAGCATTCGCTTTATACTCAATCACAAAGTCTTTTGTCCATTGAGCAACTAGATATAATTTATAATAAGTCCCGTCTGATTGATTTAATATCTGACTAGTTATATTACTATCTATAGTTAAACTACCGCCTTTATTAACAGTTATTGGGTTGTCTAAAGTATCCTTAAACTCTACATATTTACTATTATAATAATACAACTTCCAGCCAGCGAATGTATATCCATCTCTCGTTGGCGTATTATTTGGAACTGCTACTTCCGTTCCGTCAGCGTTAAATTTTATATCGCCTGTCGGAATATTTTCTATATTCTCTCCTGCTTTAACATTTAAGCCTTTAAGATAACTTAAAGTTATTTCGTCTAAAGTATTTTCAACTACTTCTTTTTTGACCGCTATATAAATC
Organism: Oscillospiraceae bacterium; assembly: GCA_017828935.1. GTDB lineage: Bacteria > Bacillota > Clostridia > Oscillospirales > Ruminococcaceae > RGIG8779. The sequence continues at coordinate 4,502 of JAGAUG010000002.1, read as the reverse complement.
GCGCTAGCTGTCGAACTAAAGCCCGAACCCCAAGATTTAAATCTAGTCTTAGTATTTTGGGTATACTCTATTTTTCCTTTTATAAGGTCAGCGACTGCTGAAATATTTGTATCTGGCTCAAGACCAGAAATAATAACTTGTTTACTATTTTTAATTTCAACAGTTACATCGTCATTCTTAGTAATTATAGCTTTAATACTATCTTCTGTTAAGTCATCACTAAACTTAGCGCCGTTGAGAGTACTTATATCAAAAGTAACACTCAATAATTTTTTCCAAACAGCCCAAAATTCTATAGTATCGCCAACTGATTCTACTGTGTAACTTTGGCCACCGTTATATGTTTCTCTTTTGCCGGATTGACAAACCCAACCAACGAATACTTCGCCCTTGTGAGCGTCTTTAACTTTTTGTGTTACGTCTGGTAAATTAAATCTCTTACCTGACTGAATTTTAGAAATTTCTACCGTCAAATCAGACTCAGACTCATCCGAATCATACTCTAATTCGCTACTCTTTTCTAAAGCCCCGTTGACAAATTTAGTATCAAAGAACTTAATTTCGGTCTTGTTTTCCCACTGAGCGTAAAGAACCATGTGTCCCTTAACGTCTATTTCTTCTCCACCACTTGCATTAGATCCTAAACCATTAGCTCTATAGTCCCAGTGAGTAAATTTATAGCCATCTAAACTTGGCTCTTGGCTCGGAATTGTAAGACTTCCTTCACCGTCTGTGCCCGGAATAACTCCTATCCACTGACCTTGTTGCTTTTTATCAGCCAATGTATGAGGCCAACCTTCTTTTTTTGCTGCTGCTGCTGCTGCTGCTTCAAATTCATAGTTTTGACCGCCGAAGCTTGCTCCAAATTTAAGATTATCTTCAGAAACTCCAAATGGCAAGTTAACGTCGAAGAAAACTTTATAGCCGTAAACAGCTTGAAGAGTTAAAACGCCACCTGTCGGCTCGATTCCGCCGGAACTATTATCATACTTAATACCAACAACGCCTCTTTCTGGTCTATTATGACCATAAAGATCTGAGTAAGTTTTTGGATCTTCTTGTCCATCAACCTTCCAACCCAAAAACACTTTGCCTTCTGGCGCGTTGCTCGGCTTATCTTTTGGAATCGCAAAATCACCAAATTGGCCTGTAAATTTATCTTTATCCAATTCGCCTCCATCATTGATTTCTCCAGTATTATCTTCAAACACAACGTCATAGCCCCAAACAGCGTAAAGAGTAATATAACCGTCTTTAACATCAGCATCTGATTTAATAGGATTCTTACCTATAAAATCTTGTATTTTATATTTTGCTCCTTTTATATCATTTATGTATTTATAGCCGCTATCTAACATTATTTCACTAGCACTTAAAATACTATCACTAACTAACTGTGAGCGGTCTGGCGTTAGCGCCCAGCCTAAAAACTTAAAATTCGTGCGCTCCGGATCGTCGCCACTTGGAATTATAAACTTACCATTGGTTATATCGATATCTCCCCATTCGTCTGTGCCGAAATCATATCCGCCGTTAGGATCAAACCTAACTTTCCAACCGTTCTTAACCTCCGCTGTTCTCGCTTGTTTTGTTAAGCCTGGTACAGATGGGGAGTTTCTTTGATCTAAAGAATTTTCAGGATTTGGTATTTGACCTTTATCTTTATTATTATACTTCCGAAGTCCGTTTAACGAAGTTCCGTCGTTAGTTGTTGTAGACTGTTCACCTGGTGGTTTTATTTCGGCCCAAGATTCAAAATTCGTCGACGAAAACATCGATAACATCGAAAAACAAATCGCGAAAATAAGCGCCATAACTAAATTGCTTCGTAACTTCTGTTTTGATATTTTTTGCGTCGTTTTAAAATTATTTTTAAAACTTAAGTTCTTCACATTTTCATCACTCTCGCTTTTATATCTTCTATTCAATTTTCAATTAACTAATATCCGCGAAATATTCGCTAAGCTAAGACCTAATTTTTATTAAAATTTTAAATAATTTAAATATTTCTGGCTTAGCCCGCCTTTCGCTCTTTTTTTTAGATTTATTTTTTTCTCTCTGGCGCTTTGCGCCATTCGGCGCTCTATCTATAAGTTATCGCTGGACTGTCGAGTTTTGTTACTATTCAGATTATTTGCCTGTTGTAGCTGGATGACTTGAAGTATACCAAGTTGGAACCTCTGTCTCTTCTATTACAAACGACTTGTTTTTTACGCTTCCTAACACGTTTCCTGACCCGTAAACAAACTTTCCGTCAACTACTTTTACAATTGTTTCCTTATTGCTACTGTCTGTTAAAGTAAATTCACCGTTATAGTCTTCGCCGTTTTTCTTCACGCTAGTAATAGCTTTATCTGTTACTGTTACTGTTACTGTTACTTCACTACCGTTAGTGTCTGTTTCTGTTAAAGTAACTGTTCCGGTAACTGGATTACCATTAGCGTCTACCACGCTAGTAATAGTTCCACCTGAAGCTACTATTACTGTTCCTCCTGTTAAAGTAATTTCTTCAGCTATCGGAGAGCCTGGTTTTTTTATCCAGCTTGTATTAGCCTCATCAAATTCAACTTCGCCAGCAAAATCCGATGTTAAATTTAAATCTTCGACTGCGTCGATAGCGAGCTCCCAAGTTAAAATTAGCTGACCTGATGTAACGTCACCGCCGTTAGGATCATAAGCTACAGGCGAACTTCCGCCACTAGCTAAAGTTTCAGCTTTAAAAGACTTAATCGTAAATTTCGGCCCGTAATTTTCCACCGGATTTTCATCTGTATCACTGTTATAAACCCCGTGATATTTAGGAATCAACTTCCAATAATCTTCAGCACTTGTTTCTCCAACACTCGCCGTCATATTACCCGGCCTATATGTATCTTCTGATGAACTGTCTTTCCACAATTTAATCTCAGTAGTGTTATTCTTGATTTTAAACTGCATCGGAGCCCCAGATTCAAAACAATGAGCCCAGGCGGCTTTGCTTATTTGAGTCATACTCAAATCACTAAAATTTTTCGTCAAATCTATACCTGCTTCATTTTTCTCACTTGTATATGGATCAGTTGCACCTTTTTCGACTAAGTATGTACTTTTCCGACCTATCGTTCCAGCTGATATATCAACTGGCCCTGCGTATTTGATGTCACCAGTGTATTTTGCTCCACCAACGTTTAGACAATAAGGTCTTTCGCCGTTGGTGTCGGCGTCGGCGTCGCCCATGATGGCCTTCGCTGTAATCGTCGAGTTGAGCTCAAGTTTTTTCTCAACTGTTATGTTGATAGTCGAGTTAACCTCGCTCTCGACAAAGTTAATTATATCAGCGTCCGCGACATCTTCTTCTCCCTCTGCAACAACAGCTGAACTACCAAACAGATGATCGCTTCCATACAGATGATCGCTTCCATACGTTTTACTTTTACTAAAAGTATAAGTAGGATTAGGATTAGCTAAGACAACTAATGTCGACGAAATTCCAATCGACGTTGCTAAAGTCGCCGCCCCTATTGATTTTAAAAATTTAAAAGATAACATAAAGTTTCCTCCTCTCTTAATTTTATAAATAAAAATTATAATAACTTGATATCTAAATTTAAATAACTTAATAAAATATAGACTAAAAATTCTCTTAAATCCTAGCTTTTTTAGTCTTTTATAGCATCAAGCTTAATTATATAATAACATAAACAAAAGAGCTTGTCAAGAGTTTTTTAATAAAAAATTTTGGTTTTTTATGAAAAAAATATCGTTTTTGTTATCGAGTCTAAATTTTAATGCCAGTTATTGGCTTTTTTGATTCTCTTATTGATATTTTATTTAAATTATATTATAATATTTATATAAATATTAAGTTAAAAGCGAGATGAAAATTTGATGAGTAATATAAATAATAAAACTAAAAAAAAGATGCTCCCGATCGGGATCGAGAACTTCGAAAAGATGATAGAACTAGATTATTATTATGTTGATAAGACTAATCTAATTAAAGAATTATTAGATAATATAAACGAAGTTACTCTATTTACGAGGCCTCGAAGATTCGGAAAGACTCTAAATATGAGTATGCTAAAATATTTTTTTGATATAAATACTAATAAAAATTTATTTAATAATCTAAATATTTCTCGAGAGACTGAACTTTGTGAAAAATATCTCGGAAAGTTTCCGGTTATTTCGATTAGTTTAAAAGGCGTCGAGGGCCTTGATTTCGAAAAATCACAGGCTCTTCTTATTGATGTGATTCGAGAAGAAGCTTGTCAACACAGATATCTACTACAAAGTGACGTTCTTGATGAGATTGATAAACAAAGATTTAAAAACTTGTTTCTAAGCGACACAGGCCAAGATATTATAGAACAAGGTTTAATGTTTTTATCTCAGCTTCTTCACAAACACTATAACCAAAAAGCTATAATTTTAATCGACGAATACGACGTGCCTCTAGCGAAAGCTTTTGATTATAATTATTACGACCAGATGGTTGTTTTAATTCGAAATATTTTACACCA
>JAGAUG010000041.1 GCA_017828935.1 Oscillospiraceae bacterium | reverse complement strand
AGTCGACGTGAATTTTTTTATCTTGAGAATGGCGAGCGAAGTCAGATTTTAATTCAGAAATTAAATTAGGGTCTACATGAGCTTTAGAGTCTTTAACATGAGACTTAATATTAGAAAATTCGACTGGATCGATATGAATATTTTTATCTTGAGAGTGGGAAGAAAGACTAGATTTAATTTTTTCTAATTTAGATTCTAACTTAGAAGGGAACATATGTAAGTTTTTATCTTTACTGTGTTGTTCTATAATATTTTTGATGTCTTCTATTGATTTATTATTTATATGATTAGAAGAATCGTCTATATGTTTATTTAAATTTTCGCGAAGCTGAGTTAGATCAGTTTCTTCTATATGTATTTTATTGTTTTTTATATGATTTTGAATCAACTCAGATGTTTCGTGATTAATATGAATTTCTGTGTTTAAAACGTGATTTTCTAACTTATCAGACATTTGTTGACAACTAGAATCGATTTGTTGGTTATCTAAATTAAAATCGTTCATACAAAATTTATCTGATTTTTCCCATTGGTTTAAATTAAGAAACGGTGTTTTATTAGAACTAGCCATAGATTTAGAGCCTCCTATAATAAATATAAATATTAATATTTTAAAATTAATATAGTTTCACGTGAAACTATATTTAATTAAGCTAAAAATTATCCCAAGAAAATTCTTGTGAAGGGTCGATTTCTAAATTATCAAGATCCTCCCAAGTTGTTTTTTGATTTATATCAAAAACTATTTCTAGATGAGCGGGCAATAACTTAAAAACAATTTCTTTAAAAAAAGAAATATCGTTGGGTTGAAAATTTTTGTCTTTAAAAGATATAGTTACAGATTCGTCTTTAAAATTTTCTTCGAGATTACAATCGAATCCAAAAGATTTTAAAGAATTTATTATATCTTGTTTATTAAAATTATTTGAATTAGTTGAGAGAGATTTTAAGATTTTATTTCTTATTTGAGAAACTGAGTCGGATATATTTATTTTTAAATCTAATAAATTTATTTTTGAGCTTAGGCCGAAATCTTCGGCTGTTTGAGTAAAAGATTCTTTTAAGAGTTTATCTATCTTGTTATTTAATTTTTGGAGGGCTGAAGAAAAAACAGAAATTTCGTTGTCTGTTTTTGAGCCGGGTTTTAGTTTATATATAGACAAAGGCTTTAAGATTTTTATTATATTTTGTTTTATGTTAATCAAGATAACAGCTCCTATTTTAATAATAATTTTAATTTTTAATTATAACTGAGAAATTTTTATTTTATCTAAGTTAATAATTTCGTCTTTGTTTATAAATAAATCTTTTGAAGGATTGATAAATTTATAATTTTTAATTCCTTGGATCTTAAATATTTCTGAACCAAGAGCGGCTAATTTTAAAGGCTCATAGACTTTTAATTTCGAAACAAAATTTTTAATAGTTTCTTCTGTTTGTTGCGAAATAGTTTTAAATAAAATAGACTTATCTGTTTCGATAGAGATTTCGATATTGGTTTTTTTAATTTTAGCTTCGGATATATTTATATCAACGTTAATTTCTTTTTGGGATTCTAATTCGGATTTTATTTTATTTAATAAATCTGGATCTTGTTTTGTTGTTGCTAAAATTAAATCAACAGTTCCGCGGCCACGGTTTCTAGGTAAGACATTAACAGATAAAACTCCGTCATGATTCATCGCAATATTGTGGTAATAAGAGCTATTACAACCGTTTGAAATATTTTTAAAGCTACTAAGAAGTCTAAGTCTAAGATTTTCGTCGGATTCTTCGTCGCAACCGCCTTCAAAATTATTATTATTTATAACAGACTCAACAAATTCTGGAGGGTTACACATACTAGATATTGTTTGGCTACTAAGATTTGTTTCGAGGCCAAAGTTTAAAGATTTAGCGTCGACACTAACTTCTGTTTCGCCTTTTTTTATTATTGCTTCGGTTGTTGTTGAAAATTTTATGTTAGGTGCTAGAGGCGAAAAACAAAGAGTTTTAGCTGGAATCAAAATATCTTCTTTAGCTGGAGAAGAAATTTTAAAAGTTAAAGATCCAATCGAATAAGAAGCTTTTTTTCTAAAAAGTCCACGAGTTTGAGCGTGGTAATCTAAAAAAATTCCAGTTGCAGTTTGAGCGAAAACTTGTTTTTCGAGCCAATTTAATTTTGTTTGTAGCGAAAAAATTTGGGAAGCTAGAGTTTTTAATTTAATATAAACATCGCTGGTTTTAAAGATAGATAGACCAGAAAGTTTTTGATATTCTAAAACCATCTCAGAAAAAATTTGTTTAAATAATTTAGTTGACGAAAATATATTTTTATCAGGCATCTTTATATAAAAACCTCCAAATTTATAAGATAAGTATTATTTAAAACTTCTATAGTTATAAATAAAAATAGACAGTTAGATTTTTGTTCAATCGAGTATTCAACGTTTTTAATGTTGATAAGTTGAAAACTCGAGGCAACCTCGTTTAATAAATATATCAAGTTAGATTTTAAATCTTTATAATATAGTTGTTGGACTTTTTTTAAGAAATCAGAGCCAATTGTTTTGTCTAAAACAAAAGATTTTTTTGGAATCTTTAAAGACATTGCGAAAGAAATAGCTATTTCGTCAGATTCATCGTAAGAATAATAAATATTATCTGTTGGTTTTAAAATATTTAAAATATCGTGATTTTTATAAATTTTTATATTCATAAGTTTATTATCTTTCCGTCTTTATTAATTTTTAGGGAATTAATTTCTATATCACCGTTGTTACAAAGTTTTATTTTTGCTCCGGAATCGTTTTTTATTATAATTTCGCCCGGGGCAATATTTATATTTGATTGATTTAAACAGCCAAGAGCGAGCGGATTTTGTATCGACGATAATAAAATTTTGTCTCCAGCCTTAGGAATATAATAATAGCCTTTTGGAGAAACTATATTAATATTTCGCTGTTCAAATTCGTGATAAGCGGCGATTGAATCTAAAGAAGAAGCGAACGTTACAGACGCTAAAATATTGTTATCTAAAAAATAATTCATAGTATTTATTTAACCTCAAGAAATTAAAATTTTTTAAAATTTAAATATCAGGTGATAGAACAAGATAAGAATAAAGCTCGTTGTTTTTAAAAATATAATATAATTTTTTTATAATAAATAAAGAGTTACTAGAGAGAGAATCTGTCAGTTCATCAAAAACAAAAATTTTTTTTCCAACCGACGAAAAAAATAAATTTGGCAAGTGAATTTTTATAAATAAATTTTCGCTAGAATTTAAATTATTATTTTTTTTATTAAAACAAACTGATATGTTAGAATAATTATAATTTTTATTAAAATAAACTAAGTTATTATTTATATTATTAGAAATAGATATAGCTGAATTTTTAAACTTATCAGAAAGTAAGATTTCGTTATTATTTGAAATAAAAGCGAAAAGCCCAAGAGATTTATCTAAAAAAGATTCTAAAACAGCCCAATTACTCATCTTAGGGAAGACTGTAAAAGAGTCTAAAGAAGTATCTAAAATAAAAGAATTGATTTTTTTATAAGAAAATCCAAAATTAGCAATATAATTATCTAATATATTTTTTAAAGATATATTATTATAAGTTTGAGGTCGAGCGAAGTTATCTAATAATAAACAAGCTTTCGATCTAGCGACAATTTTAGTTGTTATATTAGAATCGGATTTAGACGAAACCTGTTCGTCTATTAGGCCTTCAAAAATCAGGTTATTATCAATAAATAATTTAATTTTATAAAATAAATTTTTTAAAGGCGATTTGTTTTTTAGTTTTATTAAGAGTTTTTTAACCGGAATTTTTAAATCAGAAATAATAACGAAATCTAAAATATTATCAAAATTATATTCTGTATTTTTAGAGTCATATAATAAAATTTTTATTTTTATTCAGGCCTTTCTAATTTTAATATTAAAATATTAAAATTTTTTGTTCGGGTTTTATATCGTAAGGGTTAGAAATAGATGGATTTTTTTTAAGAAGAGTTTCGATAGGGATATCAAATTTTTCGGAGACCTCCCAAAGACTTTCGTTTTGTTTTATATAATAATAAGCAATATTATTTGTTTTTTGAGTTTTATTTGATTTTAATATATTTTCTGAGAATTTAAAACGATAGGATATTTGCTCGGGACTAGGAGCGCTTGTAATCGAAAGTTCAGAAAAAAAAGCGTTTATTGGGTTGAATCCTGGAATTAAAAGCTTACCAGGGGAAGGATCATTAAAAATTTCAGAAAGTTTAGAAAAATATTTGTGACAATCAGGACCAAAAAAATTACCAGAACCTTCGATTATTTTTAAAATTTTTAGATTATCAACATCTGTTTTATTTTTTTTTAAGAGAGTAATATTTAAATTACTTGGGTCGTTAGGCCAAACAAAAGATTTAAAAGTCATAGATAAAAAATATCTCCGTAATAATATTAAGTTTTATTTGATTTATTATTAATATATAAATTATTATAAATATTAGATTTATGAGTAATAATATTAGAATTTTTAGAGTCTTTAAAGTTTTCAACTTTTTCAATGTTGAAATGTTGAAAACATGGCGGTTTAATTAATTTAGATATAAAACTAAAAATAAAATTAAAATCAAAGAATTTTTTTTTCAAGTTTATAGCCTCCAAAAAATATTTTAAATTTAATTTATATAATTATTTGTCTTTGAGCGACAAGAGAAAGAGAGTTTAAAATAGGTTTTTCGATCTGGGCTGTTTCGCTGATATATTCCCAGTTACAGCCGGAAAAAATCAATTGAGAGTTAGGTTTAAAAATAACTAAATTAAAATTAGATAATTTAAAAAATTCTAAAAAATTATTTTCGTCGACAAAACTAATTTTTGAAAGTTTAATATTTATTAATTTTTTAGAATTATAAATATCATAGCTCTTAATCGAAGCTAATTTAATACCGTTTATTTCGATGTAAATATCTTCGGGAAGTAACAAAAAATTTTTCAAGTTTTCACTTCTTTCTAAAAAAATAAAAAAAATTAAATAATAATATTTGTGTCGATATATTCGTGATTTATTAAAGAGTCTGGTTTAATCGAAAGAGAAATATTTATCGAAGAAGTTATGTTGATTTTTGGAATTAAAAAATCCGAAATAAGATTAATATTTTTTAGTTCAGAAAGTAATAAAATAATTTGAGAAAGTAAGGATCTACAAGATAAAAACTTAAAAGATGGGCTGGACTTGATATTATAAATTAAATTAATAACAGCTGAGCGTACGGTATCTAGAATTAATAAATTATTTATATTATTACTTGATTTACTAGAAGAAATTATTTTATTAACTTCAAGTTGGTTATTAAAATATCTAAGAGAAGAAAGACCAGTATTATAAAGTTTTTTCTCGCTAAGTTGATCAATATTTTTTGTTTCGAGGCCGATGATTAAAGAACCAGTTAAGTTTTGAGCTGGCCAAGGTGTTGTTGAAATACAAGCTGCGAGGCTTGCAGCTGTTAAATAACTTGCCGAAATATTTTTATTTGAAATTAAATTTGATTTAGAAAAAGCTAAGATTAATCGATCATCACAAATAGAGCTCGAAAGTTTTTGGGCGTTGTTAAAATTATCGTCAGCGCCGACAAAAGCCAGCCTAGGAGCGCCTGTATTAGTATTTATAGATTTTATAAGTTCAGAAACTATTTTTGGCTCGTTAGAGTCGCAAATAATAGAATAAAAGTCTTTTTGTTTTTTTAAAATATTAAATGCGATTTTATAATTTTCTTCTGTTGGGGTTGAATTAATAGCTGGAGCGACGCAATATATTTTAGATACGTTATTTAAAAACAAGACTTTGGCGATACAAGCCAATGGATTATTTTCAGAAACAGGTCCAAATTCTTTTGTTAGAGCTTTAAAGCTCGAAAATTCTTTAATAGATAGAGAAACTCCTTTTGTTGCTGGCGCAACGATTGCGCAAGCGGATAAAGCTGGAAAATATTTTTCTTTATAATATCTAGTCATTTTATAAACATTCCTTTATTTTTAGTAATTTATATTTAATATTTTAATTAATCAAGATAGAATAAAATTAAAAAAACTTAGTATATATTTATAATTTTAATAATTAATTAAGAGAGAGTAAAATTAAAAAACTTAATATAATTAGTTATTCAGGAATCACAGAAATAGAAGAGACAGCAGTTAACAAAAAGCTATTATTTGATTTTTGAAATTCTATATTATTGCAATGCATTGACGAGAAATAAAAATTTTTTAATTTTTTAGAGTTTTTAAGTAGCGTATCAGATAATTCATAAAAAATATCGTAACACATATTAGCTCCTAATTTTAGTGGAACGTATATTAAAAAAGATAGATTAATATTTGTTTTATAAAATAAAGATTCTTGATTATTTATATAATTATCAAATCCTAAAGGTGAGATCGAGATTTTATCGATACAAATAGATATAAGAGGCGAAGAAGCTAAAGACTGTATTTTATTAAACTGAGATATAATCGAAATTTTAGATCCCAAAGAACTAGAAGCAATAAAAGATATTATCGATTGTTTTAAGTCTAAAATATAATTATTTATTTTAATCACCTATAAAATTTAAAATTAAAAATTAAGAGAGAGTTAAAAAATAATTTTAATTGGCTGAAAGAGTTGACGACATATAATAAAGATTATCAGATAACATAAATTTTTTAGTTTTTAATATTTGATATTCTGAATTTTTAGTTTTGATTATTAAACCAGGGGTAAGATGATTTAAAACAATAGGGTCGGCAACTATAAGAGTACTAATTGACGGTTCAAACGGGTCTGTATGTAAAAAATCGTTTTGAGATATATAAAAATTATTTTTAGGTTGATATATAACGCCTTTGAATTTAATAGTTTTAGTTTCAGATATTTGTAGCTCACAAGAAGCGCCATATTGGTTAATAGCATCTATAATTTGTTGTTTTAATTTCATTAGAGTAGCACCTAATAAAAATATTTTTTTAATTTTTAGATTTTAGATTTTAGATTTTTAATTTTAGATTTATACATGTCTAAAAATAAAATTAGGAGAGAGTAATAAGTGGCTAGCCAAAGAAGTAAATTCTTTTTTTAATTTTTCAGCTGTTTTAATTAAAGATTCTGAACTAGAATTAATAGATATATCGCCTAGTTTAACACAAGAACTTGAGCTTAAAGATTCTTTAATTAAAATATATTTGTGATAAGCGATAGAAGCAACGAGCATCGATAATAATTTTTTGTTAGATTCTATATCAACGCCGGGCTTAAGATTAGTTTTTATATAATCAATAGAAATTTCGATAAGATTAGATTGTTTTTTTGATTCTTCGAGAGTTAAGCCCGAGATAGAAATAAAATCAGTTAAAACAGTATTTAAATCAAGCATATTTATAATTTTTTTATTGTGTTAGTTTTAAAATTTTGACGGCTTTTGGACAGATTTTAGAAAATCCCGATATCGATGTTATAGCTGCTCGCTCAAGTTGTCTGTCTATTAGTTTGTCGTACTCAACACAAACGTCTCCGTAGCGGACCATTTCTAAGGCGAAGTTTTTGTCTAAAGCGATAATCATATCGTCCGGAACGACGCTAGATTTATATAAGTTCGCGCCAAGAGGAGTAGATAGCTTTCCGGTTTTTTGAAAGTTAAGACCTGTTGCTGGATTTTTAAATTCTTCGATGTTTAAAAGATAAGTCATCGTTTTGGGCGAAACTAAAAGAGTATTCATCTCGAAATCGTCGCTAAAAGCCGACCAAAGTTTAATTAAATCTGAATACGCTAGTGGAGCATGTTCAGGTTTGCTTTTTTTAGAAACAGAAATAATTTGAGAATCGTTGTTATTTCCGTCGCCGTTTATTAAGATATCGATAGCGTGAGCGAGCTCAGAAGTCGAAATATAAGAGCCGATTTGTTTAAGAGCGACAGTAAAGACATCGAGTTTTTGAGATCTTAGCGCTTCATAAGAAGAAACTAAAAGTCTTCCGGATTTAACTAGTTTTACTAAATTATTTTTTAAAGATATAGTTGTAGACGGGATCGTCGAGCCTTCTGCGATTGATTTGAGTTCTTTTGAGCTAACAGATGGATCACAAGATATTGTTCGATAATCTAAAGAACTTACATATGTTTTAGTAGCGATTATATTATTTAAGATATTATCGGAGTTAACGCCGGTTTTGACAGCTCTAAGGACGTACTCAGGAAAGAGCGGAGCTGACTCAGAAGAAATAAAAAATTTTTCGACTGTATCACATTTAGGGCCAGATATTTTTATATCATAGCGTTTTAGTTGACGCTCGTAAGCATCTAAGTCTTTATAAGAACTGTCTTTATATTCAAAAGACGGGTCAAGAGACTCTAATATTTCTGAAAATGACTTTCCAGCAACGCTGTACATTTGTTTTTCTAGTTTAATATTTTTAAAATTTTTTTGATTATTAAAATTATTCATATTATAAAAACTCCTGTTTTTTAAAATTTTTTTAAAAATTTAATTAATATAATTATAAGAAGACGTGGAAATTAGAGATAGTTTTATTAATCGAAACCAGATTAAATATTATATTTTTAATTAATAATTATAAGAAGACGTGGAAATTAGAGTTAGTTTTATTAATCGAGACGACATTAAGAGGAACGGCAGAGCCGTTAGAGGCTTCAGATAGTTTTAAAGATCCGTCGTCGTCAGCGACAAAATATTGGCGCCCGTAAGTAGTTGAGCCCATAGTTTTTATTTTTATAGTTGCAAACCCGGATATTTGAACAGCAGCTAGGCCAGATTTATTTGAAACACAAAGTCCGATAAAGCTAGAGTTAGTGTCAGCTTGTTTAACAGTGTTGTCTCCGGCTGGGCTTACTAAACAGCCAGGTTTTATTTCGCCTTGAGATAAGAAAGTAACGATAGATTCGTTAATACCGTTAAAAGAAATATTCATAAAGATAAGTTCCTTTCTATTAAAGTATAATATATTTTATATTTATATTTTAAACATAGTGTTTTCTTCTTGATCAAAGTTATTAGGAGTCAGGGGAGTTAATTGAGGTTTTATATTTAAGAATTCTGATTTAGAAGAGAGATTAGATTTTAGGCTTTTTAGTTCTTGATAAGATAAATTTTTAATAATATTATTAATCGACTCTTGGCTTAAAAACGGTTGAGTAACAGACATTAGTTTATATACTTGGTTTTTAAGATCTAAAATAAAGTCTTTAGCGGCTAAAGAATCTTTTTCTAAATCAAAAATATATTTAGTTAAAGATTTTATAGCGGGCTGAGAAATAAGACAAGCTTTTTGATTCTCGAGAGATATATCAAAAGATTTTTTTATTTCAGAAATATTAGTCGAATTAATAATAAAATTAAATATATTAGAATTTGGTGATTTATTATTATAGTTTTTGATAACGCCAGCGTTAACTTGAGCGGGTACGGCGACAAAAGACCATTCGTAGGCATCTGAAGGTTCAGACAAGATTAAAAAACAAGATTGATTGTTATAAACTTGACCTGGAATATGAGAACAAGGAGTTGTTTTGTGATCTGAGCCACAAATAGAGCAAAGCTTAGATTTAACACAGCACCCAACGCTGATTTCTTTTTTGATCCCAGCGTCGATCTCGAGGATCAAATCTTTATTTTTTTCGGACCTGACCATATAAGCTTTAGCTAAAAGATATTTATAAGGCTTATTATCAGCCGTTTTTTTTGAGTTATCTGTGATGACGTCAGTAAAAAAGATTCGAGCGGTTTGATTTGAGCCGGTTGGGATATGATCAAAAATTCCGGTCTTGCCGAGAAACATAGATTTTAAAGTTTCTAAAGATTGATCTGAAAATTTTTCGAAGTCTCTGTCGATTTCGTTATCACAAAGTATCATAGAAAAAATATAAACTTCGTTTTGAGATAGAGGCCGGCGAGAAAGTTTATTTATTAATTCTAAATTTTGATTTATATTTTCAGAGTCTGTTTTAGATAAGCTTTTTGAAATTTGAGCTAGCTTCAATATAGATTAGACCTTCTTTCTTAATATATAATATATAATATAAATTATAAAATAATATAAAATTTTATAATTTATTAGCTTGAGCGTTTAATAAAGCGGCTCTTGCGAGTTCGACTTCGTCTTGTAGGTGAATTGTGTTCCAGGTGATTGTGTGTATTTCTGAGAATTGATTTAATTTAAGCCAAAAGCTGATAATTTTTGATATTACAGGAGTTAAGATTCTTCTGTAACCTTCGAGTTCACTAGTTAAAATTTCAGCTTGTTGTTTACTCATCCGTTCGGAAGTTGACCAAGAGAGCCCAAGTAAAAATGGCGGAATTCCGGTTTTAGCAACGATTTGTTCGAGCATCTGTCTAACAGGAATATTAGTATCTAGAATCTGGTTATCAGATCCGATTACTTTTATATCTACGTCGCCGACAGCGACAAAGTCTTTAATTGTATCTGAGCTAGAATTCATCGCGCAAGACCATTCGTTAGCGATAGAGCTCGCAATATCTTTTGCGCAAGAAAGATCGCTAGAATAATTTGGTGGTTTATAAGTTACAGCGAATCTTACGTTTCCGACTCTATCGAAATTAAGAGCAATAGATTTATAAATTTTTAATAAAGTTTCTGTTACAAAAGGAAGACCGTTTAGGAGTGAAACGCCTTTTATTTCGCCCGGAGGTGGATTTAGCGCTGAGAATAAAATTAATTGAGGGAACTTAACAGGGACGAAAGAGATACCGTCTTTATAATAAAAAGATAAACTTAGCGGGTTTTTATCGGAAGAAATTTTGATGTTTTCAAGAGACGAATTATAAAGTGCGATGATTTTATTTTTTTCTGGGTTTAAGACGATTTCTCCGATAGCGTTTCCGAAAGTTAGCATACTGTCGAAATAACAAGAAATAAAGCTATCGATTCCGACGGAATGAGGACCGACTCTAATATTTTTAAGAAATTCTTCTAAAGGTTTTTGAGCTCTGGGGTCCGAAGTTGTAACAGAGAAAGAACCTATTAGTCTAACTAGTTTATTTATTGCTGCGTCTACTATTGGTACAGAGTTCCTGATTGAAGTAAAAAGATTTGAATTAGATATTTCAAACGGTAGTTGATCGATATAATGGGGAGACGATTGACAAGTTTGGATTAAATCAGTTTTTTGTTTTTTAGATTTTTTAAAATATTTTTTTAAATTTAGATTAATAATATCACCAACTTTCTTAAATAAATAATAAATAATTTTTTATTT
>JAGAUG010000040.1 GCA_017828935.1 Oscillospiraceae bacterium | reverse complement strand
TAATATATTTATATATTAATAATATTTATTTTTTATCTAAGATATGACAATATATTATTCAAAAAATTTTTAATAGATTTTTTATTTTTATTTCCGCCGTCAACTATTTCGATATTGTCTTGTTTTTTAAAGTCAATATACTCGATTTGATAGTCTTGAACAGGCCCGAGACCCTTCTCTCTAGCTATCTCTTCTAGTTTCTTTAAAGATATTTTCGATTCCATCTCAACTTCGAGCCTAACTTGCTCACTAACCGCTTCTTCGTAGTCTTTTTGATATTTTACTATCTCGTTTCCTATTTTATCTAATAAAACTTTATTATAAATTAAATATGATATCATAATTATTATAATCATCAACAACATTATAGCTTGGAACGGCGCAAAACCTAAAATTTTAACAGATTTAGATTTAATTACTTTTAGATTATTATTTTTATTATTTATATTATTTTGTTTATAAGCAACGCTTTGTCTATTTTGTCTCATCTCTCTCACCCTAAAATTAATATCTCAAATATTTATTCTAATATCTTCTCTATTACTCTAAGCTTAGCGCTTTTAGATCGACTATTACTATTTATTTCGTACTCCGAAGGTAAGATCGGCTTTTTATTAACTAGCCTAGCTTTCGGTTTATTATTACAAACACAAATCGGAAAGTCTGGCGGACAAATACAACCTTGAGAAAGACTAGTAAACTTTTGTTTAACAACTCTGTCTTCTAAAGAATGAAAAGTAATAATACAAAATCGACCACCAATACGAAGTTTCTTAAAAGTGCTGTCAATACATTCAGACAAACTTCCTAGTTCGTCGTTAACTGCTATTCTAATCGCTTGAAAAGTTCTTTTACAAGGGTTTCCGCCTTTTCGCCTAACCGAAGCAGGAATCGAACTTTTTATTATATCACAAAGCTCACCAGTCGTCTTAATAATCTTTTTATTTCTAGCTATTTCGATATTTTTAGCGATTTGCCAACTAAATTTTTCTTCTCCATATTCAAAAAAAATCTTAGATAAATCTTTTATATCATAGCTATTTATTATATCATAAGCACTTAACCCTGTCTTAGACATTCTCATATCTAAAACAGCATCTTGATTATAACAAAAGCCTCTTTCTGGCTTGTCAATTTGATAAGACGAAACTCCCAAATCAAGCAAGACACCATCTATTTTATTTATATTAATATTATCAAGTTCAGACGATATATATCTAAAATCAGATTTTATAATATTTATATTGTCAATATTTTTAAACAAATTATTTATGTGATCAATCGCGTCCGGGTCTTTATCAAAACAAACCAACTTTCCGTTCTTGTCTAGACGCTTTAATATTTCTCTAGAATGTCCCCCTCCTCCAGCAGTTCCGTCAACATAGACCCCTGAAGAAAAAACATTTAACAAATCAACAGATTCAAACAATAAAACTGACTTATGATTAAAATCCGTCATAATAACAAATTTCAGCCTTTCCTGTTCTTTTTCTTAAGTTTAATTTTTCAACGATTAATACTATATTTATTATAATAGATATTACTAATAAAATCAACTGTTTTTATATTTTTTTATTTTCAAAATAAAAAAACTCTCTTGATCTAAAGTCTAAAAATCCCTAAATCAAAAGTGTTTTTTTAGTTTGAATTATTTTTTTATTCTATATATACTTTCACATCTGGACCCTCTTTAAGTTCCCCGTCGTATTCTATCGTACAATATTCGTCTGTATATAACTTTGTATTTTTCGGCAATATTATATTAATATTTTCACAATCATAAAATGCACCATCTCCTATAGTTTCAACACCATCTTCAATTATAACTTCTACTAATTTTTCACAATCAGCAAATGCATATTTATCTATATCCTTTACATTCCCAGGAATCGTAATACTTTTCAAATTACTACATTCAGAAAAAGCACTATCACCTATCTTTTTTACTTTTTTTCCTATTACCACATCTACTAAATTTTCACAACTCATAAATGCTGATCTACCTATATTCTCTACAGTGTCAGGTATTACAATTTTTTCTAAAGCTACACAAGCTGCAAAAGCGTCATTTCCTATATTTTTTACGCCATCTTTCATTATAATTTCTTTCAAACTTTTACATCCATCAAAAGCTTGAGCACCTATTTTTTTTACAGTCTCAGGAATTATAACACTTTCAAGATCATCACAACTATCACACACTCCAATACCTATCTCTTCTATTGTGTATCCGTTTACATCAAGACTTCCTATATCTAAGCTTTTAATATTTTTATCTTCTACTAATTCCAAACTTACAGTCTTTTTTTCTTCATCTATTATAAAATATTCTATTCCATCTTTACTGAACAATCTATTCGTATCATAATCCAACTCGTCACCGTAATCAAACTCATCATAATCAAATTCGTCATAATTAAACTCATCCATCATCTCGCTATCAAAAGCCAAATTACTATTATCATTACTATTACTATTATCATTACTATTACTATTTTCGCTAATATCGCTTGATTTAGAACACCCAACAAAACAAGTAGTTAACATTACTGTGGATAATAAAACTACAGGTATATCTTTTTTTAAATCTTTCTTATTCATTTTTTAACCCCTTTTCTTATTTTTAAATTTAAAAACTTAATAAAAACAATAATAAATAATTCACAACATTATCTTCGCTTTATATCTTAATTAATTATATTTTTTATTTTAAAACTAAACATATATTTATTATATATCATTATTAATAATAAGTCAAGTATTTTTTTAATTTTTTTGTAAAATTTTATATATCAAGCAACAAATATTTTTATCCGGATTATAAAAGTCTTACCCAATAAGATTTATTAAATCAGCATCTTATAAAGCGCTGTCTACTCTTCTTTTTTGCTTACTAAATTAAAAAACTTAAAACTTTTAAGCTAGAATAAAATCTTATTCTGGCCAATTAAATTTAAATTTTTGAATTTTAAAAAACAAAAGTTTAAAAAATATTTTTATTTTTTAAACTTAATACTAGTCAAATGACTATAAAAAGTGTATAATAATATTTGTAAATTATAAAAAATCTTTTTAAGGAGGAGGAGTATTTGAAACCAATAATTAGAGTTAGAAATCTTAGAAAAGTTTATCAAATGGACCACGAAAAAGTAGTAGCGTTAGATAATATTAACTTGGATATAAACGCTGGCGAAATTTGTTGTATCTTAGGAACATCTGGTTCAGGAAAGTCAACACTTCTTAATATGTTGGCTGGCCTTGAGCGACCAACTAAAGGCAAGATATTAGTAGCTAATCATAATATTGGAGCAATTAGCGAAAGAAAGCTAGCTATTTTTAGACAACAATATACTGGATTCGTCTTTCAGTCTTATAATTTATTGCCATCTTTGACTGCTTTAGAAAACGTTGCGTTGCCAATGACTTTTAAGGGCTACGGAAGATTTAAGCGAAACAAATTAGCTAAAAAGATGCTCGAAATTGTTGGTCTTGGTTCTAGAGTTAAACACAAGCCTTCTCAAATGAGCGGCGGTCAACAACAAAGAGTCGGAATCGCCAGGGCTTTTGTTTCAAAACCAAAAATTATTTTTGCGGACGAGCCTACCGGAAACTTAGATACAAAGACAACTATCGAAATTATGAATATTATGATCGAGATGGCTAAAAAATATAACCAGACATTAATTATAGTTACTCACGATAAAGAAATTGCTGACTTTGCTGACAGGATTATAACTGTAGTCGACGGAAACGTTGTTAGCGACGAAAAAATAAATCAAAATTTAAATTTAAATTAATTTTTGAAAATTTAATTTAAATAATAAAATATATATTAAAAAACAAAAACAAGAAAGGACTTTTATTTTATGAAAAAACAAAAAGAAACCCCAACTAAAATTAAAATTATAGCTTTAATATTAGCATCTTTAATAGTTTTATCAGTTGTTATCCCGTTGTTTTATAAAGCTTTTGGAGCCGAAACAGCTTCTGGTTCTTCAAGTAATAACACAGTCAGCGCAGCTACTTCGATTTCGTCATCTTCAAAAATTATTGTTAATTATTATAAAATAACTGATTCTAGCTCAGGAAAAGATATTACTGAGCTAACAAAAGATTCTCCGGCTTTTGATTTAACAGTTGGTTTGCTTGATCCCTCGATTCAAGCTATCGATGGATTTGAGACAAACACTGGCTACGCTGTTTTAGAAAGCGCCAGTTTTTACGGTGAAACGACTAATACTGGTACTCTTAAACAAACTGGAAATACAAATAACGACGGCCCGATGAAACTTTTAGCTAATTTTAAAAATATAAAATTCAACGGAAAAACTAATACGATTACTATTAGAGTTGGCTACACAAATACAGACGGAGAAGCTAAAAGTGAGCTAGTTTCTTTTATGATCTCTCAAATTCCAATCGACGAAGAAGAAGACGATGATACAAAAAAAGATCCCGCTCCCCCTCCAAGCCCGAGAGTCGTTATCGATGAATGTACATACGGAGGAAATACAATAAATACAGAACAGTCTTTTACTTTAAAATTTAATTATTTTAATTCAAGCAACGCAGTCAAGATGGAAAATCTAAAAATCGAAGTTAGCGGCGGAGAGAATTTTGTTATTAAAAATAACACAAATACTTTTTATGTCGACGAACTTGGTCCAAAGGGAATTAAAAATCAATCTGTTGATTTTACGGCTTTAAAAAGCATCAAAGAATCTTCGTCCTATCCTATTAATTTAAAATTTTCTTATGAGTATGTAATAAACAAAGAAAGAAAATCTGGCGAAGATATGACTCAAATTTATATACCTGTTCACAAAGTCGTCCCAGCACCAAGACTTACTATTTCAGATATAAGTTGTAGCCCAACCGAAATCGAAGAAGAAGAAGAATCAACAGTTACGATTCAGTTAGCTAACAAAGGCGAATCGGACGTCAAGAACGTAAGTATCGCAATTTCAGGTAATTTCAAAAGTGATTCTTATGTTAAAGAAATCGGAACTATTCCGTCCGGAAAAGTTACTTCACCTACTTTTACGATTACAACTTTACCAGTAACAACGACAGTTACAACAGCTTCGAACATCAACAGCTCAAGCTCAAACAAATCTAGATCTAGAGTTAACAACGGCCCTGGTGGAGGTAATAATCCAGCCGGTGGCGGTCCTGGTGGAGGTGGCGATGCTCCACCTCCAAACAACAACCCTGGCAATAATCAAAAATCATCTTTAAAAACTAGAGAAAATAATAAAAATGACGACGATACTAACGAAATAGAATCAATAGAATCAACAGAAACAACAGTTTCCGTTGTTGATAACAAGATAACAGGAACTGCTGTTATTACTTTTGAAGATGACGACGGAAATCAACATACGATAGATAGGTCATTCGGCCTTAACGTCAACGTTTCAGAAGACGATGATTTTGGAATGATGGGTATGGGCGGACAAGCCTTTATGGACGGCGCTGAAGGAATTGGCGACGAAGAACTTCCAGAAGAATCTTCTAAAAAATTAAGTACCCCGATCCTTATAGCAATAATATCTGGTGGCGTTATTATAGTTGGCGCTATATCTTATTTTATAATCAAAAAGATAATAGCCAAGAGGAGAGAACTCCTAGATGAAGATATTTGATATATTAGCGACGTCTTTCGGAAATCTTTTTAAACGAAAAACTAGAACAATCCTGACTTTATTAGGAGTTGTTTTAGGGTCAGCTTCTGTTGCGATGACTTTCGCTATTGGCGACGCAGTTAAACGAAATAACGAGCTTATTTTAGAAAGTACCGGTCTTTTAAGATATATAGAAGTCTATTCAAGTTATTATAGCGATAATTCTAGTTCTAGTTCTAATTCAAGTACTAGTACTGTATATTTAGACGATAATCTTATAAACAAAGCCAAAAAAATAGATAACGTCAAATGTGTTTATTATACTTTAAGACCAAGTAATATTGTTCTTGTCGCTGGAAAAAACGACAAATATAAGGCAAATATGTCGAATATATTAGGAATTGATTTTGAAGAAGCTCATAAATTTGGACTAACTCTTTTAGACAATTCCGCACCTGATTTTTCTAACTACAAGTTTAATCCTTCTGGCAATAATATAAAAGCTATTGGTGGACAATATTTTGAATATCTTTTTGAAAATACAGCTGCTAGTCAAAACAGTGGTCGTGGTGACCGAAGGGGCGGCGGCGGACGTGGACCAGGAGGACCAGGAGGTCGTAAAAACAACTCATCTAATCGATATATGAACTCTCCTGTTATGCAATATATGTTTTCAAGATGGGGATCAGCTTCTATGCAAGAAGATGTTATTCCTCCGTTTGTAAACGCCGACGAAGATAATGTTTTTTTAGCAATTCAATATCCAAATACTAATTCTAGTTCTTCTTTGTCTGAATATGATATGAATTTTGACGAAAACAATATATTACTAGAAAATAATAATAATAATTTATATAAATATAAAAAATATAAACTTAATTTAGCTGGCAGATATAATTGGGATGCTGTTAAAGACAATGATGTATTGGCCAATACCGCTGGTAACTGTATTTTAGTTGATATCAATACAGCAAAAACTCTAATTAGAGAAGCTAAAAAACTCAATAAAGAAACAAGTACCGATGATTCTGATATCCCAGAATTTATTTATGAAAGTGTTATAATCGAAGCCAATAATATAGATCATGTTTTAGATATAACAAAAGAACTAAAAAAGATGGGCTACGAAGTTTATAACTTGATGAGTACGATTGAAAACGAGCAACTTAGAGCACGATCAAATCAATTTATTTTAGGTCTTTTAGGATGTTTAGCTTTGTTAGTTTCAACTATTAGTATCTCTAATACGATGATTACTTCTGTTTATGAAAGAACAAAAGAAATTGGAATCATGAAAGTTTTGGGCTGTAAAATCGGAAATATTCAAATAATGTTTTTAATCGAATCAGGAATTATCGGTCTTTTTGGTGGTCTAATCGGAGTTAGTAGTAGTTATTTATTATCTAACTTTATGAATAAATTAGTTGCTGGCGAAGTTGAAAATATGGGTGTATTTGCTAATATAATTTCTAATTATATAGAAGGCATGAAAACCGATATGTCTTTTTTATCTAGTGGCGATATTGCTATGAAAGTTGCTGTCGTTGACCCGAAGCTTTGTTTATTAGTAATTTTAGGAACTACTCTTTTAGGTCTAATTGCTGGATATTTTCCGTCTTTAATAGCCTCAAAAATCGAAGCTCTTAGAGCTATTAAATCTTCCAAATAATTTTTTAATTATATAATATTAAACTTAAAATAAATTTTAAAAAATTATTTTAAATAACCTCAAAAATCAAATATTTCAAAGCTATTAAGGCTTCTAAATAAATTTTGAATTATATTTTATATTAATTAAAGATTTTATTTATAATAGTTCTAAAGCTATTATAATATTTTTTTGTAAAATACGCGAGGAATTAAATAATATATGAGTTTTATTGATTTGTTATTAATGAGTCTAAATAATTTATTAAAACGAAAGTTAAGATCAGGACTTACTTTACTCGGAATTATTTTAGGCGCTATGTCTGTATCAATTACTTTAGCGATAGGAAACGCAATAAAAAGTAATAATCAAAAAGTTTTAGATTCAAAAGGCGATCTTAAAAACATCTCTGTTTCGGTAAACAATATGTTAAATAATACTAAAAAAGACAAAGATAAAGTTTATTTAGACGATAGCGCAATTAAAAATTTAAAAAATATAGACGGCGTAAACGGTGTTTGGGCGGAGCTTAATATAGATCGAAATATTGTTTTACTCGCTGGTAAAAATAATAAATATGTTTTGGATAATTTAAAAGGCGTTTTTTTAGATGATATCGATAAATTTGGATATAAAATATTAAGCGGATCTTTACCTACTCAAAAGTCTTTAGATAATCAAAAATATATCCAAGTTTTGGCTGGCCAATATTTTGAATATAATTTCAGAAAACAAAATATAAGAAATTGGAATAAATCATCTAGATATTATAATTCACCTATAGAACAATATAGTCGCGAAAAATATGGATACGATCAAGATAGCTTTGTTTTAAAACCTCCGTTTGTTAATTACCAAAAAGATGATATGTATCTTGGTATTAGACTCTCAGAAACACAAAATAATAGCGATATTGAATTTTCTGATTTGATGACCGGAAAAAGCGATACTGAATATCAAAATAATAAAAAACCTAAATATAAAACATATAAATTAAACGTTGCTGGTCGACTTGATTGGGAGGCTGTCAAAGATCACAATAATTGGCAAGTTCAAAGTTATTCTTCGACCGGTATTTTGATTGATGTTGATTTAGCGAAAGAAATTATAAATCAATATAGAAAATTAAATCATATTACACAAAACACTTCGTCATTTATGGGCGATTTAGATGAGAACGCGCCTCTTTTTACTTATCATAACGTTGTTGTTAACGTTAAAGATATTAATTTAGTTGAAAAAGTTAGTCAAAAAATTGGAAATCTCGGTTTTTCGCCTTCTAATCAAATCGAAGAGGTCGAGAAAGAAAAAGCTAGAACGAGTTCTAATCAATTAGTCTTAGGAGTTCTTGGAGCAATTACTCTTTTTGTTGCTTCTCTTAGCGTCGCCAACACAATGATAACTTCGATGTACGAAAGAACAAAAGAAATCGGAGTTATGAAAGTTATTGGTTGTAAAGTTGGAAATATAAAAATTATTTTTTTGATCGAATCAGCGATCTTAGGACTTCTTGGCGGAAGTATCGGGATGGCTATTACATATTATTTGTCTAATTTTATGAATAATATTACAAACGTATCTGATATCTCTGAGCTCACAGGTGTGGCTGAGCTTCTTGCAACTTATATGAGTATGATGCAATACGATAGCTACGCAACAGTAAAATTAGATATCGCTTTAATAGAGCCATCTCTTTGGCTTTATATAATATCCGGATCTGTTTTAGTAACTATGATTGCTGCTTATATTCCGGCTAGAAAAGCCGCTCGAATTAGCGCGCTAACTTCTATAAAAGAAGAATAAATTTTTTAGCAATTATTATATAAAAATATTAAATATAGGTGTGATTTTTTTAATGAAATGTCCTTTTTGTGGATATATAGAAAGTCGAGTTATCGACTCAAGAGCAACAGAAGACAACGAAAAAATTAGAAGACGACGTGAATGTCTAAAATGTCAAGAAAGATTTACAACATACGAAACAATCGAAAATATTCCCATAATGGTAATAAAAAAAGATAGATCTAGAGAAATCTTTAGCGAAGATAAATTACTTCGAGGAATTTTAAAATCTTGTGAAAAAAGAACTATTAAAATGTCTGATATCGAAAATATTGTTTCTGAGATAAAAAAACAACTTCAAAATTCGATGGAAAAAGAAGTATCGTCTCTTTTTATTGGAAATCTTGTGATGGAAAGACTTAAAAAAATAGATTCTGTTGCTTATATAAGATTTGCTTCTGTATATAGACAATTTTCAGATACAAGTCAATTTATTGACGAGTTATTAAAATTTTTTTCAAAAAATTCAGAATTAATATTTTTATTTTTAAATATAACACAAAGAGGCGAACCTGTTGTTTTGTTGTTAAAAAATCCGCTTAGGATTTCAAAGTCATCAAGCTCTTTTCGTGGTGTTGATAAAGATTCATCAACAGAGCTTCTACGATATAGCTGATGTTTAATTTCGTCTAAGTTTATCTCGAAACCGGCTGGAAGACCGTCGATATTAATGCCAACACAAGATCCATGAGATTCGCCAAACAAAGAAATTTTTATATTAGATCCCCAAGTAGAACCCATAAGTTTAATCACCAAAATTTATTTATTATTA
>JAGAUG010000039.1 GCA_017828935.1 Oscillospiraceae bacterium | reverse complement strand
CCAGAAATAAAAAAACAGGAAATAAAAAATTTTGAGAATACAAGTCCAGAAATAAAAAAACAGGAAATAAAAAATTTTGAGAATACAAGTCCAGAAATAAAAAAACAGGAAATAAAAAATTTTGAGAATATAAGTCCAGAAATAAAAAAACAAGAAATAATAAATATAAAGCCTGAAAATAAATTTATTGGAGAAGTTTTTAATTCTTATATTGTTTTAGAAAGAGATAGTGAGATTATATTAATAGATAAACACGCAGCTCACGAGAGAATAATTTACGAAAAAATAAAAGACGGTAGATTTAAAAATCATCGCCAGATTTTACTTACTCCTGAAATTTTAGAAACAAGTTTATTAGAATATCAGGCGGCAATAGATAATATAGACATATTTGAAAATATAGGATTTTTAGTAGAGGATTTTGGTCAAAAGACTATAATAATAAGAGAAGTTCCGTTAATTCTTAGCGATAAAAATATTTCGGATATAATAAACGAAATTATTATTAATATTATGAATAATAAAAATAATATAGTGCCGAGTGTTTTAGATAAGATATATTATACGTTTGCTTGTAAGGCTGCGATTAAAGCTGGAGACAAAAACGACGAGATCGAATTAAAAGAACTGGTTAATATTCTAGAAAAAAATTCTGATTTAAAAAACTGTCCACACGGAAGACCGATTTTTATAAGTATTAAGAAAAAAGATATCGAAAAACAATTTTTAAGATAATATTAATATAATATATATAATTAATAATTATTTTGGAGTAAACAATATGACTTCTAATAAACAAAAAAATAAAAAAATAAGATTATTTTTAATTATATTTTTTTTATTTGTAATTTTTATTTTAGTTTGTATTTATGATAGTAATAATAAAATCCAAATGACTTATTTAAATTTTGAAAATAATAAAATTAGTAGTCAAGTAAAAATTTTACATCTGTCTGATTTACACAGAAAATTATTTGGAGTAGATAATAAAAATTTTATAAATAAAATAAAAAAAGAAAGTCCGGATGTTATATTTATAACAGGAGATATTGCTGAGTTTTCTGACGACGAGATGAAAACTTTAAAACAAGACAGTGAAGAGCTTTATCAAGAAAATTTAGAATATACAGTTAAGATTTTAAGAGATATTGTTAGCGTTGCTCCAACATATCTTATTCTCGGAAATCACGAACATGTATTTGAAAAATTCGATCAAGGCTTTAATAATTTTAAAAATATAGTAGCTAATACAGGAGTAATTTTATTAATTAATCAAGTAACAAAAATAAATATAAATCAAGATATTATTAATATTTTAGGTGTTGATAATTATTCTTATCAAGATATTAGTATTAATAATTTAATCGAGCAATTTCAAAGAGAATCAGGAATAAAAATAATTTTAGATCACTACCCGACTAATTTTAGTCTAAACGGTAAATTTTCTTATGTTAATTACGATATAGACTATGTCTTTTCAGGCCATGAACACGGTGGCCAAATAAGAATTCCGTTTATTGGAGGAATTTTTTCTCACGAAGAAGGGCTATTCCCGAAGTATTGCGAGGGGGTATATCTCGAAAACGATTCGACTTTAATAATTAGTAGGGGGTTAGGAAACAGTACGATTCCGGTTAGAGTTTTTAATAGACCAGAAATAATTGTCGTAACTGTCGGTCCTAAAAAATAAATAAAAACAAAAATTTCTTGCAAGATTTTATTAACTGTGGTAAAATAATATATGGCTTAAAAATAAAAAAATAAAAAATATAAAAATCGAAAGAAGGTTTGACAGTTGCAAGACAACATAGTTTTGCTTGGTTCAACAGGTTCGATCGGAACACAAACACTAGATATAGCTCGAGATCTAGGTCTAAATATCTTGGCGCTTTGTGCAAAATCTAATATTGATTTATTAGAAAAACAAGCGAGAGAGTTTAGGCCGGAATATGTCTCGATTGTTGATCAGGATTTGTATTTAGATTTAAAATATAGATTAAAAGATATGAATATAAGAGTCTTGACTGGCCAAGACAGCTTAACTCAGCTCGCTAGCTTAGATAAAGCTCAGATGGTAATTAACGCTATTGTTGGGTTAGCAGGCCTTAGACCGACTTTGAGCGCTTTAGAATCAGGAAAAGTTTTAGGGCTAGCTAACAAAGAAAGCTTAGTTGTAGCGGGAGAGCTACTTACTCAAAAAATAAAATTTAAAGATCAGTTGTTGCCAATCGATAGTGAACATTCAGCTATTTTTCAGTGTCTTAGAAATAATAAAAAAAATCAGGTAGATAAAATTTTGTTGACAGCTTCGGGAGGACCTTTTTTTAAAAAAACAAGAGAAGAGCTATCTTGTGTTACTGTTGAAGAAGCTTTAAATCACCCTAATTGGTCGATGGGTAAGAAAATTTCGATTGATTCGGCGACCTTGATGAATAAAGGGCTTGAGCTTATTGAGGCGTCAGTTTTGTTTGATATAGACCCGAAAGATATAAAAATTATTATTCACAGAGAAAGTATTGTTCACTCAATGGTTCAATATATAGATACAAGCGTTATCGCTCAGCTTTCGGTTCCGGATATGAGGCTTCCGATACAGTACGCTATTTGTTTTCCAGAAAGAGTTTTTAGTAATCTAAATAAATTAGATTTAACAAAAATAAAAAATCTATCTTTTGATGAGCCGGATTTTGAGACTTTTGGATGTCTTAAATTAGCTATAGAAGCAGCAAATAAATCTAATATATATCCGTGTGTTTTAAATGCGGCTAACGAAGAGGCAGTAAATTTATTTTTAAATAAAAAAATAAAATTTTTAGATATCGAAAGTTTAATAAAAAAAGCTTTAGAAAATCAAGAACAAATAAAAAATTTAAAATTAAAAGATATATTTGATATTGATACTAAAGTTAGAAATTTTATAAAAGAGACGGTGAGATAATTTGGTTAGTTTTAATATGATAATTTCTATTTTGGTTGCGATACTAGGTTTTGGAATTTTAATTTTTATTCACGAACTTGGACACTACAGTGTTGCTAGGTGGTGTAATATTAAAATCGATGAATTTGCTATTGGAATGGGACCGAAGATATTTGGGTTTACAAGAGGAGAGACGCTTTATTCGATTAGAGCTGTTCCTTTTGGCGGATATGTCAAGATGGAAGGCGAGGATCAAGAAAGCGATAACGATCGAGCTTTTTGTAATAAACCCGCATGGCAGCGTTTTTTAGTTAGTGTTGCTGGTGCGTTTATGAATTTTTTATTTGGTTTTATTTTGATGCTTTGTTTAGTAATTTCGTCGGATAAAATTTCAGATATGACAGTGTCGGGTTTTGTTGACGAATCTATTAGCGACTCTTTTGGTCTTAAGATTGGCGACAAAATTTTAGAAATAGATAATTATAAAATAAAAACAGCTTCTGATTTTAATTATATAATCGCTGAGATAGCTGACAGACCTGTTGATATTTTAGTTAAGAGAAATAAAGAAATTATAAATTTAAAACAAGTTAAATTTCCAGTTTTTGAAGACCAAGAAAGCGATATAAAAATAGCTATGATTGACTTCAAGATTAGTCAAAAAGATAAGACGTTCTTTAATGTTATAAAATATTCTTATGATAGCGTAATTTCAAATATAAAATCTGTTTATGTTTCGCTCAGAGGTCTGATTAGCGGAAAGTATAAGCTAAAACAAATGGCTGGACCTGTAAAAATAACGGAAATAATGGCAACGTCAGTTGCAAGTAATAATATAAGACAGTTTATAAAATTTATTGTTTTGATTACAGTTAATTTAGGTGTTTTAAATTTACTGCCGCTTCCGGCGCTCGACGGCGGAAGAGCGATAATTTTATTGTTTTCGATGATTACCAAAAAAAATATAAATCAAAAAATCGAAGGTTATATTCATTTTATTGGTTTTGCACTTCTTATGTTACTTAGCGTAATAATTTTTTATAACGATATAGTCTCGTTAATAAATAAAAT
>JAGAUG010000038.1 GCA_017828935.1 Oscillospiraceae bacterium | reverse complement strand
TTATAAATTTATTAATATAATAATCTATATTTCTTAGAGAATATAAATTATTAATATTATTATTTAGATAATAATTATTATTGACTATATTTTTTAAACTGAATAAGTTATTATTTTTATTTCGATCCTCTTCGAAGTTATTGTTTCTATCGTATACAAATCTAACAAAACCAAAAATATAATTTTTTAATTGATAGACTGAAAATAATTTATTAACAAAACTAGTACTTATGATTCCAATAGATTTTCTCGTCTTTAAATCTATATTATTATTAATTTTTGAAATATTTCTTATTTTTGTCTCTTTCATTATTTTCACCGTCTATCTTAATAATTTAAAAATTAAAAATCAAAATAAAATCACATATCAAAATTTAATCTAGAAAATCCAGTATATTTCATTTCTATATTATTAACAACTAACTTACTCGCCTCCGCATCAAGATTGCCAATACTTATTTTAGAAACAACTGCATTATGGATAGCTATTACGTTTTTTATCTCCCCGCTATCTGAACACAATAAAACTAATATCTCTTTAGGATAGCTATTAAAATACACCTTCATTTCAGCTATCGATATTCTCATCCCACCGTCTTCAAATACTAGCGTCGACGGTTGCTCAATCGGCGACGACAAGAAAGTCAAACTATTATTGACTCCACCTTCCTGTAACGGATGATAATTATATGTTCTTTCGATACCAGAAACTCGATTAAACGCTAAACTAATAGATCCAATAAAAACATAAAACTTATAACCAACTATTAAGTTTCGCGCTAAATCAGAAATATTTTGAGACTCTGCCGACTGCTCAAAATCGAAATCTAATTCCTGAAACATATCCAATCTTAGCTACCCTCTTTCTATATTAATTTTTTTATATTTTTTGTTTAAACATCAAATATATTTTTCGGTTGCGGATTAAACTGACTGTTTATATTTGATATTTCGCTGCACCACTTTCTTCTTGAGTGATGATCAAAATTAAGAATCTTATCGTGATCCCAATGAAAATAATAAGCAATAAAGGAAATCTCTTTATATAACTCTGACTGAGGATATAAAGCTATCCTTCTCTCGTAAAATTTACAGGCACCATAAAACTTTCACCGCAACGCTTACATGTTACTTTTATTTTTGGTTCCTCAACTTCGTTGATTCTTTGATACATATCTTGTAAAAAAGCTAAATCAGCTGTATATAGACCTTCTATAATATTAATATTTATATTCTCTAAGCTTCCTAGCTTAGTTATAACTCTAGATAACAAAACAATAGATAAATAAGACGGGTTTTGTTGAATCTTCGGATCTTTAAGAGGTAATATTTCGTCCGCTGCTGTCGCTAACCTCATCTTTCCTTCTTTGTGAACCTTTCCTTCTGAATCAACATAACCTTTTGGTAACTTAAAATCAAACTCTGTCTGAAACATTTTTTTACAGTCCTTTCGAATTTTAAAAAATTAAATATAATAAAAATTAAAAACTAATTAAGAGTACAGGTTAGAACTATAAAATAAAATTTAAAAAAACTTATAAATTTTTAATAGCTCTAACCGATATTTATCTCTTAATATATAAATATTATTGTGTTCTTGTCATTCCTTCGTGAGCTAGCTCTAAACTCTCAAAAGCAACTTCGCTCGAGTTGGCGTTAAAGTCCGGACCTGTATATTTACAAGGCCAAGCTCTAGTAATTTGCCACGAAGCCTTTACTGTCTCACCGTCTTCACCAAGTAACTCTATTGTTATATCCTCTGGTTCAATTCCTGTACCGTTAGATGCTGCTTCCCCTCCAATTACAGATGTCATCCAATCATATAAAGCTCTGTCTTCTGTCATACCCCATTTTAAAGTTATATTACTATATTTTATAAGACCTGGTAACTTAACAGTTGAGTTGTTTCTAGAATTACCTGCTCTATATTCAATTACATCTGCTGTTGCGTCAAAACCTGAAACTTCAGAAAATCCAGCTTCAGCTCCTCTTACCGTCATTCTGAATCTAAATTTCGTAAACGGATAACCATCCATGCCTAAACCCATATATAATTACCTCTTTTCTTGTTATATTATTTATATTAACTTATTCTTCTGCGCTTGCGCCTTCGCATTCGTCACCCATCAGTTGTGTAACTTTAAAGATTACAAACTCTGCTGGTCTTGTCGGAGCAACTCCAATATTACAAATTAATCTTCCGTTAGCTATATCGTCTGGTGACATCGTGTTCCTGCTAACATCAACAAAAAATGCTTCTGCTGGTGAAGCTCCTGCTAAAGCTCCTGAACCCCAAAGCGTTGTTAAAAAATTAGTTATTGAACGCTGTACTCTCATCCAAAGTAGCTCGTTATTAGGCTCAAAAACTGCCCAGTTTGTATTTGCTTTGATAGATTCTTCGATAAATATTAATAATCTTCTTACGTTTATATATTTTAAAGCGCCGTCTGAAGAGCAAGTCCTTGCACCCCAAACTTTGATTCCTTGACCCGGGAACGCTCTTAATAAGTTAACACCCGCCGGATTTAAAATATCTTGTTCGCCTTTGTTATATAAACAACTTAGCCCTGTGCAAGCAACTGTTTCGTTGGCTGGAGCTTTATAAACCCCTCTTTGAACGTCAGATCTTGCGTAAATTCCCGCTACAGACCCTGATGGCGGTATATGAGAAGTCTTTTTTTCTAATTTATCATACACTTGAACCCAAGGGTGATATATAGCTGAATACGTACTATCAAACATAGATCTAAAATCAACAATTTCGCTAACTTTAACCATATCTTTTGGAATATCTAAAATAGCCATCCTGCTGCCTAAGTTTTCGCAATGAGCAACTAACGAAACCAAAACCGAAGCGTTTGTAACTCCTGGAATAGCCATCATACTAACTACACTATTATCTAAGAAAGCTTGTAAACCCGTTCTATTTGATGGGCCTTTGTCGTCTCCAATATAAACCGAAGCGTCTGTTGCACTAATCGTTCCGTCAAAGCCACCTGTTAGAGCAAACGAAAATTTATCTGCTTCTTCTCCGTAAATTTGAGAAATAATCGAAGCCGACTCTAGTTTTTCTGATAAAACTTCAACCTCAACTAGATCACTTTTTGATAACTTGCTCAAAATATAATTAGGCGACTTAATATTCAAAGAAACGTTGTCATATTTTTCAACAACCTCGTCATATCTTATTATAACAGAAATTTCACAAGTTTCAATAGTTTTTTTAGGAATTAAGTTTTTATCTATAACATCTGTCTCAAAAGGCGTTTCAAATTCAACACTTCGACCAATAATTTTTTTAATTTTGTTATAAAATTCTGTCGAACCGTCTTTAAATAAAACAACATCCCCATCGTTAAAACCTGCGACTGATTTAAACTCATATCGAGCTTCTCCTTGGTTAGCTTCTAAAATCTGTGTTTTAGCCTTCGAAGATTTAACTATAGAGATCAAGATTTTGTCTCCCCACTCTCCTTGGCTTGAAGCTTTGAACTTAATTTTTTTATTAATTTCTTTGTGAGCGACTTTTGCGTCAACCGGAGCAACTCTCATTATATAACATCTTGAGCCTCCATTTTGAAAAAATTGCTCAACACTATAAGGCAAGTAACGATATTCTCCATGAGAATTCTCGCTTAAATAGCCTCCAAATTTTCTTTGATAGTCAGCGAAACTAGTAACTAGTTCTGGAACTCCAACGGTTTTTCCTCTAACCGCCATCCCAATAAAACCTGCAACACTAGTGCTAACTCCTTCCATCGGTTTGGAGCCTGATTCATATTCTTCAACATAGACTCCAGGTGATAAATACTCTGCCATAGTTTCTCGATTTTAAAATTAAAATTAAATTTAAAAATTTAATAAATTTTAAAATCTTCCTCCTTTCGAATTTAATTTAAGTTAAATTAATTAAATTTTTATAAAAATATATTTAATCCGCCATCAAGTTGGTTTGAACCGGCGAAATTAGCTTAGTTATATTAAAATTATTAAAAATTATTTAATTCGCCATCAAGTTGGTTTGAACTGGCGAAATTATTTTTATTATCCCCCCGTAGCTACAAATAAGCTGACTACTCATATCTATAGCCGGAACCTGGCCTATTAATACACCTTCTGCTGCTGGTTTCCAAAAAGCTTCCAAAGACGGCATACACGGCTGAGGGGTCAAAACACCTAAAGCCGCAGACGTTGCCGAAGCAACCTGAGGGTTCCCTAGCGATGAACACATTCCAAACGGCGGAATATTTGTAATAGCTACGTTATCTTCAACACAAGCCATCGGAGCTTGGCCCATCACACCATCTTCAGGTGGTATATTCAAAACTGATGGAGAAGCTCCAAAAGAACAAGCTATACAAGCTCCACCACAAACTAAAATTCCCATTTTTTATCATTTCTTTCTTAAATTAAAATTAAAATAATTTATTTAAAATCAATAACTTTCAAAACTCTTTTTTTATTTTTATAATATAAAACTATATATTCGTCATCTTCTAATTTATTATTATTACTTAAATAAAAATTATAATATCCTGTTTCGTCGCTCTTTGTTACATAAGCTTTCTGGATCGGCGACGATATTTTATATTTTTTATTAATTTCACTATCTATTTCGTAATCTGTATCAGAAATTTTATTTTCTATAAAAAAACTTTGAAAATCCTTTTTTTCAAGATCTACAACAGCTAACAGTCTTCCTAATAAACTTTCGCTAGCCGGATTTGAAATTTTTAATATATTATTATTATTTTTTTTTATCTTTTCGAAACTTATAAATCTAATATTAGTTCTGTTGCTCAGCTTCGTCGCCCAAACTTCTGTATTCGGATCAGAAATTCCTTGGATATTTAAATCACTAGACGTTTTTTTAAATTTATAATCAGGAACTAAATATATTTCGATATATCTGTCTTTTATTTTATCTATATCAATTAAAATATTTTTTTCAAAATAATTATCAGCTAATATTTTTAATTCAAAATTTTTATCTTTATTATTAATAATAATATAGCAACCATCGTTTTTTTTAATTGGCTTTATTAACTTATTATTTAAATAAAAACTAAAATTTATATTATTTAAAACCTGATCATCAAAACTATCTCTAAGTTTAAAAGCTAAGGTTAAAGACACTTCACAATTTATTTTTTGACTTAAAAAATATTTATTAATATCAATCACCCCCGTTTTTTTATTTTAATTATTTAATTAGATTTATCAAGATAATTATAATAAATAGTTTTGACTCTTTTATCTTCAACAACGACATCTGAAGAAAGCATCACTGGCGAAACTGTATAATATAAAGCAAGTTGACAAGGCTTATTAAGAGCAGTCCAAATCTTTGTTTTTTCGTCGTAAAGCAACTTAGACGAAACTATTTTTATATTTGGCTCTCTTGTCTCTAACCCAGTTTGTAATTTAGTTATTTCTATTTCGCTATTATCATATAAGACCTGTTGGACTTTAGCTAATATTTTTTGTATATCAACTGATTTAATCGAAACTTGAGCCGAAGCATTAACAAAAATCATATAATATAACATCAAACTTTGAGCTGGTCTTCTTCTCCTATTGTTATCTATCGATATCATATTAACCTGAGGGAAGTCAGGGTTGTCTCTAATATCGTACATAAAGACCCCTAATGTATAATCAGCATTATTATCAGCTGGCGACACAAGCTCGATTGTTTGAGAACTAAGCATCGGCTCCGGAGACAAATTATCTTTAAGCAACTTAACAATATAGTTGCTAACGTCCGAAATAATCGAATATCTAGCCAAGACAAATCACCTCTAAACTCTAATATTATTTTATCTATCTATAGATTCTAACATTTCTTGCATAATTTTATATGATTTTTGATCGTAGACAATCGCTTTGTCAATAGCGTTTAAACTTTGAACTGTAACTCCAAATTCATTTAACAAAAAACTCGCCGGTAGCCACAATTTAGTCGTCATATTATCTTTATCGGGCTCAAATATTGCTGGGTTCTCCATCGTCTTATTTCTTTCTGATAATATAACACTTTCTTTACCCTGGATAAAACCATATCTTATATTTTTTTTAGTCAACCAAGCCTTTACTAAGTTTTGATTCCAAATATATCTCATATCTTTGAAATCAGCTACTACACTAGCCGGAGCATAATTTTCTAAGTTTTTTATTTTTTTGTCTATCAGTTCTATATTAAAATTTTTAAAATTATTTTCAAGCGACATTATCGAAGATAACAATTTTTGCATTTTTTGTTTTATAATTTTTTGATCTTCACTCAAGTCGTTATCAGACATACTGTCTTCAACTGGTCCAAACTCTTCTAATAAATTACTCATCGAACCTAAAGCTAGTAAACTCTTTGAAAGCTCGTCAAGCTCTTTATCTGTCGCGAAAATATTTATATCGTTATCTAAACCTTCTTCTGTTAGCTCACTATTATCAAACTCTTGTTCTAAATCTTTATGATTATCTTGATATTCTTTGATCTCTTGAGAAACTTCTTCCGCAACATCAGAAAAAGAATCCGGCAATTCGTCTCCACTGCTTTCTTTTTCTTTAATAGCATCATCAATTTCTTTCATCGCTTCATAAGCTATTCCCGGTTCCGAAGACATAATGTTCTTTACTTTTGAAACACTATCTGATAAACTCGCTACATCTTCTTTTTTCATCCGTGTTTTAGATAAAGACTCTTTCGCGTCTTTTGTCGCTGTTTTAGTTATATCTCTCGCTACTTTTGACTTCCCTGTCGAAGACGAATTTAATTTTTTAGAAATCGAAGACTTTACTGTAGCCTTTTGCTTTTCTAAAGCAACTTTATCAGACTTACTCAACCCGCTCGCACCTAGTTGTTTATCTATTGTTTTTATCTGACCGTTTAAATCTTCAACACTTTTTTCTGTTTCTTTTTGTTTTTTATCGATTGTTTTTTGGACTCTATTTATTTTTGAATCAATTTCCTTAGCTTTAACTAAATCGTCTTTATCTAAAGCTTTTAACTTTTCTTCTTTTAAGCTTTCTAACTCTTCTGATAAACTAAATTCTTTATTATTTTTATTTTCAAATTCTGTTATTAACTTCGCTTTTTCTTCTAAGCCTGATAATCTCAAATTCAAGCTATCAAGACTCATTTTTTTAAATTCGTCTTTTTTGGGAACTAACAAATCATCTGATTTTTGTTCGCTAAGCTCTGCTCTTACATGAGCAATATAATCGTTTATTTTGTTTATATCTTCTGCTATCTTTTGAGATTTCTCTTCAATCGTATCTAATAATTTTAGTTTTCTCTCGTTCATCGTCATAAGATCTGCGGATTTGGATTTTAATTTATTTTTGTGCTGTTCTTTAAAACTATCTAATAAAACTTGTGGTTTATTTAATGCCTTTGCTTTTTTATATTCTTCGCTTTCGCCACTATTCACTAAATCAAAATACTCTTCACTAGCTTTTTTTTCAAGTTCATCAACCAAAGCTTTTTCCCGATCTTTATCAACAACAAGATTCGAAGACATATTATCTAAAGCTACTAAATCTTTTAAATTTTCGTCAGCAGCTTTATAATTATTATTCTTAGCATTGTTAATCAAAGACTTAATAAGTTCGGCTTGCTTTGTTTTTAAAGCCGTTGTATTTTCGTCGGCTTCTAAAATCGATTTTTTAGACTCTAGACTTGTCTTGGAGTCCATCAACTTAGTTTCGGCTTCGCCAAAAGTGTCGGCTAAAGAACTAACTTTTTTTGTCTCTTCTTCTAATTTAGAAATAATTTTGTCGATTACTAAAGCTTTTCTTTGAGCGTCTTTAGCTCCTCTAATTTCAGACAACTTAGATTTTTCCTCGTCGCTGACTTCCCCGTCAGCTTTTTGATTAAGATAATCGCTATATTTTTTTAAATAATCTAACTCCGAATCTATTTTACTTGTCTCTTCGCTCTTAACGTCTAATTTTAAAATAGACTCTAAAGATTTTATTTGTTTTTCTGTTGTCTCGTCGTCTGTGTCGCTATCTTTAATCGCGTCATATCTTAATTTAAGAGATTTTAACTCTTCCATCGAAGAAATATCATAAATATTTTCTATATTAAAAATATCAATTTCATAGCCCGTTGTCAGATCATACGTCTTACCATCCGACGGAGTATAGTAATCTATTTGTAATTTATCTATAAAGTCATCGCTGACTATTTTTGTATTTGGTTGCGAAATATCATCGACACTTTCTGCGTTTTGAACTTCATACCAAACACCATTTTTATCGCTTTTCTCTCTATTATCGTCTACAAGTTCAGATTTATAATATATTTTATTTTGATTTGTTTCTTCAACTGTTTTTTCGATAATAGCGTCTAGCTCCGACGTTAAAGAAGCTAAATAAACCATATGGGTTCCGTAAATTAAAGTCATATTCTCAACGTCAGCAGCTTTAGGTCTAGTCATTTTATTATTACTTAATTTATCCCCATCCGCTGCTAAAATAACAGAAGAAATTATTAATATTACAGCTATAATTAACAAGCTTATTTTTTTCTTGATTTTATTTAAGATATTATACATAACAATCCCTCCTGATATAATTTTAATTATTTATTATTATTTGATTAGTTAATATATCAAAACTACATTCATATTTTAAATTATAACCTGCATCGAATAATCTAATTTTTAATTTAGACAAGTCTCCTAGCGCATAGCCTAAATATTGAAAACTCTTCGTTATAGAATAAAACTTTTTATTTTTTCCAATTTCGTTACCAGATTCGTCTATTATTTTATAAAACGAAACTCCAACTGTATCTGGAATCTTAAACTGTATTTTTTTTACAGTCCTTCCAACAGCGCTACCCACTATATAAGAACCTATTACTTGTCTTTGGTTTGTTTCTTCACTAAAGACTTCTTCTAAATCTTGATTTGGATCTTGATCTAAATTTATTAAATTTAATTTTCCTCTTGGAACAAGAGTATCAAATAAAGCTTCGTTTACAAATTCTCCGTTGTTATATAATCTAACAACCATCTCTGTTGAACCTTCATATTCCAACGGGAAAATAGAAATTGTTTTATCGATCGTTGTTCTTCTAGCTACTAAAATCTTTTCCGGAGTAAGCAACTCATAGTGTGTAACTTCTTGTGGAAACCCGCCTAAAACCTGTAAACCAAAATTTGTCTTTTTTTGATCTATTTCTTTATTAATATAATATAATATCCCGTTTTCTTGATTTTCTAATATTTCTTCTAGTTCTAAAACAGAGTCTCCTGTCTTGACAGCGCTTAGAAATAAGGCTTCGTTTTTACTCAAGGCGTCTATTGCTCCACAAGTAATTTTATTAAAAGCAACCAGTTGCTGGTTATAATTCAACAAATTATCTAACGTCGTCATTTTAGCTGATTCTAAATTTGATTTTGTAATATCAACTTCGTCGTAAGATGCTACACCTAATTTATTTTTAAAATAAACACTGTCATATTCTTTTTGGGCTCGTTTTTCTAACTCAACGCTAGTTTCATAAGCACTCCACATATCTTTGAGCGACTCAAAGCCGTCTTTAATACTATTAGTTAATTCTTTTTCGGCTAGCTTAGTTTGATTTATAGCTTCCTCTCTGTCTTTTATCGCAACTACGATCGAATATTTTTCTCCGTCGAAATATCTTTGGCCATCAAACTCTTTTTTAAACCATTCTTTAGGAATTCTTATTTTAAAAAACAATAAATTAATATCATAGCTACCAACCCAAGGCTGATCAATCTTTGTTAATAAATTATTATATTTATCAAGTAAAATCTCTAAATCAACTTCTGAATTTTTTACTACTTCTGATTCGATAGTTTTTATTTCGTTTCCCCATTTTTTACCATATATGTTATATATTTCGTTAACTTTTCGCCTAGCGATATTTTCTGTATTTCTTGTTTTAAACATATTAAAATCGTTATTTAGAGAATATGTCACTAAGCTATCTAATCTACTTCTGTCTATGTTTGTTTTTTTTAGCGGATTTTGAAAAGCGTACCCAGTTAAATCAAACCCAATTAATTCAGATAACTTATTTTTATATCGCTCTAAATTTTTTAAATTACTAGCGATTTCTTTTTCTTGAGCTTTTATTTTATTTTCGAGTGAAGTTATATCGTTCGCGTTAGCTTGACCAATTCTAAGTTGCCTTCGCATCTTAGCTAAAGACCAATTCATTTCGTCTAAAATCATCTGACCTAACTTAGATTTTTGATCATAACCATAAATATTAATATAATAATTCTCAGCTTTTTCTTGATCTGACAACCAAATATCTTCTAATTCTTTTGTTATATTTTTTATGTCCGTTTCTATCTCAGGAACTTTTGTCATCAACTCTATTTCTTTCGGCATCGCATGTTTTTCTGGCCACTGAATATTAAAAAGTAAGCTAAATCTAATCGTAGATTCTTTTTTTCGAGTTTCTTTTATAGCGTCGTAAGCCTGTGTAAGTTGCATTTTTTTATTGGCTCTCGAAGCTTTTTTGTTTTTATATTTTTGACTTGTTTGCTTCGCAAATTCGACCGCTTCAACCATCGTAAGCTTATGTTGCTTACAAACAGAGTTAATATTTAAATTACTAACTAAAAAAACAAATAATAATATTATTAAAACTATTTTTTGTTTTGTATTGTTAAATAACTTCATAATCTAACTCGACCTTTCGATAGAATAAAAAACATATTCTTGATCTGGAGCTACAAAATAAAATGTGTATTCTAAATCATTGATGTTATAAGCTTGAATATATATTTTGTCACTAGATTTATTATTATCAGACTCTAAAACATCAGAATATTTTCGACTAAATCCGTAATCAGAAAAATTTTGATATAAACTATCATCAAGACTTCTTAAATAATCAATAGCGCTCATTTCATAAAACAAAACCTGTGTATATCCTGTACAATTTTTTACACCGTCTATTTTATCTATTTTTTTATCTAATTCATCTCTTTTTATTTTAGGTTCGTTCAAAAAATATTTATTATTTAGAATATAGATTTTTTCAACAACACTTCCGTCGTTAAGTAGACCATCTTGATTATTTAAAACAATCATCACACCCAAATTCTCATAAATAATACAAGTTGTATTATTACAACTATATATTAAACCTGTCTCTAAAAAATTATCTTTTAGAAATACTGACTGTGTACTCAAGTATTTTTCAATAGACGGCCTGTCGTCGCTAAAAAGCCCTTTAAAAATTTCTAAACCGTGTTTGTTACAAAGTACCCCTTCTCCGTTTTTTAGGCCTTCTATAAAGTTCCCGTCGTAACAAAGCTTGTGGTTATCATAATATAATTTCCCAACTCCACTAAATTTATTGCTTTGGAAGTTTCCAATATACTTAGGATGTCCGTCTTTATAATATAAAATCCCTTCACCTGTATATTCGTTATTTACAAAATCTCCATCATACAAAATCCTAGATTTTTTGTCATACAAAACTCCCTTACCCTGAGCTACACCTTCAAAAACATCTCCAACATATCTAGCTTCACTTTTTTTTGAAAGAACTGCAGCCACTCCGCTATAGTTTTTCAAAGAACGGCTATTATAATACTTTGTATAAATTTTATTATCTTCTTTGTTGCTATAATATTGCGAGATTTTTTCTGGGACGGTAAAAATTAAATATAAAGCTGCTAAAATAGATAAAACAATAAAAACAAAATGAACTATCTTTTTTGATATCATCGTCTTACCAATAGTATAATAATCGTCTAAACTGGTTGGTGGCTCAAAAATTTTTTCTATCGAATCTGCTACCGACGAAAACATCCCACCAATTTGTGAAAATATTTGCTCTAGTGACATAGAAACTAAACACACCTCCCCCAGCTAATTAATAAATAATATTTCTATACTATTTATTAATTATTAAAATCTTTATCTCCGTAAAGTTCTAGTCTATAATTTTTAATATTTTTATTATTATATTTATCGCTTAAAAATAAATACCACCTAGCTATATTATCTGACGGACTTTTATCTACAACATCTGAAAATAAATTTCTAGCTAAATAAAATTCTTTTTTATAAAACAAGTCTATCGCTTCTTTAAAGATCTCTAACGTACTTTCTTTTTGTTGTCTTTCAAGTAAGTCGCAACAATTTAAAACTTCATACATAGAAATATTTTTTTTATTATTATTAACTAAAGAATATCCTATATATCTCAAACTAAGCTCTGGCCAATTTGTTAGGGCTTGTTTTATATCTTCTGTTATGATTACTCTCGCTCCTGATGACCTGAAATCTAATAAAATATCGTTCATCTCTTCTTTATCAAGAGACACAACAAACGGAAGCGATCTTTTTTCTTCTCCAATAATTCCGTATAATATATTAGCTTTATAAATAATCATCGACGTATCTAATTTTACTAAATTATTAAGTTGCTCTGATAAAAACAATTTTTTCATCACATCAATTGAGTAATCAACTGCTTGTCTCTCTCCTCCTAAAAAAATAGATTCTATCTTGCTTACGTTAAGCTCATTAGATAATAACGACCCGTTTCTATTTTTTAGATTTGTGTGTAAAATATTAAAATATTTATCTACGAATTTAATAATATTAGATAAGCTATCTCCACCATTATCAGAAATACTTTTTTCTATTTCGTCGAAATTATATAATTTATGTGTTACTAAAACACATTGCATATTTTTTTTATCACCGAGTTTTACATCCAAAATATCTTTTTTATCTAAGATCCCAAACATATGTCTCGGAACAAATCTAAAATAAGAATTACTAATATTATTAACTCGATAGATA
This sequence comes from Oscillospiraceae bacterium, assembly GCA_017828935.1. Taxonomy (GTDB): domain Bacteria; phylum Bacillota; class Clostridia; order Oscillospirales; family Ruminococcaceae; genus RGIG8779. The sequence goes on along the minus strand of JAGAUG010000038.1, from coordinate 10,167 downwards.
CTTCCACTTAGTTGATCACACATTTTATTAAAAATACTTCTAATATATGAAAACTCGTCGTTTCCAGTTTCTATTAATCTAATCGAATAATTACCCTGCGCCAACTGAGCAACTGCTTTTTCGAGCTCTCTTAAAGGCTTAAGAACTATACTAAACATTATAAAGATCGGCAATAAAATCGCAATCAAAAGCAGTATTGCTACTCTTATAAAAATCATTATACTGTCTGATATAAACTTAGTAATAGTATAAACATCAAAAGTCGTAGATAAAATACCAACTATTTCGCCGTTATTTATAATAGGCGATATATATACGCCCGCCGAATAGGTTCTCGAAATTATTGATCCTTGTTGAGGCTCGCTAGTTTTTCTTAGAGTTTCAAATAAAGCTTCTGTTCCTTCAAAATACTCTGTCCCCATCGGTAACATAAAACCTGTTCGATCAGAAACACCAGTATATATTTTTTTGTCTTTTACTAAAAATACATCATTTGAAATATAATTTTTATCTATTCCAGCGACTTTATTCTCTGATAAAACATCTTTACTTATATCCGAAAAATGATTGGCTGACATTTGAATATCTTGATAAACTTTTTGATATGTTCCGTCCCAATAAGCGTTTTCGTTATCTCTGAGCTCTCTTACTAAATTACTATCTATATTATTCATAGCTAAGTGATTAACAGTCATTGCACCAGCTAATTTTAAATCAAAAATAACTTGTCTGTTATTATTTGCTTGTATATAACAAAGTACTGTAAAGGCTGTCGCTAAAATCGGTATAACAACTAACATAAACTTATAAACTATTTTTCTGCCTTTTTTTATGACACTAAAAATAAAAACAATGACTAACCAACAACAAATACCGATACTAAAAATATATAAAGCTTTGTTTATAACTTCTAATATTAATATATTTTTATTGTATTTTATATTACTGTAAGTTGTTATCTTTCCGTCTTCAGTTTGTCTTATAATTTTACAATCGTCGTTTTTACTATCTTTTGTTGTCGTTAAGACAATCTTTGTATTATTTTCTAGATCAAAATTAAAATACAACGGAACTTGTTTCTTACTAAAAAAAGTCTGGTTTATAAATTTTTCTTGACCAACAAAAAGATTTTCGCTTTTTATGTCGCTCAAATTATTATTATTATAAATATTAAAATCTTGATTGTCTTGATTATATATATATATATTATTATCTAGTCTTCCAACAGAAATTAAAGTCGCTCTATTATTATCCTCAATCGACTCCGGATATATTAATCTAAAATCATAAGCTTGATCACAAAGATAAACCCTTCCACCTTGAGTTAAAGCAACTAGGTTCCCGTTCAAATTATACAATGTATTACTAAATTTATCGTTGCTGGGAGAGTCTATATTAATTATTCTCTTAACTTTATAGTCTTCATCTTCTTCTGATTTAGATAAACTTATCATATCTACAAAAGCCTTTTCCCCTGTTTGCTCAATTAAAGAAACGTATAAAAAACCGTTATTTTCAATCAGACCTGTAACTCTTGGCAACGAGCCACTATCGTCTTTATATGAACATAAAACAACAGGTTCACTAGATAAATCTTTAGCGTCTAGCCTAACGATATCGCGCCTGAAAAACTGCATCGTTGTATCGTCTATCCATCTTTTGACACAATATATATAATCTTCGTTTCCCTCGATCGCGCTACCCTCAAACTCAACAAGATCGTTTTTTAATAAACTAGAGACTTTCATAATATTTCTGTCAACAATTTTTCCCGAAGCGTTGACTTTCATAACTCTTGTGTCTTCACTACCCGCTCCCATCAAATAAAAGTTTCCGTTTGCAGCATTCTCAACAACAACTTCTAAATCTTTAATCTCTAAATTTTGATTAACAGAAATGAAAAACCCGGCTCCTAAAGAAACAACAAAAATAATAATTATTAAAATTATATATCTTTTTATTTTTTTTATATTCATCATAGTTCCCTCTCTGTAGTCTGACTAATATATTCAACGTTCCCCCATATTTACTGTTCCAATTGTATTCATACCCTGATATTTTTTAAACGGCAAGTCTAATCTAAACAAATCACAAACCAATATTATTAAAGCTAAAATAATTAATACTAAACCAATACTAAATATAATTTTTTTTAATTTATCTTGAGATATTTCTAAAAAATATGATTTTATATTTTCAAAAATACTTTCTTTATTTTTTTTATATTTCGTTTCTTTTATTTTAAAGTCGTTATATAAATCTATCATTTTTTTGTAAGCATTATTTCTTTTTTTCTTGATAAATAAATTAATAGATTTAACTTGACTTTTTTCCGTAAGTTCTTCGTTACTAACTAAAATATCGTTGATTAAATCGCAACATTTTTGGACACACAACTTTTCATCAGCGCTTTTATCAAATTTCGAAAAATCTAAAAATCCGTTAAAAAACACACTTAAATCTTCGTTTAGATTAATATTATTTTTATCTAATATTAGATTTAAAATTCTATAATCTACGTCTAAAGCCAAACACTGATAAAGAAAGTTTTTTATTATAACGTGCTGATCATAATCTGTTGTCATATATGACTTTAAATATAAAAATAATTTTCTTGGCTCGAAGTATTTTATTAATATATTTAACGTATCAACTTCAACAAATATATCACAAAATAAACTTTTAGGTAAGTTATTACTTTCGTAGTCTTTATTATTTTTATATATAGCTTCAAGTACTTCTTTAATTACGTTCGTGTTGTGAATCCTAACTAAAGTATAAAAACCAGTATCGTTTTTATCTAATATATTCTTACAGATATATATATCGTTAACGTCATTGGATAATACTGTTCTTATTTTTTCTAGTTTCTTTCCTGCTCCAACAATCATTTTGAATCAACTTCCTTTTTCATAACTATTGCATAAGCAAAAGTATATATAGAAGGCTCATTAATACAAGAAATTTTTATTTCGTAAACGCCGTCTTTTCCGGGAGCTGTATAGCAACCATTTTCGTCAATTTCACCGCCATCTTTGTCAATAATTTCGTATCTGACAGCCGTTGGATTCATATTGCTAAATCCAACTTCTATAAAATGCATCTCTCCTGGAGTTAACTTAATCGTATCTTGTTTTACATAAATACCTTTGTTTTCTCCCCCGATATTTGTTCTCGATATATTATCTAACTGCCTATAAGCGAACCATTTAATTCTTACACTTACTAAATTAGTCACCTGACTAAATTTCAGTCCTACAATAAACGTTCCTTTTTCGCTTAAAACCTGAACTGCTGTTTCAACGCTTGGAAGAGTTGCGCCGTCGTCTTTAAAAATTTCAGGATTTCCAAATATAATTTTTTTAATATAGCTGTCTTTTTTATCTTTAGTTGCTGTTAAAAATTCAAACCCAACATCAACATAAACGTCTCCCGAACCTAATCCGTGCATTATTTCATCAGATAAAATTGCTTTGTTTGCTTTAACACCTAACCCAAGCGGCATCTCAAATACGCCGCTGGAAATAACTGTATTTATTTTTTTTCTAAAATCTATCTCAAAATTCGAATTTTTCAAACTATCTTTGATTTTATTATTCTCAGCTATTTCTAGTTTTTTATTACATTCGTAATAATTCATTATTTTATCTATACACGGAACCTGCGACGGCATCTTTACCGAATATCTTGACTCTACCGGAACTCGAACATCTTTTATTTCACAAGCTAACCCAATTCTAGAAACTTCTATAATCGCAATAACAATATCGCTATTAGCTTTTTCTCTTATTATTTTTTCTAAAGATTCGTTCTTAACTTTGGTATTTATAATTTCGACCGGTTCTTTATCGCTTATATCTATTTGAAACAAAATATTATCGTTTATAATATATTTTGTATTTCCAAAACTAAGTTTTACATCTTCTTTTTTTATTACGAAATTTACACTATCTTGAGACAATAGATTTCCCGGTTTGATCCAACTTTCTTTTAGATAGCTTTTATTTTTTTCTAAAAACAAGTCTTTTATATCAACGAATAATCTTTCTCCTGAGTTCCCGCTAACAAATCCAGGAATATTTATCGTATATTTAAAATTAATAGATTCTTTTATGTCTGTCAACTTTTCAACTACTGTTATAATTTTAAAATCTGATAATAAAGACGCAACAGTTGGAATCTTTATAGATATCTTAAAATTTTCGTTTTTATATATTTCTTTGTTATAAACTAGCCCTTCTTCTATCTCTAGCTCTTTATCTACCTCTACATATTCTTTTAATTTTAGTCTATAATTTTCGATTATTTTATTATATTCATACTCTTTTCCGTTATTATTTTGAGCAACAGAATAAACCGGTTGAGTTAACTCTTCGTTATATTCTATCGTAAGTAACATCTTATCTGATGCAACTTGTGAAAATCCTTCTATTGCTGAAAGTTTTTTGATTTCAGATTTATCAACAACAATCTCTCTACCGTCCTCATCGATTGCCACTCCTGACTCAACCATCAAAGTATCTTCATTGATGTTATAAACTTTAAGACCACAAATCTTTCCTGAACCAAACACAAGCTTATTAATAAACTGTCTTTTATTATTAATATATTTCTGTTCAGCTTCTAAATCGCTCGTCGTTAATAACTTTCCGTAATAATATCTGTTTCTTTCAAATGGATAAAATTGATTGTTGGCCATATCTAAACTCTCCTCTTTTATTTAGTATTTTTAATATTTTTATCATCTAATTTTTGATCTTTAGGTTCGAATTTTAATTTAACTATATCTTGACTCTTAAAAAAATTATCACTTGAATTTTTTTTATTTAAACTTTCTAAATCACTATTTATAAAATCAAAATTTGATTTATTAAATAAATCTTGATTTTTAGATAAATCAAAAACAAAATCTCTTGTCTTATTAGATACAAATTTAAAAATATAATCTGTCTCTGATATTTTACAATCTTGTTTTTTATTCAAATCTAAAATCAAATCTATTTTATACTCTTCTCTAACTGTATTTTTTATATATTTTTTTATTTCTGCTTGTCTTTGACGGTTATTTACATCAACTAAATTTTTCTTATATTCGTCAATAACTTGTTTTTGTTGCTGATCGATTTTATTATATTTTTGATTATAAAATATATTAACTGATCTATAAATTTTATCTTCGAAATAACGACAACCGTTAAAATTTAATTTTAAATCTTTATCTTCTAACTCAAAAAAATCTTCAAAGTTTTTTGATAATTCATTATTTTTTTTTAAAAAACCCGAGCCATATTTTCTATCTAGCTCACTAAACTCCAATTGTCTATGTTTCTCTATTAATTCTTTTTGGGTCTTAAACCTCCTCATCTTAGCCCCAAAATTATAATCAAAGCCCAAATAAGAAATATCATAACTTTTTTTATTAATATTATTTTTATTAATATTATTTTTATTAATATTATTTTTATTGTCTTCTATTTCTTTATTATTTTTATTATATATAATATCAACTAACCACTCTTTTAGTTTACTGTCAAGAGCCTGCAAATTGAAAACTTGAGATTCTCGTTTTGTTAAATAAATTTTTATAATATCAGCCATAAGCAATTTTGAATCTGAAATATTTAAAACCTTTGTTTTTATATAATCTGTATTATATAAATTATTATCAAGATTTTTTAAAATAATTTTGTTTTTTAAAACAAAATTATTTATTAATTTATCTAATATATAATTACTATAACTTCGACTCAAAATCTCGTTTATATTACTCAAATTATTTTTTATCTTATTAGACTTATCGCTAAATTTTTTAAAAATAAAATTTTGATCTGTAGCTTCTAAAAACTTTTTTTGAAGATCACTTAAATCTCTAGATTTATTAATCTTAGCAATAAAATCTTTACTAAAACTACTAAGTTTATCTTCTTCGTCAACCAAATAATCAGACTCTATATTGTCTTCTTTGTTTTTTTCACTTTCTTTGTTTTGATCAATTTTAAAGCTTATCGAGTCTGTCTTTTCTTTGTCTTTTAATCTTTCCCTAATCATCAATAATATCCACCTCTGAATTATTGATTTGTATTTTAATATATATCTAAATCACTACTCAAAAAAGCTTTTCCGTTTTTTTCTAGTTCGTCTTTAAGAGCTTTTTTAATATGATTTATTTTAATTATATTTTTTTTGTTCTTGTCTTCTCTATCTTCTAAAGAATAAAAAGCTGCTGAAACTGCTACAGATTTTATACTACTACCGGTGAGTTCGAATTTTTCAGCTAATCTAATAAAATCAATATTTTCGTCGAGACTCGCTTCTTTTGGAAAAGACTTTTTCCAAATTAAATATCTACTGTCTTTATCTGGAATATTAAAATTAACAATAAAATTTATTCTTCTTTTAAAAGCCTCGTCGAAACCAGACAAAAAATTCGTAGCCAAAATAGAAACACCCGAGTACTCTTCTATTTTTTGTAACAGATAAGAAACTTCTATATTAGAGTATCTATCGTTAGAGCTAGAAATATTTAATCTTTTTGAAAATATCGAATCTGCTTCGTCAAAAAATAAAATTACGTTTGTCTTCGAAGCCTTATCAAATATAGATTTTAAATTTTTTTCTGTCTCTCCGATATATTTATCGATTACCTGAGATAAATCTATTTTATATAATTCGCAACCAACTTGATCAGCTATGACTTTTGCAGCCATTGTCTTACCCGTTCCCGGAGGACCATAAAACAGAGCTGAAATTCCTGACCCATAAGAAACTTGTTTTTTAAAATTCCAATCGTTATATATCTTGTTTTTATATTTAATTCGATTACAAATACTTAGCAACTTTTCTTTACAATCTTTTTCTAAAACAAGATCATCCCAATCGAAATTATAATTTACTCTAGTCGCCAAATTGCCAAAATTATAATTACTAGTTTCTAAACAAATTTTTTTAAGCAACTCTAAATTTTTATTATAATTAACAGACTTAACTAAAAAATATTTTTCTGAAATAGTTTTTATCTCTCCTATTCTAAACAAAAAACCTCTAGCGATTTTTTCAAGATCTTCTAATTTTATATCGCTATCTTTCATAAAAAACTTCAAAAAATCAAGTCTTTCTAATTCATTCAAATCTTGAGTCATAAAACTATTAATTAAAAATTTATCTTTGTCTAAACAGCTAGTATCTAAAAATTTATTCTCAGAAATCAATATAACAAAATAAAAATATTTATATAAATTCAAAAAAATATATTTTATACTTAAATTATTTATAATATTAAAATTATAAATACAAATTAGACTTTTAGATAAATAAGCTTCTATAATAAGTTTTTTTAATATTATTTCCAACTCACTTAAACTTTTATCGGCCAAAAACTCAAAATCAACAAACATTGTATGTATATTATACTTAGCCATTATATATCTAATTTGTGTTTTCTTTCCCGAATCTTTAGGCCCTTTTATAACTAACAAATCTAATTTTTTATTTATATTATTTTTATCTAGATTAAAATTTATTAAATTTTTTATATATGTCTCTAAATTATTAATTAATTTTATATTATTAAAATTATTAAAATTATTAAAATTTATAATATCTTTAATTTCGCTATCTATATAATTTTTTTTAAAAACATAAGCTAAAATCCTATCAGAAATAATCATAATTTTTTGGTTTATATTTTTTTTATTATTTATTTCCCTATCTAAACCTAAAATATTTAACTTAAGATCATCAAACAAATAATCAGTTTCAAAACCAAGACTTTGACAAATCTTAAAAATCAAATTAATACAAACCCCGTAGTTATTATTATTATCTAAACAAGAAATAATTAACTTGTATTTTTCTTCTGTTATATAAAATAAAGTTATTAAAAAACAAAGCTTTTCAAAAAAAGAAAATCCAAATATTTTAAACAAAAAATTTATTTGATTAATATCTTCATGTTGCTTTATTATATTATTATAAATTTTAAAAATTTCGTCTTTAATTTGATCTGAATTTTTATATATATAATTATTATTAAAATATATATCCATATCTTGAATAATTTTATCATCTAATTTAAAATCAAAATTATTTTTTATATAGTAAATCAAAATCAAATCTACAAAAACTTTATACTTGCTAATATACTCTTTATTTTTCATATTTTTGTTTTTTTATAATTTTTATATTAATTATTAGTATTTTTTATAATATTTTTTATTAATCTTAATCTATATAAATATTATATCATATTTTTTTCGCTAAATTATGAACAAATTATGAACAAATGGATTTATATATAAAAAAATTTGTTTTATTTTTTGTAAAATATGCAAGATTAATAAAACTCAAAAAACTTAAAATATTTTGTTTCTTAGTTATTTTAAATAAAAAAAAATTTTATTTTTATTTCTAAATTTTATTGAAAAATAAATAAAAATAATATAAAATATTAAATAAATAGATTTTTTGAAAGGATGTAATTAAATGTTTTTGAAATTAATAACTGATCATGTTAATTCTTTTGTTTCTGAGCACGAAATCGAAAATTTAGCTCCGTTTATAAATACCAATCATGAGCTTCTTAACAATAAAACTGGTCCAGGAAATAATTACTTGGGTTGGTTGGATATAGCTAAAAAAATCAACTCAAAAACCCTAGAGTCTATAACAAACGCCGCCAATAAAATAAAAAGCGACTCAGATATATTAATCGTTATCGGTATCGGGGGGTCTTATTTAGGCGCTAGAGCTGTAATCGAGATGATAAAATCTCCTCTTTATAATAGTATAAACAAAAAAAATCCAGATATTTATTTCGCTGGAACCAATATTTCTTCTTCTTATTTGAGCTCGCTACTAGAAATTTGTAAAGATAAAGACGTTTCTATTAACGTTATATCTAAATCTGGTTCAACTATCGAACCCGGAATCGCTTTTAGAGTCTTTAGAGAATTTTTAGAAAAAAAATACGGAAAAGAAGAAAGCAAATCAAGAATTTATGTAACTACAGATGAACACAAAGGCAAACTAAAAGAACTAGCTAATCATAATAATTATCAAACTTTTCCAATACCGGACGACGTCGGCGGAAGATTTTCTGTATTAACTGCTGTTGGGTTGCTCCCGATCGCTGTCGCAGGGATCGATATCTATGAGCTGCTCAACGGCGCAAAGGCTGCTATGTACGATTATAATAACCCTTCTGTATTAAAAAACGATTGTTATAAATACGCAGCCTTAAGAAACTGCTTATATAGAAAAAATAAATTAATAGAACTTTTAGTCTGCTACGAACCCGGTCTTAATGTTTTTTGTGAATGGTTTAAACAGCTTTTTGGAGAGAGCGAAGGAAAAGACCAAAAAGGTATCTTTCCTTCTTCTGTTAGTTTCTCAACTGATTTACATTCTTTAGGCCAATACATTCAAGACGGTAGTCGAATCTTGTTTGAAACTGTATTAGATATAAAATCAACAAGTAAAGATCTTATAATCCAACCTGAAGATAACGATTTTGATGGATTAAATTTCATCGCTAACAAGCCTATGTCTTTTGTTAATCGATGCGCACTTGAAGGTACTGTTGCCGCCCATACTAAAGGCGGAGTTCCAAATATTATTTTAGAGATCCCTGAAATAAACGAATTTAACACCGGATATTTGATTTTCTTTTTTGAAAAAGCTTGCGCTATGTCTGGATATTTACTTGGGGTTAACCCTTTTGATCAACCTGGAGTTGAGTTTTATAAAAAAAACATGTTTTCTTTATTGGAATCATAAAATATATAGCACCAAAAAATATAATTATTTTTGGTGCTATATTAATAATATGTAAATATTATTTCTTGTATATTGTTTCTTGTTGTTTTTAATGTTTAATATATGTTTTTTGTATATTGTTATTAAATTTGTTTTTGTAATTGTCAATAATTGCCAAAAAATGTCGTTTTTTGTCGACAAAAAGTTCTTTAAATTTTTAAGAACTTAATATATAATATAAATATATAATTATATTATTTTGACAGGAGGTAATATGACAATGGACGCAATAAAATATTCTCTTGTAAAATCCGAGGTCTATATAGAAGACCATGGAATTGTTACAACATATGGAATAAAAACAGATAATTTAGAAAATAATATTATAATAAAAGATATATCAACGTCGATCAC
>JAGAUG010000037.1 GCA_017828935.1 Oscillospiraceae bacterium | reverse complement strand
TTATTACTAAATCTTGGCAATGTATTCGTTTTATTAAAATAACTCATAATAAAACACCTCCTAAATTTTAAAAAATTAATTTTGTTTTTATTTTTTAATTTTATATAAATCAATCATATTCAACCACCTCCTAAAAATTTAATATCAAAAACACTAGAACCATTCTTATTATATCATAAAATTTTATTAAAGTCAAGTGTTTTTTTGTTTAAAAATATAGTTTAAAAAACAAAAACAAAAAAAGATAGTATAATTTATCTACACTATCTCTCTAATAATATTTTTACACCGTAAATCGGTAATAAATCAAAAATATTAATTTTATTTTTTATACTCAACTCAAATGGCTCAATAATCTTACCTGTTAAAGCTTTAACTTGTCTTTGTAAACATATAGTTTTTGTCTCAGAATCAGAACTAGAAAAAGTTAAACTATCAGTTAATTTATACCCAAAAGTTATAATATTTTTAAGCCGAGATTTATTTAAAAACTTTATAGCTTTTATATTTTGAGAAAATACTATTATATTCACATCGTTTTTTATTTTTAAATTTATATTATTTTTAATATTATTTTTAAATATTATAATAGTATTAAAGCTGTCTATAATCTCTAAAGAGTCAGTTTCGATTATTAATATTTCTTGAGAAAAATTCTTAACTGTATATGATATTATAGTTTTTGGAGCCTGATAAGTAATATTATACTTGCCTTCTAAATTATTTATAAGCAACTTCGTTATTTTTTTATCTTCAAGATCTCCAAACAATATTATTTTTATCAAGATATCTATGCCCCTTTCGAGATTATTCCAACTAATACTGTTACGTCGTCATCGTGATGTAATTTGTTTCTAAACTTTGACTCAAGAGCAATTTTTTTTGATAATTCTTTAGCGCTGATATTATATTTAAAATCTTTTAGCTCGTCGTAAATCCAATTATATTCGTTATTTGTTACTCCGTCTGAAACCATTATTATAATATCTTTATTTTTTAAAACTATCGTTTTTTTATCGAACGAAAGACCTCTTAAAATCCCTGCTGGTAAGGTCGTAGAATCTATTTCTAATATTTTATCTGATTTTTTTGTGAATGTCGGCGCAGCGCCCGCTTTAAATATATCAACTTGGCCTGTATAAAGATCAATACTAGCGACGTCAATAGTAGACAAAGATTCCTCTCCTGGTTTTATTAACAAAGCTGAGTTTACTATTTTAGAAGCCGCTTCAAAATCAAAACCAGATTTTATTAATTTAGATAATAATCCAGCTGTCATCGCTCCATCAACCGCAGCTTGACTGCCTGTCCCCATCCCGTCGCTAAGAATCATATAAGCTCGACCTTTTGAATCAACAAAATAATTATAAGCGTCTCCACAGTCTTTAAAATTATTACAAGACAACTGCGTTGCTCCAAAATCTATCTGATATACTGCTTTTTCGATTATAGTTATTTTATAACTTTGATTTGACTTAACAATCGACGGTATCTCAAAATCTTTATTACACACTTCCGATAGTTTTAAATATATTTTTTTATTTATATAATCTAAATTTTTAATTAAAACCGGACTCGTTATAGCTTCGATAGTTAGTCTATTATATTTATCCAAAAACGCTGTTATCGATAAAACTTTAAATCCTAAATCTAATAAAACTTTTTTAGCTCTAATCGCTGTTTGTTTATCAAACTCAAAAATTTCGCCAAATTCTTCAGCAAGTTCTTTTAACATAACAGAAATTCCGTCGAATTGATCTGTTATAACACTCCTAATTTCGTCAACCTTTCTGTTTACACCTTTTTGAGATATAAGCTTATTATAATTTTCGTTAACAAAATAAACTATTTCGTCTAAATTCTTACATTTTTGTTTCATAAAGTTCGAAACATCAGATAAATTTATCTTCCCGTTTGTTTTTAAAACACTTGTCATATTATTAAAACTATTAATAATATCGTTATAGGATGCACTCCAACAAAACATTCTTAGATTACATGTCTTACAAATTTTATCAGCACATTTATTATAAATATCTTCGATAGTTGGCTCGAAATCTTTAGAAAGTCTATCAGACAATTTTTGTGTTGTATTCGCAATATCTTGTAAAGTATCAGAAGCAAAATAAAGCTTTAGAAACATCAAGTTTTTGGCATTCTCGCAACTTATAATATCTAAATTTTTTTCTTTAAATAAAAAAAATTTATTTTTTAAATATTTAGAAGTTATAACAAATAAAAAACAAGAAATAATTATTTCGATAAGATTTAAAAATATATTTTCTTCTTTGATGATTCCTACTAAAATATATGTTAAACTATTAATAATTAAAAATACATTCGCTACACCGATAGATTTATATTTCTTAGCTAAAGACGAAACAAACGCGCCCAATCCGTAAGATAATATAATATAACTATTATTTTCACAGCCGCTTAATAATATCGCCAAACTTATAATCATCCCAACACACCCGCTAGTTTGAGGCTCTAAATTAAGAGCTATAAATAATATAATATATATAGCTAAAATCTTTCCAATAGAAACATCTAAAAAATTTATAGACATCAATGGTATTAATAATAAATTTATACAAATTAATATCGTCGTTATCTGATCGTTAGAAAGTCCACTGTAAGATATTTTATTTTTTAAAATTTTTTTTAAATTATCTAAAAAAAATACAACTCCCCCAAGCATCACTGACTCAGAAAAATTTATTAAAATATTATAAAAATTAAGTTCATCAAAAATTATCATAAAAATAAAACTACAAGAAAAAAAAGATAAACTTAACATACCCGGAGACAAAATTTTTTTATTATTTTCAAAAACAAATCTAGCTACTGTAATTAAAATTATAGAAACTATATAAATTATATTATTTTGGCTAGATATTAGATATCCAAACAAAGCCCCTATCGAAGTAGCTAAACAATATTCTTTTGAAGCGCAAGCACAAATTGCTACACCAAACGGCGAAATCCGCCCACAAATATTACTGATCGAAAACAAAAAACTAATTATTAAATTTAAAAACTGATATTTAAATATATCTTCTTCTAGATTTAAAATATCTTCGGATTCGTTTAAATTATTTAAATTATTTAGATTATTAAAATTTTTCATCTCAAAAAAACACCACCAATTTATATTATTTTATATTAAAATTTAATATAAATATTATATATTAAAAAATATAAAAATCCTGTCATAAATTAGATAGCTTATTTTAGATGTTTTTATCGAATCTTGAAAACAAAAAAATTTTTTTGGAAAATTATTAATAATTAAAAATAATATTGATATTATAAGTCAACATATTTATCAGCCTAGCTTAATATTTTTTTTGGGAAGCTCAGATCTCAAGTTATCAACCCAATTTTTTTAATAAATTCTATTTAAAAATAAAATCTAGTTTGAGAAAAAAATTTGACAAATTCGATATTTAATATTAATATATTATTATATTAATAAATATGTTTAGGATGGTTTGTATGGTAAATTTATCACCAATGATGAGACAATACATTGAAATAAAAGATAAATATAAAGACTATATCTTGTTTTTTAGACTAGGCGATTTTTATGAAATGTTTTTTGACGACGCAAAAGTAATTTCTAAAGAACTTGAGCTAACGCTGACAGGTCGAGACTGCGGCTTAGAACAACGAGCTCCAATGTGCGGAATTCCTTACGTTAGCAGCGAATCTTATATCTCTAAATTAATTAGCAAGGGCTATAAAATAGCCATTTGTGAGCAACTCGAAGATCCTAACGAAACAAGAGGCCTTGTTAAACGAGACGTAGTTCGCGTCATAACTCCAGGGACAGTAACCGACGGAAATATGTTAGACGACGAAAGAAATAATTTCTTAGCTTCGATATATTTTGATGACTCAGGTTTTGGTGTTTGTTTTTGTGATGTTTCAACCGGAGAAGTTTTCATATCAGATATAACAAACAAAGAATCTCAAAAAAATACAGATCTAGAAAGAAAATTAATCAACGAGCTTTCGTCTTTTTTTCCGTGTGAAATTTTAACAAATTCTAAAATTTCAAAATATAATTTAATTAAAAAATTTATTAAAATAAAATTAAATGCAATTATTAATATATCTGAAGAGTCTGAGTTTGATCTCGAAAAATCAACACAAGATATACTTGAATATTTCGAAAAACAAACACTTTCTGAGCTAGGCTTTTTTAGTAACAACTCGCCGTCAATAATAGCTCTAGGAGCGCTTATAAAATATTTAAATTTTACTTATAAAGCCTGTTTTAAAAATCTTTCGTCGCTCAATTTTTATTTAGAGTCTCAGTATATGTCTTTAGATTTAGCTGCTAAAAAAAATCTAGAGATAACTGCTGATATAAAAAACCAAGATAAGAAAAATCTTTACTGGGTGTTCTTGATAAGACAAAAACGCCAATGGGCAAGAGAATGATAAAAAAATATATTGAGCAACCTTTAGTTAATTCAGTCGTAATTAACGAACGATTAGATGCTGTTGAAGAACTTGTAAAAAATTCTCTATCAAGATTAGATTTGACTGATTCTTTTTCAGGGATCTTTGATATAGAAAGGCTATTGACAAAAATTGTATTTAAAACGATTTCTCCGAGAGAGCTTTTGTCTTTTAAATATACTATAAAAAATATATTTAAACTTAAACAAGCTTTATCTAGTTTAAAATCTAGTTTGCTAACAAAATTAAATAATCAAATAGATTTATTAGAAGATATTTATAAATTAATCGACGACGCAATAACAGAAACTCCACCAGCACTTTTAAGAGATGGCGAGATTATTAAAGAAGGCTTTAATATCTCTGTTGATGAATATCGAGATATATTAAAAAATTCTAAAAATTATATATCAAAAATAGAAACCGACGAAAAAGCTAGAACTGGAATCAAAAATTTAAAAATAAAATATAATAAAGTTTTTGGATATTACATAGAAATTTCAAATTCGTTTTTAAATAAAGTTCCTGAAAATTATATTAGAAAACAAACACTTTCTAACTGTGAGCGATTTATAATCGAAGAGCTAAAAGTTATCGAAGAAAAAATTCTTTCTGCTAGCGATATAGTTATCAATTTAGAAATCGAAATATATAATAAAATTATAAATAATATCGCTAATAACAGTGTTAGGATCCAAAAGACTGCGTCAGCAATTTCTCATCTTGACGTTATTTGTTCGTTTGCTAATATAGCTACCAAAAATAATTACATAAAACCGATTGTTGATAATTCAGATATCATAAATATTAAAGAAGGTAGGCACCCCATCGTTGAGTCGCTCCTAAAAAACGCACCATTTGTTTCTAATGATACAAATATTGATCTAAAAACAAATAAAATATCTATTATTACTGGTCCAAATATGGCCGGAAAATCAACATATATGAGACAAGTTGCTTTAATTGTTTTGATGGCTCAAATAGGTTGCTTTGTTCCTGCTAGCTTTGCTCATCTTGGAGTAGTTGACGGAATCTTTACTAGAATCGGATTCTCAGACGATTTGTCTTCTGGTTTGTCAACTTTTATGGTCGAGATGACAGAAATCGCTTATATATTAAATAATATGACGCCTAAGAGTTTAATTATTTTAGACGAAATTGGAAGAGGAACTTCTACTTACGACGGGATGAGCATCGCCGAAGCAATCGTAGAACATATTGCATCTGATGAGTTTGGTGGGGGAAAAACTTTATTTGCAACTCACTATCATGAACTTTCTGAGTTACCTAATAGACTTTCTAATACAAAAAATTTCAGTGTTGCTGTAAAGAAAAATGGAGACGATATAACTTTTTTACATCGGATCGTTCCAACTAGCACAGATAAGAGCTACGGCCTCGAAGTTTCAAAATTAGCAGGAATTCCAGATATAGTTATAACCCGAGCAAAACAAATTTTGTCGTCTTTAGAGTCAAATATAATTCCTAAGCCTGTATCTGATAATTCTCAAAATTCAAATAAACCTTGGGATGTAAAAGTGCAACATTTGAAATCCGTTCAGTTCGTAATAACATCAGAAGTTGTACAAAATGCGGAATGGAAAGAAGAAAATATTAAACGGAGAAATGAAAATATTGCAGATAGAGCATGCAGAACAATAACATCACCATTGGAAAGAACTCGTAAGTATCAAAGTAAAAATGCATCAGGTGAGTTTGTTGCAGGTGTATATCCTATTTCAGATGTGGTAACA
>JAGAUG010000036.1 GCA_017828935.1 Oscillospiraceae bacterium | reverse complement strand
TTCGATTATGTTAATAATTTTGGTGTCAACAGGAGTTGGAATAGCAGTATTTAAATTATATAAAAAACATAGAATTAAATACTAAAATAATAAATCTAGCTTACTAGAGAAATTAAAAAAATTTCTAGTAAGCTAGATTTTTTGGAATTTTTTAATTTATTTATTTAATATTTCTAAGGCTTTTTTGACACAAACGTCTTCTGATATATTCGACAAAGAAGAAGAAAGATCGATTTCTATATTTTGTTCAAGCTGTTTGTTTATTTCTTTAGTCATCTCAATATCAGGTTTAACTCCGCAATCATTAACTTTATGACCTTTAGGTGTAAAGTACTCCGCCGTTGTTAATTTAACAGCTGATCCGTCGCTAAACGGAACTGTACTTTGAACAACACCTTTACCGTAAGTTGTGGTTCCGATTACTGTTGCTAGTTTATAGTCTTTCATCATTCCAGTAAATAACTCAGCAGCGCTCGCAGAGTTTTGGTTAACGATTAAAACAATAGGTAAGTTTACCGGCGTTGTTTTTGAAGAAGCCTTAATATAGTCTTTATTATTTTTATTGTCTTTTAAATAAGTTATAACTGTATTTGGGGCTAAAAACAAATCAGAAATAGCTTGAGCTTCGTCTAATAAACCGCCAGGATTATCTCTCAAATCGAGTATTAATTTTTTTATATTATTAGATTTAAATTGCTCAATAGCTGATTTAAAATCAGATCCTGCGTGAGCTTCGAAGCCTAAAAGTCTTATATAGCCAACGTCGTCTAATTGCTTTGAATACAAATTAGGAAGTTTAATTTCTCTTCTTGTTATTTTAAATTCTAGTGGTTTGTTTTCGCGTAAGATTTTTAATTTAACTTCAGTACCTTCTTCGCCTCTAATACTACCAACGATTTCTTCAAAAGAATTTTTTTTCAAATCAATAGGTTTTCCGTCAATTTCAATTATTTGATCATTGGGTTTAAGACCAGCTTCTAAGGCCGGCGAACTTGAAACTACATCGTTTATAAATAATAAATTATTATTATAATCTGGATTTACAGTAACACCAATTCCAACCATCGTATTATTTACAGATTGCCAAAAATCTTCGAATTCTTTCTTACTAAAATAAACAGTATAGGGGTCATCGAACCCATATATTGCGCCTCTGAGCGACTCTTCTTTTAGTTTTTTATCGTCTACTTCATATAAAAAATTTCTTTTTAATTTTTTAATAACTCGTTCTTGACGTAAGTACTTATCTGAAATATTTTTTATTGATTGATATTGATTTTTATTTAAAATAACTTTATTTCCGAGACGAAGAGAAATAAAAGGCTCAGCTATAATTATACAAAACAAAATCAAGATTATAAATATATATTTTTTGTTTTTATTTTTCATAAGATTAACCTACTTTCGTGATACACCTAATATATTTTTTTAATATTTATTATAAAATAAATCTAAAATAGCTATTGAAACGGCTGCTTCAACAATAGGAGCAGCTCTTATAACAGGAGAGATATCGTTGTTAGTATTTATTTTTATACTAGTATTTTTTTTTGTATTTAAATCTATTGTATTTTGAGTTTTACTAATAGAAGCTATTGGTTTGAACCCAACTTGAAAAATTATTGGCTCTCCAGAAGAAATTCCTCCTAGGATCCCGCAATGATTATTAGTTCTTGTTTTTATATTCAAGTTATTATCAAAAAAAAATTCGTCGTTAGCGCTAAATCCGTCTAATTTATCTATTCCGAGGCCAAAATCAACAGACTTAACAGCCGGAATCGAAAAAAGTAAAGAAGCGATTTTAGATTCTAAATTATCAAAAATAGGTGAGCCAATTCCTATTGGAAGCCCTAAAATAGCTGTTTCGATCTTTCCTCCAGCAGTATTCCCGTTATTTTTTAATTTTTTTATAATATTAATATATATTTGTTTATCGTTGTCTTTTATAACTGGAAAGTATTCTAATGACAATCTATGTAACAAAGACCTAGAAATATTACTCTTATCTAGCGACTCAGAAGTTTTTTTATATAAACTTATAATATGAGAGCCTACTGTAATATTAAACTTTTGTTTTAAAATCTGATAACAAATATTACCAGCAAAAACAAGACCAACAGTGAGTCTAGCTGAAGAATGGCCAGCACTTCTGTAATCATTATTAAAATTATATCTTATAGCTAGAGTTAAATCAGCTGTTGAAGGTCTTGGTTTATTAAAATTTTTTTCAAAAAATTCAGAATTAATATTTTTATTTTTAAATATAACACAAAGAGGCGAACCTGTTGTTTTGTTGTTAAAAAATCCGCTTAGGATTTCAAAGTCATCAAGCTCTTTTCGT
>JAGAUG010000001.1 GCA_017828935.1 Oscillospiraceae bacterium | reverse complement strand
ACCAATCAGTCCTCCGACATAAACAGATCCTGTTACTGTACACTCACTACTATAACTTCCACTTACTTTTCCTTCTCCGGTTCCAGAAACAGAAAAATTACCAATCAGTCCTCCGACAGAAGCAAAATCACTCGTACCTGTTACTGTACACTCACTACTATAACTTCCACTTACTTTTCCTTCTCCGGTTCCAGAAACATCAAAATTACCAATCAGTCCTCCGACGTAGTCTCTAGCTTTAAAATAAGAGTTTTTTACTCCTACGTCTTTAATAGTTCCGTTTTGAACATACCCAAACAATCCTACGTAATATTGGTTATCGTTATTAAAATATAGCCCGCTAATCGTTTTATTATTTCCTTCGAAAATCCCTGTATATCTATTACTATAATCTTTTCCGATCGGCGTCCAACTTAAAGCTTTTCCTAAATTATCAGCTCCATCTGCTTCTTTTATAGCATCCATAACTTCGTCGCTGTTTATAGTTATGTCTTCTGTTAATATCGCGTTAATACTAGTATTGCCGTTATTTACCTGATCAGCGAACCAATATAGATTTCCTGCGTTTTCTATTTTGTAATAACCTACATAATCTGGATAAGTCGCATCTCCTTCTTGAACTTGCGTCGCTGGCTGATAACTTATTATAGTTCCATCACTCTCTTTTGCATATCCGTTAGAGTCATATGTAATATCTCCAAAAGACCGAATACTAATACTTAGTAAAAATATAATAAAAATTATTATATTTTTATATCTACTAGTACCCCCCCCGTACCAAATTTTGGTAAATTAAATCCTAAATTATTTTTTAAATTATTTAATTTTTTTATAAAATACATAAAAATTTCCTCCTGAATTAATAATTAAAATTTTTCAATCACTCTGGCGCTTCGCGCCTTCTCTCTTGATCTCAAGAGAGACAAAATTTATAATTGAGCTGGGCTGAGGGTAGATTTTTTGAGGACTTGTCTTGTTCTAATATTTATTATAATATATTTTTTGTTATAAATCAAGTGTTTTTATAAAATTTTTTTTAGTAAAATTTTATATCTAGAATCTAGAATTAAAAAAGATAATATAACTAACTTATACTATCTTTATAAAATTTATTCTTATCAACAAAAAAATAATTATTTTTTAAAAGCCGAAACGATTGATAAAGGCTTATTAACACTATCATCTTGTCTCATCGGAATTTTAGATTTGAGAATTCTCGGCGCCGGAGCGCCGAAAACCCAGAAAATATTCTTGTCAAATCTAAAGTTTTTATAAATTTTTTACTTAAAAATTGACAGGCGAATAAAAATAATATATAATAGAATTCGCCAAAGAAAAGATTAAAAAAATAGGGTTATTAATCTTTGTGGGACATCCCCAACTTCACAGTTATATTGATTTTAGGAAGTTTGGAGGTGATGTCCGAATGAAGAAAAAAATAACTGGTCTTTTAAAACGGTTAGTTATTTACATAATAAAAATGATGCTTACTGATGTAACAATAATTGAACACCAAGTAAACATCAATATTATTTTTATAGTAATTAACCACAAAGATTAGTTTCAAATAACCCTAATGATCTTTTCTTTGTTTTTATTATATCAAAAATTTTTTTTCTTGTCAAATTTTATTTTTAAGAATTTTAAATTTAAGAATTCTCGGCGCCGGAGTGCCGAAAATCCAGAAAATATTCTTGTCAAATTTTATTTTTAAGAATTTTAGATTTAAAATCTAAAAAATCCCCCTTAAGCTCGGGGGATAGAATTTTACTTAAATATTTAATTTAAAAAAGTCCTAAATTATCGCTATGTAGTGTAATTAAAACCCATCTAAAGATAGGTGGGTATCCACCTTATAGATTCTTGCTCCCTTCTTCCAATTCAATGGGAGGTCTGCATTCCACTATAAGAGTAAAATTCCCTAATTATAAACTGTTGGATTATAAAAACTACATATTATCGAATAATCTAGAACTTAATTATATTATAACACAGTATACTTATAAAAATCAATAGTTTTATTAAAAAACAATATTTTTTTAATAAAACAACCAAAATTTCTCAAACAATTTATATATCAGCAACCAAAGACTTATAATCTAAATTATTTTTTTTACAGTAATCTTTAATAGCTTCTTTTATTGCTTGCTCAGCTAATACAGAACAGTGAACTTTAGCTGGCGGAAGTCCGTCCAAAGCCTCAACAACGGCTTTATTACTAATATTCCAAGCTTCTTTTAAAGTCTTTCCCTTTATCATCTGCGTTCCCATCGAGCTTGTTGCTATCGCAGCCCCACAACCAAACGTCTTGAATTTTATATCTGATATTACACCGTTGTCAACTTTTATCATCATCTTCATTATATCTCCACATTTTGGGTTCCCAACTTCCCCAACCCCGTCAGGATCTTCTATCGTCCCTATATTCCTAGGATTATAAAAATGATCCATAACTTTATCGCTATATTGCATCTGTTAAAATTCCTTTCTTTTTTTTAAAAAAATTTTTTATTATTTTATTATTTCCAAATAGGCGACATCTCTCTAAGTTTTTTTATAATATCCGGTAAGACTTTTTTTACTATATCTATCTCTTCTTGTGTATTAAGCTCCGAAATCGTAAACCTTATCGAACCGTGAGCCATCTCATGAGATAACCCAATAGATAATAATACGTGGCTAGGATCGAGCGACCCCGAAGTACAAGCCGAACCAGTAGAGGCACAAATCTCGTATTTTCTTAACATCAATAAAATAGACTCTCCTTCGATACCTTCGAACGATATATTTATATTTCCCGGTAATCTCTTTTGTTTGTCGCCGTTTAATTTCGTCGCCGGTATCTTTTCTAAAATATAATCTATCAACTGATTTCTTAAATTTAAAACATATTTATTATTTTCGCTCATCTTATCTATCGCTATTTTAACAGCCTTACCAAAACCTACAATAGACGCTACGTTCTCAGTCCCAGCTCTTTTATTTCGTTCTTGACCCCCGCCGTGTATATAACTCGGTAACTTGATTCCTGACTTTATATAAAGCGCTCCAACTCCTTTTGGAGCATGAATCTTGTGACCCGAAATAGACAACATATCTACCCCAAGTTCTTTTACATCTATTTTTATCTTTCCAACGGCTTGAACAGCGTCTGTGTGAAATAAAATATTTTTTTCTTCACAGATTTTTTTTATTTTTTCTATAGGCTGGATCGTTCCTATTTCGTTATTAGCTAACATTATAGTTACTAAACAAGTAGTATCTCTTACTTCTAATTTTAATTTTTCTAAATCAACAAATCCGTCACTAGTTACTGGTAAGAGCGTTATCTCAAAGCCTTCTTGTTTTAAAGACTCCAAAGTATGTAAAACCGCGTGGTGCTCAAACTCAGAACTAATTATATGATTCTTTCCCTGCTTTTTTCCTAGATATGCTGCTCCCCTTATCGCCCAATTATCAGACTCTGTCCCACAAGAAGTAAAATAAATTTCGTCAGATTTCGCTCCAATCGACTCAGCAATTATATCTCGAGCTTTATTTATCGCTATCTTACTTCTTTGACCTAAATCATAAAAACTAGACGGATTCCCGTACTCTTCTGTTAGATATATCATCATCTCGTCTAAAACATCCGGTAATATCTTCGTCGTCGCAGCATTATCTAAATATATCATCTATTTATCACTCTCTATATATTTTTTTAATAATATAATTTCCAAAAACAAAATATAAATACTATTTATATTAAAAAATTTCAAAAAATTATATCTAAAATATCGCCCACAATAATTAGCAGGCGATTTTAACTAAACTTTCTTGTTTTTTAAAACTTTCATCCTAGAAAATTCTTCTCTTTCTTTTTCTTCTAAAGCGTCAGTTATATATTTAACACTACTCGAAAAATTCGGAATAATAATATTGCTAAGTGCGTTAGCTCTACTTTGTGTTTTTTTTATCGCTACAGCTATTCTATATACACTATTTTCGATTTCTGCCATCCTAATAGTCAATAATTTAACTTTGTGAAAAGACATAAAAGCTTCATCAAATTGACAATTAGTCGAATGAAGACCGTAACAAACATCAACATCTTTATTTTTTATATCAACCGAAGGAATATCAACGCCCATAACGCTCTTTAAAGATATTTCTATCCCTTCTTCAATGCTGATCCCGTTGGCTATATCTTCACAAACCCCGAGAGCTATATTGGCTTTTTGTAAGCTAAGATAAGCGCTCGAATAAGTCGACTCTATTTCGTCTTTAATTTGCTTCGCCTTGTCAATTAACAACATCATCTCTCTTATTAAAATATTTCGTTTTTTGTCTAATAAGTCAAATCCAAGTTGCGAAAGCGACAAAGTCCGTTTTATATTTAATAAATTTCCTTTTGTTGGCGCTATATTTGATTGATTCATTATCAAATATCTCCTCAAAAAAATATTTAAATTTAATATTTATAATTTAATAAGCTAACAACTGCGCGTTAGAATAAAACCAAGATCTTTGATCCATTAACTTTGTATCTAAAGTTTCGTCAAGACAAAGACCTGTATTTTTATTAACTATCTTAAGACCACCTATTTTTATATCAACATCTTGTTTTATTTTTAAACTCTCTCCAAATTTTTTCTTAATTAAATCACACAAAATCTGGTCATCAGATTTAATATAAAAAACTATATCTGATATATTTTCTAGTCTCAATTCGCTTAATTTTTTTTCAAACATCTTAGAATAATCATCTGTTTTAGTAAAATTACAAAGCTTAACAAAAACATTTTCAAAAATTTGATTACAAAATTCGTCTCTTTTTAAAAGCAACTGTCTCTTGTTTTTTATCTCAAAATCAGAAATATATTGTGTAGTCTTTCTTCTAATTTCTGTTGTTTCTTTATTGATTTCTTTATATTTTTTTTGTAAAACTTCTATCTCTTTTTCTTCGAGTAACTCATTTTTTTGAGTCATTGCTTTAAAAATCAAATCATCAGCCTTTGAATTCGCTTTTTCTAAAATTATCTCTTCTATCTTCCTAAGCTTTTGCTCTGTTGTACTCATAGTTAATACCTCAAACTTAGAATTTATAAATTAAATTTTGATCCCGATAGCTTCTCTTATATATCTGGTTATTGAGTCTGTCATCTGAAACGACGCTCCAGGACTCGGAACTTCAACTATTAGCGTCTTTGTGTGTTTTAACTTCAGGTCATAAATTTTTTCGTATTCCAACGAAACTAACTTTTCTGTTATTAAAATTATTCCAATACTTGGATCTTTTAAACACTTATTTATATTTTCCATCAACTCTTCTTTGTCGCTTACGACAACACCTTCGATCCCAGCTAATCTAAAGCCCCTACAACTATCTAGATTATCACTTATTAAAAAAAACTTCATAAAATAACACCGTTAATAAATAATACCAAAATTTTTAAATCTAAGCTAAATTATTAACAATCATCATAGCAACGATAAAAGATAAGATACTTACACCTTCGCCTAAAGCAACAAAAACAATTGTTTTACCAAAAGCTGATGGGTTCTCGCTAAAAGCGCCTAAAGCCGCAGGAGCCGAAGAAGCAACAGCAAACCCAGCACCAACTGAACCAGCTGCGATAGCAAAAGCTGCAGCAAGATAACCTAAACCAGCTCCTATACTAACATAATTTCCTTGTGCAACAAATTCAGGCTCCGCCGCAAACCCAAAAGAACTCATTATAAAACAAGTAGTCAAAAACAAAACTGGAACTACTACAAACTTAATTTTTTTAAAAAATAATTTATTAATCATAAATAAAACCACCTTAAAATTTTACAGTATTGTCAATCAGTCAGATATCACACTAGAAAAAAATATAATATCAACTTAAAGATATTATAAACAATCTGATTTAAAAAATCAATAGATAAAAAACATATTTTATCTCTATTTTTCTTGTTATCTAAAAATTTCATATCCCTAAGTTAATATTAATCATAATTAAATAAAAAAACTCTAGATTTTTTTACTAAATTATCAAAAACAAATTCTATTTTTTTATATTTCAAATCTTACCAGATATCAATAAAATATTATTTTATATTTATTTTTTTATAATTTCACCAAACATCCCACAAACACACCCAGCAGCGTTAGCTTCGTCTGTATCTATGTGCATCGCTAAATTAAAATTATCATCAACTCTTATAATAACATCATCAAATATCAAAGACCTGTCTTGGGTTTCTAATTTAATCATCACCTGATCATTGTCTTTAAGACCCTGGGCTTTCGCTTCTTGAGATCTCATGTGTATATGTCTCTTAGCTATAATAACCCCTTCACTAAGTTCCACTTCTCCCGCTGGTCCAACTAACTTACACGACCCTGAATCTTTAATATCTCCAGATAATCTTACCGGAGCTTTTACTCCTAAAGATCTTGCGTCTGTTAAAGATATTTCTACTTGAGATTTAGATCTAACCGGACCAATTATAATAACGTTTTCAATCGATCTTTTAGGCCCAACCAAAGTTACTCTTTCGTTACTAGCGAATTGACCCGGTTGAGAAAGTTCTTTTTTTATCGAAAGCTTCGCCCCTTCACCAAATAAAGCTATCATATCTTTTTCTGTTAGATGAACATGTCTAGCTGAAGTTTCTATTAATACTTTCATCTTTATTTACTGACCTTTCTAATAATAAAAAATATTAAATTTTTAAATTTTTTTGCTTGCCTTGCTCCAAAATAATAGAGCGCTTAAAATTACTAGTATACAAACAACGAACATATATATAAACGTAGGACTTTGCAAGCCTCCAAATAACATTACTCCCGAACCAACTATAGCCATAATAGGAGCAATATAACCTTTGAATACCCCTTCGATTTCTTTATTTTTTGTAAGTTGTATAACTTTAACATATAGCATTATACATAACAAATAATGAACTACTACTACTACTTCACAAATATCTGAATTACCTAATATTTGATATTTTTTGTCTATGTAATTTAAGATAAGCCAAATACAAGAAACAAAAAAACCAAGTAAACCTGAAGCAACTGGAGAATCAAATTTTTTGTTTATCTTAGAAAACTTATCTGATTTCGGAAACATCCCCCTAAGCGATAAAGAATAAGGCAACTGAACTAAAGCCATCGTATTTCCGTTTAAAGTCCCTAAAACCGAAATTAAAACTGCAACAACAACAAGTTTTCCTCCAAACGCTCCAAATAAATTAGTAGCTGCGTAAAGCATATGTGACTCTCCCATAGCCATCATCTGTTCTGGACCAACATAAAGACTGATACCAACAAAATAGGCTATGTAAACAACTAAAATAACTAACGGCGATAAAATCAAGGCTATTGGCAAGTTTTGGGCTGGATTTTTTATCTTATGAGTTAATGTCGTCGCAACTATCCAACCTTCATAAGCAAAAGCAATTGGACATATCGCAGAAAACCAACCTAATTTTTGTCCTTCAACAATTTGTCCAGTTGTTGTTGCAAAATTATCAAAATCACCAAAAACAAATCCTAAAATCGCTATTAAAATAAGTGGTATTAATTTTATAATTGCTGCTGACGTTTGAAATAACGACGCTACTTTCGAAGCAAATATATTAATTAAACAACAAACAGTAATAACTAAAAAAGTTGCTAAAAGTCTTTGTTCTAGCGAAAAATCTAAACCAAAAACAGACTCGATATAAATCGTAGCTATCCAACCAACAACTCCGACCGTTGCTGAGTAAGCCAAGAAAAAATGATACCACCCAAATACACATCCTGCATAAGGACTAATTTCGTTTGTTGCGTAAGATATAAGTCCTCCTGTTTCTTCTGTCCTTGCCGCTAGTTGCGCAATAGTTAAACTACCAAAAATAATACTTATAGCTGCAACGCAAAACACTGCTATTCCTAAAATAATACTGCCATTTGTTGCAACCAAAATAGTACTACTCTTGAAAAAAATTCCTGAGCCAATAACAACTCCAACAATCATCATTACGACTGTAAACAAACCAAACTTTTTTGTGTCATCTCGATTACTCAATAAAAAAACCCCTTCCCAAAATTTAAATTTAAATATTAATATTTCAAATATGATTATATTTATTCTATGTCAATTTATTTTAAAATAGAATTTTTGGACTTAATATAAATTGTTTTTACAGGAACATTTCTTTTCAGAGCTTCTTTTATAACAAACTTAGTCCCATGCGATATGTTATCCCAAAAAGCTATTATTAAATCACTATATTCTATAATTTTTATATTTCTTACCAAAGGTGCACACTTACCATATTTTTCATATTCGGGCAAGAAACACTTGAGCTTTAAATTTTGTTTTTTAGCTAAAGCTTCAGCCATCAAATCAACTGCCCCTGAACCTCCGCTTACTAATTCTTGACAATCTTTTGGAAGATTTTCTAGAATTCTTTCAAAACTTAAATCAACAGCTAATCTAGAACCAATAACAGCAACTTTCATAAACACTTCCTAAAACAATTAATAAAAATCTCTATAACATAAAATTAATAATCAAATTAAATATAGATTATATTATACCACAAAAATATTTATGATTCAATAAATCAACTAAAAGGACTTCGGTCAAATAGCTCATATTATAATAAAATAAAACAGAGAAAAACAATTTTATTTTTCTCTTTTCTTACTCGATATATTATTTCGACATTCTTATTTTTTATAAACCCAAAATACTGATATAATTTTATTTTATATTTTCAGTTTTATTTGAATTTTTTTTAATCCAATTATAAACATTGGCCTTACTAAACCCAAACATCCTTCCAATTTCCCGACCACTTACTCCTGCGTAAAACGCTTTTATTGCCTGCTGACGAATTTCTTCGGGGTATTCTCGTGTTTTTGGGTTAAGAGTGTAGTATTTTTTGCAATCATTACAAAAACACTTCTGTGTTCCCGAACGATTCTTTCCTGCATTCACCTGATTTTCTACTTTACCACAAATAGGACATCTTCTACCAACTACTTCTTTTGCTTTTTTCATACCAGTATTTTATCATATTATGACTTTTTTGTCAACATTCATAATTATCAATACACGACATTCTCATAAAAAATTTTCTTACGATAATTCAACAAGATATAATATTATTTTTTTGCTTTCATAAAATAAAACACTATAATTTTTTGCTAATCCTCTAGCTTATAAAATATTTATATCACTTATCATTACCTATGTTCTTCATTTATATCAATATATCAAATACCGGCGCATTAATCTTTTTTATAGTTTAAACTGCATTTTTTTATAAAAATAAAATTTGCTAATTTATAGTTCGTTCGATTATTTCGTATTAATTTTTTTGTCTATATTTGTTTATAACAAACAGCAATAAATTATTATAGAACTAGAATTTTTTATTTATTAAATTCTGTATATATTTTATAATTCTTTTGATCAACTGCGATTATAATATCCCCGTTAGTTCTCGTATTATAATAATTAATTTTTAATTTTAATAATCGATTTTTTATATCTTGATGAGGATATAAAATATCTCGATCATATCCCGACGAAACAACAGCATATTTTGGTTTTATATAACTCAAAAAATCTAACGACGAAGAAGTCTGACTCCCGTGGTGAGCTAGTTTTAAAATATTACACCGGACTTTATTTTGTTTATAATTTTTAATAATTTTTTCTTCGATCTCTGTTGTTGCGTCACCAGTAAACATCATCTTAAATTCATTATATTTTAAAATTCCAACAATCGACGAATTATTTAAATCCTTAGGTAATTTCTGTTTTTCTTTAACGATTGGGTACAAAACGTTAAATTCAGCACTTCCAATTAAAATCTTTGTATCTGGCTTTATATTTTTAATTTTAATATTTTTATTCTTAATAAGTTTTCGAACTTTATTACTTCTAATCAACTGACTTTTTACTTTAAAATAATTCGGTAATACTATTTCGTCGACATCAACTTCTTTTAAAACTTCCGAAAGACCACCCATATGGTCACTGTGCATATGAGATATTATTATATAATCTAATTTTTTAATTTTGTTTTTATTAAGACATTTAATAACTTTTTGAGAATGTCTTGCAGTCCCTGTATCAACAAGCGCAAAGTGTCTATTATTTTTATTATCTTTCGAGTTTATCAACAAGCTATCTCCGTGATCGACGTTTATCGCCGTAATTACAAGATCTGTATCTTGATATTTATTTTCTTGTATAGTTATTATATTAAAATAATCTAAAATATTATTAAACCATTTTATTCTTAATCCAAAAAATAAAAAAACAATAAAAATAATTAATAAACTTAGATATAAAAATATTATCTTTAATTTTTTTCTCATCTGTCAAATTCTCCTAGATTTATAATTTTTATATATTTATATTTATTTTATTTTATTCAATAAAAACAACGTTTTCGTCGCCTAAAATATTTTTTAGTTCTTTAATCATCGTATTATTAACGTCAACCCAAAGTTTTTGCGGAGCAATACAAAGCTTTTTTATATCATTAAAAAATATATAAACAGGTGTTTGACCTTCAAATATTTCTAAAAGCACCTGACTTTTTTTCATCTCTTTAGATTCTTTGTTATTTATTTTTAAATAAAGCCCTTTTCTTTTTAGATTTATATTTTTTATATTATTTTTAGCTAAACTATTATTACTCTCTTTATATTCACTCGCTAAAATTATTTTATTAACTAATATTTTAGGTTCTGTATCCTCACTTTTGCTAAGAGTTCCTTCGACTATAATAACGTTTTCTTCAACTAGAATTTTTTTATATTTTTCTAAAATATTCGAAAAAATTAAAAGCTCTATATTCGCAGTTTTGTCTTCTATAATAATAAACGCCATCTTGTTTCCGTTTCTAGTTGTCTTGTTTTCAACAGCGCTAATTACTCCTATAACTTTAACAAGCGATTTATCTTTAATATTATTATTTTTATTTATTAAAATTAAATTTAAAAATTTATTACTTGATAATATATCTTGATATTTATCTAGCGGGTGACCTGAAATATATAGTCCCAAAACTTCTCTTTCTATCGTTAGTTTTTCGTTAACTGAAAATTCATCCGTTTCGTCAATAAAATATTCTATATTATTTTTTTTATTATTATCTAAACTTTCGAATAAACTAATTTGACCTTCTAACATCACTTTATCTTTGTGTTGAATATTATTTATTATCTCAGGGAATTTATTTAGCATCGATTTTCGACTTTTGTGAAGACTATCAAACGCTCCGGCTTTTATTAGGCTTTCTAAATTTTTTTTATTAACTCCTAATTTTAATCTAGAACAAAAATCACCCAAAGACTTAAATAAACCGTTTTTTTCGCGTTCTTTTATAAGCTCGTTTATAAATCCTCTTCCAACGTTTTTTATCGCTACTAATCCAAAATTAATATTATTACCAAAAACAGTGAATCCAACATTACTTGTATTTATATCTGGAGGCGTTATTTTTATATTTAATCTAGAACACTCTTCTATGTATTCTAAAATCTTATTTGTATTATCTAAAACACTAGTTAAAATCGCCGCTAAAAATTCTTTTGGAAAGTAATATTTTAAATAAGCTGTCTGGTAAGATAAAACCGCGTAAGCTGTTGCGTGAGATTTATTAAACGCGTACGAAGCAAAGCTACTCATCTCGTCGAATATTTCGTGAGCAATCTTTTCAGGCACACCGTTACTTATAGCTCCAACACACTCTATTGATCCGTCTTGTTTTGTTGCTCCGTAAACAAAGTTTTTTCGCTCCTGTTCCATAATATCAGACTTTTTTTTAGACATCGCTCGTCTAACTAAATCAGCTCTACCGTAAGAATAGCCCGCTAACTTTCGACAAATTTGCATTACTTGTTCTTGATAAACAATACAACCGTATGTAACTTTCAATATATCTTCTAATAGCTCATGTTTATAAGTTATTTTATCTGGATTATTCTTACACTCAATATATCTCGGAATCGATTCCATCGGACCAGGACGATAAAGCGAAATAACTGCTATTATATCTTCAAGGCTTTCTGGCTTAAGGCCCATCAAGACTTGTTTCATCCCACCAGATTCAAATTGAAACACTCCTGAGCCTTGACCAGACGAGAGCATCTTAAAAACCTGTGTATCTTGATATGATATTTTTTTTATATCAAAATCTGGCGAAATTTTTTTGATCATCTTCTCAGCGTCAGCTATAACAGTTAAAGTTCTAAGCCCTAAAAAATCCATCTTAAGTAACCCAAGCTCTTCTAAGTTACTCATCGTATATTGCGTCATAACAGAATCATTAACTTTTTGGAGAGGCACATAAGTATCTACAGGATTTTTAGTTATAACAATTCCTGCTGCGTGTGTTGACGTATGTCTTGGCATCCCTTCGATATTTTTAGCCATATCAATAAGCTCTTTTATTTCGTCGTTTTCGTTATATAAATTTTTAAAATCAACAGAAACTTCAAGGGCTTTATTTATATTAATTCCGAGCTCAGTTGGGACGGCTCTCGAAACCATATCACTAACCTGATAAGAGATTCCAAGCGCTCTAGCAACGTCTTTTATAGACATCCTTGCCGCCATAGTTCCAAACGTTATAATTTGAGCAACGTGGTTTTCGCCGTATTTTTTGATAACATAGTCGATTACCTTTTGGCGCTTTTCGTAACAAAAATCTATATCAAAATCCGGCATACTAATTCGCTCAGGATTTAAAAATCTTTCGAATAATAAATTATATTTTATCGGATCTATATCTGTTATTTCGATACAATACGCTGCGATACTTCCCGCACCCGAACCTCTCCCCGGCCCAACTGGAATATCGTTTTCTTTCGCAAATCTAACAAAATCATAGACTATTAAAAAATAATCTATATAGCCCATTTTTTCTATAACAGATATTTCATATTCTAATCTATCTAAAATTTCTTTTGAAACATTTTTTCCGTATCTATTATAAAGACCTTTATAACATAGATCTTTAAAAAATTTATTATTATCCAAAACTCCGTCGATAAAAAACTTTGGCAATTTTATCTTTCCAAATTCAAAATCAACGTTACACTTGCTTTCTATCTCGAGAGTGTTATCAATAGCTTCGGGAGTATCTTTAAATAAATCAATCATCTCGTCGGTAGACTTTACATAAAATTCGTCGCTACCAAAATCAAGTTTTAGTTCATCAAGAGTCGATCCGGTTTGAATCGCCATCAAAACCCGGTGCATCTTTGAATCTTGTTTATTTATATAATGAACGTCATTAGTCGCTACTAGTTTAACGTCTATTTGTTTAGATAATTTTATTAATTGATTTTTTATATCCTGACTTTCTTTATCATCTTGATTATTTTGTATTTCTATATAATAGTCTTCACAAAATATATTTTTATAAAACAAAGCTGTCTCTTTAGCTTTATCAAAATTTTTATCTCTGATTAAACTAGCAACTTCACCACCAACACATCCAGAAAGACAAATAAGCCCTTCGCTATATTTTAAAATTAATTCTTTATCTACTCTCGGTTTATTATAAAATCCTTCTTTGAATCCTAAAGAAACAAGCTTTATTAAATTTTCGTAGCCTTTGTTATTTTTACACAAAAGAGTAAGATGATAAGATTTGTTATCTAACTTAAATTCTTTATCAAACCGACTTCTTCTAGCGACATAAACTTCACAGCCAATAATAGGTTTTATTCCAGCTTTGATTGCTTTTTTATAAAAATCAATCGTCCCGTACATGACACCGTGGTCTGTAATTGCGACTGCCGGTTGACCTAATATTTTTATTTTTTCGATTAGATTATCTAACCGACAAGCTCCGTCGAGTAAGCTATATTCACTGTGTAAATGCAGGTGAACAAAATTTCTCATAAAATCTACTTCCTGTATTTTTTTATAATATTATCCAAACAATAAATTTAAATCTTTTTCTGTTAATATTTTTATATTAAGATCTTGAGCTTTTTTGAGTTTACTACCAGGTGACTCTCCAACTAAAATATGAGTTGTTTTTTTTGAAACTGTTTCTGTAACAACTCCTCCAAGACTCTTAATTTTATCTTGAAGCTGGTTTCTAGTTAAAGACTCAAAAGTTCCAGTTATAACAAATCTTGTATTTTTTAATTTTTGGTTAATTATATTAAGAGGCGATTTTTGAATCGTATTAACACCAGCTTGTTTTAATTTATTTATCGTTTCTCTTGTTTGAGCTAATAAAAAATAATCGATTATATTTTGAGCTGTCGTCGCTCCGAAACCGTTTATATTTAATATATCGTCTTTATTTATTATAAATAAATTTTCGATATCAAGAAATCTGTCTGCTAAGTCTTTTGAAGCTTGCTTTCCGACTCCTCTGATTCCTAGGCCAAAAATTAATTTATCTAAACTATTATCTTTTGAATTTTCGATAGATTTTAAAAGATTATCTATTGATTTTTCGCCAGTTCTAGGTATCTTAAGCAAGTCTTGTTTTGTTAAATAATATAAATCTGATATAGAATTTATTATTTTATATTCTAGCATTTTTTTTATTAAAGACTCTCCTAGTCCTGAAATATCCATCGCAGGTCTGGAAACAAAATGTATAATATTTCTTTCTAACTGAGCTGGACAATTTGGATTATTACATCTGTAGGCTACATCTTCGATAAAAATATTTGAGTTACAAGACGGACAGGTTTTTGGTATATTATAAACTTTAGAATTTTCAGAATGCTCTTTAACAAAGACAACTTCAGGAATAATATCTCCAGCCTTTCTAACAGCTATTATATCTCCAAGGCCTATTTTTTTTTGGTTAATAAAATCCTGATTATGCAACACTGCTCTTGAAACTGTAGTACCACCCAAAAGAATTGGCTCAAAAACAGCTGTTGGAGTAAGAACACCAGTTCGTCCGACATTAATTTCTATATCGAGTAATTTTGTTGTCTTTTCTTCTGGCGGATATTTAAAAGCAACTGCCCATCTCGGGAATTTCGAAGTAGAACCCAATATTTCTCTTTGATTTAAATTATTTAGCTTTATAACTGCTCCGTCGATATCAAATTCAAATTTATTTCTTTCTAGATTTATTTTATTTATTTCTTCGATCGCTTTTTCGATCGAGTTAAAAACTTTATATGACGAGATAACTTTAAAACCCCAATCTTTGAGTTTATCCAGCGCGGTTTTGTGATCTTTTATATCTAGCCCAATAATTTGTTGAATATTAAAAACAAAAATACTAAGCCGTCTTCTAGCTGTAATTTTAGAATCTTTTTGTCTGAGCGACCCCGCTGCCGCATTTCTAGGGTTTTTAAAAACTTTTTCGCCGCCCAGTTCTTGTTTTTTAATAATATCAAAAAACACTCGTCTTGGCATATAAACTTCGCCTCTAACTTCTAAATCAATTTCAACAGGCAACTTCAACGGAACATCAACTATAGTTTTTATATTATTAGTAACATCTTCTCCAATAAAACCATCTCCTCGAGTTGAACCTCGAAAAAAAATCCCGTTTTTATATTCTAACGAAACTGAAAGACCGTCTATTTTAGGCTCAACAACATACTCAGGATTTTCTATTGTTTGTCTTATTCTTTCGTCGAATTTATATATTTCTTCTAGTTCAAAAACGTCTTGTAAACTACCCATTTGAATTTTGTGTTCAACCGGCTCAAACAAAGAGCTCGATTCACCTCCAACTCGAACCGTTGGAGAATTTTCGTCATAAAACATTGGATATTTTTTTTCTAAATTTTCTAATTCGTTTAATAATTTATCGAACTCGCTGTCTTCTATCTCTGGAGAATCTAATAAATAATATTTATTATTATGATAATTTATTAGTTCTCTTAATTTTAATATTCTTAATTTTATCTCGTCTATCGTCATAGCCCAAACCTCTATTTTATTTATAATTTATAAATACTAAATATTGGCGCTTTTATTAACAAACAAGTTAACTAAAGCGCCAACAAAATAAATAATTAAATTTATTTTAATTTATTTTATTCAGATAAATATTTAATTATTGAGTCGCCAACAGCGTTAGCTAGATCAAAAACTTGCTCTGAAGTAAACATTTGAGACGCTTCAGTAAAATTAGTTAAAAACCCGGCTTCTATAAACGCTGTCGGACAAAACGTATTTCTCGAAACATAAAAATTTGTAATCTTAGCTCCGCAATTTTTTCTCTCTGTATACTCAGAAGCAATATCAGCTAACATAGTCGAAAACGGCTTCGAAAATTTATTATCGCCTGTACAATGAACTATTAATCCATTAGTATCTTTATTTTCTTTTACATCTGCGTGAAGAACTATAACAAAATCTGGTTTTGTTTCTTCGATAAGAACTGCTCTGTCGCTAAGAGAAACATATTCGTCTTTATCTCTTGTTAAAACAACTCTTGCTCCGAGCGAAATCAATCTATTTTTTACAGCTAAGGCGTTAGCTAAGTTAATATCTTTTTCTTTTCCTCCACCTAATTCGCCAACTAAACCAATCGCCCCTGGGTCGCTACCTCCATGACCAGCATCAACCAAAACCGTTATATTTTCTAGCGGTTTTAAGCTGCTTTTTGATAATTCAGGTCTTTTTTTAAGATATATAAACGTAGTATCTTCGTTAAATTCTATATTATAACCCCAAAGAGAATTATCGGATTTTAAACTAAAAATTAACTCTAAATAATTTTCTTTGTTTTCTGCAACTACTTCTTCAAATAATTCACTCTTACCAGAAAGAGAAGATAAATCTAAATTTCCATCTGTAGAAGACAATTTTATAATTAATTTATCCTCTGTTAGACCAGAAGTAAAAACAGGAGCACAGTTGCCTTTTAGAGATAATATTTCTGATCTTTCACTTCGATTAAACCCAACGCCTGTTATTTTATTATTTAAATTTATATTTCCAAAAACCGGTTCAACAAATTTTTTTCCAATCCATCTTCCACAACCAAGCTGATAAAAATCTTTTTCTTCTCCAATAATTTTATCCGTAATTCCTTTTTTTAACATCGAAACAACTCCATTTTCATTACAATCAGGAGCGTCTCTTAGTATCCCATATCCCCAAGAAACTCTAGCAAAATCAGGTGTTTTTTTATCTGTATAGTATATCTTTCCCCAAGACTTTTTTTCTGCAACTTCTCCTTCAAAGTCGACTTTATAGATAACATTTCCTAAATCATATGTTTTTCCGTCTTCTAAAGAATCTGAAAGATTAATATCTAAACTATATCTAGCAGAAACTCCCGTCTCCTCCGTTGCTCTTTCTTGTTTTAAGTTAAAAGTTACGCCACAAAATTCAGCTGTAACACTTGCTCCAGACGGAGCAAGACAAGTAAGTTTTATTTTCTTGTCTTTTGATATTATATTTTGATCCGGAAACATGTGTCCATCTAATAAAAATTTATTTTTTAAAATTGGCCTTTCCCAAGCAAAGTTATCATAAACTTTATCAACAGCTATATTTTTAAAAACCGGAACCTTTTTCGTTACATCTCCCTGACTAAAAACACATTCATATTTTCCGTCTTGAGGTAACGAAAGTACTACTTCAAACATCCCGTTCGAAGCCCTATCAACTATTTCTTGATTATTAACATATAGAGGCTCACTAGGATTAGAAGTTCCAGCTATATAAATCGTATCTTCTTTTATAGTTTCTATTTTTTCCGGATAGATTATTTCTAAAGTTTTGGGAACCAGTTCCTCAGCCTTAATTTCAACTATAGAATCTTTATCTAAATAATTTCCAGGAGACTTCGCCAAAACGTTTATAGCCAAACTACAAAACAAACTTGTCGATATTAAAATTTTAAAATATTTATTTTTATTCACTAATTAATT
>JAGAUG010000035.1 GCA_017828935.1 Oscillospiraceae bacterium | reverse complement strand
TTTAATTTTTTTATTAACAGAAATCGCAATTGTATCTCTATTTATATCTAAATCATGAGAAATTTTTGATATATAAACTTCTCTTTCGATTGGATTTGAAATTTCAGATAAAATATCTATAACTTCTTTTAAGAAATTAATCTTATCTTGAGAATCTTTAGAATTATATAAATTATATTTATTTTTTAATTTTTTTAATTTAAAATCAAATACATTCTGGCTTTTTTTTATTTCTAAAAAAAATTTTTCTTTGCCGAATTTTTTAATATATTCGTCTGGATCTTTCGCTTGTTTTAAATCTAAAATCTTAGCGCTAACCCCAAAATTACTAAATATATTAATCGCTCTCAGTGCGGCTTTTTGACCCGCTTCGTCTGAATCGTAAGAAATAAGAACTTCGGGCGCGTAGCTCGATATAAGCCTCGCTTGTTGAGAAGTAAGAGCCGTCCCTAAGGTCGCAACAACATTATCAAATCCAGACTGGTATAAAGACAAAGTGTCCATATATCCTTCTGTTAATATTATGTAATTATTTTTTGTATTCTTACAAAAATTAAGCGCAAATAAATTATTGCTTTTTTTAAAAATAATTGTATCAGACGAATTTAAATATTTAGGTCCTGGGCTTGTATCGTCTAGCTTTCTTCCCCCAAAAGCAATAACATTACCAGCTATATCTATAATCGGAAATATTAATCGATTTCTAAATACGTCATAAAGAACCCCGTTTTTGTTTCTAGACGCCAAATTAGAACTTAAAATCTCTTCGTCTGAGAAACCCTCGGATTTGAGCAAATTCGTAATATCATTCCAACTATCTTTAGCGAACCCTAACCCAAATTTTTTAACATACTTGGGCTGAATTTGTCTTGATAAAATATATTTTTTTATTATCGCTGATTTTGGATCAGTTAAATTTTTAAAATAATGTCTCGCCGCTATTTTATTAATATTAATTAATTTTTTTCTTAGTATATATTTTTTGTCGTCTTGGATCTGATCTGGAATAGCTAAACCTGTTTTATTAGCCAAAAAAGCAACAGCTTGAACATAGTCTAAATTTTCTATATTTTTAATAAATGTTATAACGTCGCCGCCAGCGCCACAACCAAAACAATAAAAAGACTGAGTATCTCCATAAACTACCATAGATGGCGTTTTTTCTGAATGAAAAGGACAGCGTCCAATTTTATTTTTCCCGGCTCTTTTTAGTTCAACATATTCTGATATTATATATTCTATTTCACAACGCCTTTTTAATTCACTAATAAAATCTTCAGATATCATAAATCTTTTCTCCCCAGAATATGTTAATTCTCTTAATTTTTTTGATTTTTTATTTTAAGATAAAGCCATCTCTAATTTCTCTAGTTTTTTTATAATTATATTTCCGCTACACAAATTTAAAAGCTCTTCTGATAACTTATCAAAAGAAGAATCTCTAACAGCAATTTCTAAACAAACATTATTATTATATATTTTATTTAATATTTTATTATGATAATTTAATAATAATGTCTGTATTTGAGAATATAAATTATAATCAAATGTTATTAAAAATTTTTGACACAGGTGCACAAAAACAATTTCAGATTTTTCAAGCGCTAATTTACAGCTATTTGAATAAGCCCTAACAAGTCCTCCTGCTCCAAGCAAAGTACCTCCAAAGTATCTTACAACAACAACGATTACATCATAAATTTCTGATTTTAATAATATATTTAAAACAGGAATCCCGGCTGTCGCCCTCGGTTCTCCGTCATCGCTGTATCTTTGTATTTGATTATTTTTAAGTACATAAGCGTAAACATGATGTGTAGCGTCCCAGTGTTTATCTTTTATTTTTTTTAAAAAATCTACCGCTTGAGTTTCTGAAGTTACATGAGAAATATACGATATAAATCGCGATTTCTTTTCAGTAAAGTTTGTAACACAGTCTTGTTTGATAGTTTTATACAAATTAAGATCCACCTAACTAATTTAATATAACTCAAAATAAATTATCATTGGGCACCCACCATTCGTTAAGCAGATGCCCAATTAAATTAAATATTATTTTTTCATGCCTAAACGTTTATTAAATCTGTCAACTCTTCCACCTGTATCAACTAACTTTTGTTTACCAGTATAAAACGGATGACACTTCGAACATATTTCAACATGGATATCTTGCTTTGTTGATCTAGTTTCGATCACTTCTCCACAAGCACATTTGATAACTGCAGGCTTGTAATCTGGGTGAATATCTTTTTTCATATCTTAAAACCTCCATCATAAAAATTATTATTAATCAATATTTATAATCATGTACTCTTTTAAAATTATTAAATAAATTATCTAGAGCGCTCACAATATAAAAATTAATATTTGACATCTTAATCAGTCTTATAAAAATTATATCACAAAAAAACTTATATTTCAATATTAAAATCAAATATTTATTATATTTCGAAATCTTTGGCTGAATACTTTGGCAACCTGTGATTATGTTTCTTTGGCTTTCGCTTAAGCGGATCATATTCAAATTTCTTACAACAAAAACTAGGACTCACAACACCAAGTTTTAAACACAAAATCATCCCACTTTCAGATTTCTTACCATTGGAACAGTATTCACAAGCAGGTTCTATATTATTTCCAAACAATTTATTACTCAAAAAAAACACCTAACTTTAAAACAAATAATTATATTATGTAAGATTTTTTACTAGTATATATCAGCTATCAATAAAGTAATCCCTAACCAAAACAACTGAATTAAAATAAGACCCCCAAAAGTAATATAATTAATAGCGCCAAGAGCAATAAACGTAATCACTAAACAACTAGTTAATATCAAACTTATAGATTTTAATAAATATAATATATTAAATTTTTTATTAATATTTATACACTTAGTAACCGCCAATATTAAACTATCGAGATTTTTAGAATTTAAAATTCCTAAATTTTTATAATTAATATCTTGTTTATCTTCGCTTAAAATTTCATTTATATCGTCTCTATCTATATTATAAATAAAACTAACGTCGTCAGAACTAATAAATACATCTTTCAAACAAAGCGTTATTTTTAGTCCTTCTTTTTTTACTTTTTCTAAAGAATCGTTTATTTCTTTTAAGCCATTCAACTTTATTAAAAACATCGCCGTCAAAACACCGTTAATCGCAACATACAACGCTTTTAACGTCTTATCTTCAGAAATCGTATTCGATAACTTTACATACTTACTCGGAACTACTATATTATTATCAAGCAAATAATCACTCGTTCCAAAAAATACACTCTCTCCGTTGATTTCGCCAGAAAGACCACCATTATTATTTTTTTTAAAATTTTTAACTTTTCTAATTAAAGTCGTTTTATTATTAATAATCCCCAAAAAAATCTTAGATAATAAAGACTCGGATCTATCAAGTAAACTCGAAATATTAATTATCGAATCATTAATTTTATTATAATCAAATATTTTTATTTTAATAAGCTTAAAGCTATCTTGATCAAAACAAATATTATTATCGATTATTAAATTTTCGCAACTTTTTACTTTATCGATTGCCAAATATTTATATAATAAAATCTTGTTTTTATATAATTTTTTAAATAACTTATAAATCGCTCTCTTAAAACAAAAATCGCTCGACAACGGATAAGCTATAATAAACATACAACACAAGCTACTAATCATCGAATATATATTATTATTATTTAAAAAACATATTCCCGAAACACTAAAACAAAATAATAAAATTAAATATATATATAATTTCTTATCTCGAGTTATAAAATCAAGATTACTTAAACAAAGCTTCGGCTTCGTACTATTATTTGACTCTTGAGAAAAACAAGATATATTATATCTATCAGGCTCCAATATATTTTTAGTCTCAACATAGTTAACAAAATTTATATTCTCACAAGAAGAAATATATTTAGAACTAGTTTTCATAATCTTATAAAACTTATATTTAGATAAAATATTAAAAAACAAAATTAAAATTACAGATGGCGAATATAAGCTATTAATATTATTAACTTTGTTATTAAATATAGCCAATGTACTTTGAATCGTTGTAAAAATACAAGCTAAAGATACGAATATATCGCTAGAAACTTTTTTTGTAAATAAAGACTTTAAATTATTTATTATAAAATCGCTACAACAAAGAATCGCTAAAAATAACCCAACTAAATTAACAACAGCTCCAATATTAATTTGATCAAACATCAAGTCATATCTCGACGAAATAACTATCGAACCAATAGAAATCAAAAAACAAAATATTAACACTAAAAACTTTTTTATTAAATATTTTTTATTATTTTTTATTATTTCTAAAACTTCTGATTCCTCTAAATATATATCTTCTTCTTGATATTTGTCTTCTTGATCTGTAAATTCTTCTTCGTAACTATATTTTATTCTATTTTCTTTATTAAAAAGATTTTTAAGTATCTCTTTATTTTCTATATCGTTTTTTATATCTTCTGGTCTAATATCAGCTTCTTCTAACAAATCATTTTCTATTAATAAATCTTCTTCATCGAATTTATCAAAATCTATTTTAATATCAAAGCCCTTTTGTTTTTCGCCAAACTTTTTTAAAAAATCATATTCTAGCTCTTCGTTTTCTTTTGTTTTTTTTATTTTATTATTATTTAATTCAATATTTTTAGATTCTAAAAAATTATTATCTTCTCGAGAATCTTGTTTTTTTTGTTTAAAAACTTTTTTTTGATTTTCTTCTTCTAAGATCTCGTCTAAATCAAATAAATCATCGCCAAAATTCTTGCTCACAAATAACCTCCCCCTAGTATCACTATCAACAAAATATATTTTATAAAATTTTATATATTTCTCTGTCTAACTACTTCGTACATAAAGACTCCAGCCGCAACCGACGCATTAAGAGAATTTATAGTCCCAAGAACCGGCAACGAAACAATAAAATCACTATTTTTTTTAACAAGCTGACTAACTCCGTTACCTTCTGAACCAACAACAACAGCTATTGGACCCTTATAATCAAATTTCGTCCAATTTTTTCCGTCTGATTCTAGACAATATACCCAGATATTCTTTTCTTTTAGCTCTTTTATAATATTATTTAGATTAACAACTCTAACAACAGGTATCTTAGCAGCGCCACCCGCCGATATTTTCATAACAACCGGCGAAAGGCTTGCGCTTCTTCGACTAGGAATTATTACACCATGAGCTCCAGCAACTTCAGCAGTTCTTATAATAGCTCCCATATTGTGAGGATCTTCTATTTCGTCTAATATAATAATAAAAGGCTCTTGATTTCTTGATTTAGCTAAATCAAAAATATCGTCTAAATCGCTATATTTATAAGCGGCAACAAACGCTATTATATTTTGATGATTAGAATTAAAAGAAAGAGCATCTAACCTTGATTTAGAAACTTTTTTTATTATAATATTTTTTTCTTTAGCAATAGCAATAATTTTTAAAATACTGCCTTTATTTTCTGAATCAGCAATTAAAATTTTATCTACTGGCTGATCAGATTTTAACAACTCTAAAACTGGTATCCTACCATAAATAATATTAATATTATTATTATTCAAAAACTATATCATTCCTTAAATTTTTATATATTATTTTAAATATCAGACTTCTTTGGTAATTTCAGTCTTTGTTCAGTCATAATAGTCTTCAAAAGTTGCGCTCCTGTTGGAGGAGTCCAAGTTATAGCGTTAGCGCCAGCGTTAACTGTATCTATAATAGATTGAGAAGACGGCCCTCCTGTTGCCATAACAATTATATCTTTAGATATTTTTTTTATTTTATCGACAACAAACGGCGTTTTATCGGCTGCTGAGACGTTTAAAATAGACGCTCCAGAGTTAACTCTCGCTTCTAAGTTTTCGTCTCCAGATACAACAGTAACAACAACAGGAATATCAACTCTTTTTGAAAGTTCACTAACTATCTTGTTAGAAATCGCTGTATTAACAACAACTCCGATTGCTCCTTGAAACTCAGTATAAGTCGCTAATCTTAAAACTCTGTCTATTTCTGAAGTAATCGAACCGCCTATTCCACAAAAAACCGGAACTTCAGAAGCTTCGATAATAGATTGAGTTATAACAGGTTGAGGAGTAAACGGATAAACCGCAATAATCGCATCTGAGTTAATATTTCTTATTATTGCAACGTCCGTTGTAAAAGCTACAGACTTTATTAACTTTCCAAATATTCTGATTCCAGAAACTTTATTTATTTCTTCTGGAACTTGTAAAAAACCTTTTCTTAAAGTCCCGTAAATTTCTGGTATATTATCAAAATTCATATTACCACCTAAACTATCAATAATTTCTTGTTATTTACCACAGCAATGTTTATATTTCTTTCCGCTACCGCAAGGGCATAGCTCATTTCTACCTACTTTATCTTCGTCTCTTACTGTAGCCGTATCAATTTTCTCGTCT
This sequence comes from Oscillospiraceae bacterium, assembly GCA_017828935.1. Lineage (GTDB taxonomy): Bacteria > Bacillota > Clostridia > Oscillospirales > Ruminococcaceae > RGIG8779. Next base: position 6,534 of record JAGAUG010000035.1, on the reverse strand, counting down.
CCGTGAGATTCGACAATATTTTTCATATCTGTCTCTATTACAGACGGAGCAACAATAACAGAAGCTTGATTTTTTAATAATTCTAAGTCTTTTAAGTCTTTATCTGAACTTAGTATTCTTACTTGAGCTTCAGGTTTTACATGAACCATCAATAACGTCTTCACAGTGTTTTCTTTAATTGACTTGATCATCTGATCAAACATTTCAAAGCCTTCTAAACGATATTCAACAACCGGATCTCTTTGGGCGTAAGATCTAAGATAGATCCCCCTCTTGAGCTCAGCCATCGCGTCAATATGATCCATCCAAAAACTATCAACTTGTTTTAATAAAGCCGTCCTCTCAAGCTCTCTTAACAACTCCGAGCCTATCTCACTTTCTTTTTCTTGATATCTAGACTTCGCTTTATCTGTTAAAAAATTAATAATATCTGTTTTTTCGAGTAGCTCTAATTCTTCTGGAGTATATATTAAATCTTCGTCGTCAGTAACCCACCCCAAGAAATAATCTTTAAGACCAATTATATTCCAGTTCTCTTTGTTATCTTCTTCAGGTAAGTATAAGCTAACAGCCTCGTTTATAACGTCTATTATCATCTGTTGGATACTTTCGCTAACGTTTTCTCCAGCTAAAACTTTAGATCTTTGATCGTAAATAAGCTCTCTTTGGCGATTCATAACGTCGTCAAATTGCAAAACATTTTTTCTAATACCAAAGTTTCTACCTTCAACTTTTTTCTGGGCCGCTTCAATAGTCCTACTAAGCATCTTTTCTTCAACTGGAGTATCTTCATCGAATCCAAAAGTATCCATTATTGATTTCATCCGGTCTCCGCCAAACAACCTAAGCAAGTCGTCTTCTGGCGATAAATAAAATCTTGTTGCTCCTGGGTCTCCTTGTCTTCCCGATCTTCCCCGAAGCTGATTGTCGATTCTTCTAGATTCATGTCTCTCGGTTCCAATTATAAACAATCCGCCAGCATCTCTAACTTTTTGAGCTTCTGTTTTTAAATCTAATTTATATTTACTTAATAGAGCTTGATAAAGCTTTCTAGCTTCGATAATTTCTTCGTCATCAGTCTCAGAAAATCCTGTTGCTTGGTTTATTATTTCTTCGTCTATGTTGCGCTTCTTCATATCATGCTTAGCTAAATACTCTGCGTTACCTCCAAGCATAATATCCGTTCCTCTACCAGCCATATTCGTCGCTATCGTAACTGCTCCGAACTTTCCAGCTTGCGCTATAATCTCGGCCTCTTTTTCGTGGTATTTAGCGTTTAAAACGTTGTGTTTTACTCCTCGTTTTTTTAAAAGCGAACTTAGCATCTCTGATTTATCGATCGATATCGTACCAACTAATACTGGCTGCCCGCGCTTATTACACTCAACAATTTTTTCGATAACGGCGTTGTACTTACCTCGTTGAGTTTTATAAACTGTATCGTGATAATCAACTCTTATAACAGGCTTATTAGTCGGGATTTCTATAACATCTAATTTATAAATATGTCTAAATTCGTCTTCTTCTGTTAGGGCTGTTCCTGTCATCCCAGATAATTTATTATATAATCTAAAATAATTTTGAAAAGTTATTGTCGCTAAAGTTTTTGATTCTCTTTGAACTTCTACGTTTTCTTTAGCTTCGATTGCCTGATGAAGCCCTTCGTTATATCTTCGACCTTGCATCAACCTGCCTGTAAATTCGTCTACAATAATAACTTCGCCGTCTTTAACAACATAGTCAATATCTTTTATCATGATGCCGTGAGCCTTAACAGCCTGATTAATATGATGTTGAAGCGTCATATTTTCTATATCCATTAGATTTTCGATATTAAAAAATTGCTCGGCTTTTTTAACGCCGTCTTTTGTTAACGTAGCTGTCTTAGCTTTTTCGTCGACAATATAATCTCCATCCATATAGTCGTTATCTTCTTTGTCGTCTAGCTCAGTAACTTTGATACATTTTAAAGTTTTTACAAAATTGTCCGCTAATTTATACATATCTGTCGACTTATCTCCCTCGCCAGAAATAATAAGCGGAGTCCTAGCTTCGTCTATTAAAATCGAGTCAACTTCGTCGACAATCGCGAAATTATGACCTCTTTGAACCATTGAGCTTTCTGAAGAAACCATGTTATCTCTTAGATAATCAAATCCAAATTCATTATTTGTTCCGTAAGTTATATCAGCCGCGTAAGCTTGTCTTCTTTGTCTGTTATTTTTTCCGTGGACTATAACATCAACACTAAGACCTAAAAATCTATATACTTTTCCCATCTGTTCGCAGTCACGCTTAGCCAAATAATCGTTAACCGTAACTATATGAACTCCCTTACCGCTAAGAGCGTTAAGATAAGCTGGCAACGTAGCAACCAAGGTCTTTCCTTCACCAGTTTTCATTTCCGATATTCGACCCTGGTGTAAGACAATTCCGCCTACGATTTGAACCGGGAAGGGTCTCATCCCCAAAACACGATCAGCTGCTTCAACACAAACTGCAAAAGCATCCGGCAATATATCATCTAAAGTTTCGCCCGAAGCTAATCTTTCTTTAAGTTTATTTGTCATCTCTCTAAGCTCATCGTCAGACATGTTTAGATATTTATTTTCTAACGCAAGCACTTTGTCTTTTATTGGATATATTCTCTTTAGTTCTCTTTTTGAATAAGAACCAAATAAAGCTTTTAAAATATTCATTTTTATTTAACCGACCTTTCTTTATTTAGCTTAACTCTCGTAATATATTTATTACATTACATTTTGGATTATCTTTAATTTTTCTTATATATATATTTTATCTCATTTAATCAGCCTTGTCAATTTAATTACTAATTATTTTTTTATTTTTTTTTATTTTCTAAATAATTTTAATAATTTCAAAATCAAAATTTGAATTTTTTCTTAAAATGATTTATAATAATATTATAAAATATCAAAAATTCTAATTTTATTTAATTTTTATTTATTAACAGGAGGTAAATCAGTAGATGAAAGATATAAAAAAATCGTATGAACTTTGGTGTCAAAAAGCTATAGAAGACAACGATGTTATTAAAGAACTACAAGAAATTAAAAATAATTTTTTAGAAATCGAAGACAGATTTTATAAAGATATAGAGTTCGGAACTGGCGGACTTCGAGGAGTTATTGGCGCAGGAACTAACAGAATAAATATCTATACTGTTAGAAAAATATCTCAAGGCCTTGCTAATTATTTAAATAATAATTATAAAAATCCTTCGATTGCGATCGCTTTTGATAGCCGGATCAAGTCAGATGAATTTGCTAAAACTGCTGCTTGTGTTTTCGCTGCCAACAAAATTAAAGTTTATATATTTAAAGATTTGATGCCTACGCCAGCGCTTTCTTTCGCAATAAGAGATCTTGGTTGTAGCGCCGGTGTTGTTGTTACGGCTAGCCACAACCCAGCAAAATATAACGGCTATAAAGTCTACGGAGACGACGGATGTCAGATTACTCTTGATATGGCTAATAAAGTTTTTTTGGAAATTCAAAAAATAGATATTTTTAATAACGTAATTTATAACAGTTTCGAAACAGAAATTCAAAAAAATAATATTAATTATATTTCAGACAAGACTATTAAAAATTATCTTGACGCTGTCTCGTCTCAGGCTATAAACAAACAGATGAGCGGAAAAGAAAATCTAAAAATAGTTTATACGCCGCTCAACGGCGCTGGTTTGTTTTGTGTAACTAATATTTTAAAATCTAACGGATTTTTAGATCTAACGGTTGTTCCTGAGCAAGAAAAACCAGACGGAAACTTTCCAACTTGTCCATATCCTAACCCTGAAATAAAAGAAGCTCTAGAAGTTGGAATTAATTTATCTAAAAAAATCAACGCTGATTTGCTAATTGCGACAGATCCAGATTGCGATAGAGTTGGAATTGCTGTTTTAAATAATAAAAATTATCAGCTTTTAAACGGCAATCAAGTCGGAATATTATTATTTGATTATATTTGTAATAATAAAATTAAAAATAATACGATGCCTAAAAACCCAGTAGCTATAAAAACAATCGTAACGACACAGATGCTTTACCCGATAGCTAAAAACTACGACGTTGAAGTAATAGACGTTTTAACTGGATTTAAATTTATTGGCGAACAAATCGGATATTTAGAACAAAAATCTGAACAAGACAGATATATATTGGGCTTCGAAGAAAGCTACGGATACTTAACAGGGCCTTATGTAAGAGACAAAGACGGCGTAAACGCGTCTTTGCTTATTTGCGAAATGGCAGCTTATTATAAAAATCAAAATAAAAATCTTTTTGAAGTTTTAGAAGAGCTATATAAAAAATATGGTTATTATGAGACTTATTTAGATAGCTTTGAATTTGCTGGAAGTGCTGGATTTGAAAAAATGCAAAAAATTATGACTGATTTTATAAACAACCCTCCAAAAGAAATTATAAACAAAAAAATTATTGAATTTTTTGATTATAATAAGTCTGTTAAAATTAATTCAAATGGATCTGTAGAAAAAATTAACTTACCTAAGTCTAACGTTATTAAATTTTTATTAGAAGGCAACAATGGCGTTGTAATCAGACCTTCTGGAACAGAACCAAAACTTAAAATATATTATTCAGCTCAAGGTCTTAATCAAAAAGACGCTCAAAATATCATAGCTGAGCTCAGAAATTATTTTTCAAAAACTCTTAATTCCCAATAATAGCTCGTCTATAAAAAATAATTTTTAAAATATATAATTTAAACATATAAAATTTTATATGTTTTATCTATTGACAAAGCTGTCTAAATATAATATAATACTATATAGTTGTTTTTTTAAATTAAAAATTAAGAAAATATATAAAACTAATTAAGTTATAATAAAATTAATTAACGGAGGTGTTGTGAATGGCTGTTCCAAAAAGAAAAACCTCTAAAGCTAGAAAAAACAAGAGGCGCTCTAATGTATGGAAATTAAAACCTCTTTGTCTTAGTAGGTGTACTCAATGTGGAGAATTAAAACTTCCTCACAGAGTATGTGGATATTGTGGTTATTATAAAGGCAAAGAGATAATCAGTGTTGATTTATAATTTATAATTTAGATTTTATTATTTAATTAGATTGGGGGAGTCTTTCCCAATCTTTTTTTATTATAGAATTATATAATATATTTATATAATCTATATTTGTAATACTTGAGGTGATATTGTGTCTAAACCAATCGTTGCGATTGTTGGTCGCCCGAATGTTGGAAAATCAACTTTGTTTAATAAATTGATAGGCAAAAGATTATCTATCGTCGATGATTCTCCCGGAATCACAAGAGATCGTATATATTCTGAATGTGAGTGGAAAAATCAAAAATTTATGTTGATTGACACAGCGGGAATTGAACCTAAAACCAAAGATAATATTTTGTCCCAAATGAAAAAACAAGCTCAAATAGCTATCGAAAACGCGGACGTTATTATTTTTTTAGTAGATCTAAAATCAGGCGTTACTGCAACAGATATTGACGTTGCTAAGATGATTATAAAAACAAAAACGCCTGTTATTTTGTGTGTTAACAAATGTGATAATATTGGAGATCTTCCGCCTGAATTTTACGAATTTTATAATTTAGGACTTGGTGACCCTTTACCAGTTTCGTCGATACACGGCCACGGGACAGGTGATTTACTCGACGAAGTTTTTAAATATTTAGATTTTAATCAAGATAATAATATTGACGAAAATATTATAAAAGTAGCCGTGATTGGAAAGCCTAACGCCGGAAAGTCTTCTCTTGTAAATAATATGTGCGGTCAAGAAAGAGCTATTGTCTCTGATATAGCTGGAACAACTAGAGACTCCACAGATACGATAATTCAAAATAAATTTGGAAAGTTTTTAATAATAGATACAGCGGGAATCAGAAAAAAAAGTAAAATCGAAGAAAATATAGAACACTACAGTGTACTTCGATCTTGGCTCGCAGTCGAACGAGCTGACGTATGTATAACGCTAATAGACGCACAAGAAGGCTTTAGCGAACAAGATTCTAAAATTTCAGGCTTTGCGCACGAAAAAGGCAAAGCAAGTATTGTTGCTATAAACAAATGGGACCTAATAGAAAAGACTGACAAGACTATGAACGAATTTCAAAAAAAATTAGAAAATGATTTTAGTTTTATGTCGTACGCTCCATTTTTATTTATATCAGCCAAAACAGGCCAAAGAGTTCAAAAATTATTTGAGTTAATAAACCAAGTTGATGAGCAACATTCAAAGCGAATTCCAACAGGAAGACTCAACGAAATTTTATCTTACGCAACAAATAGAGTCCAGCCTCCAACAGACAAAGGTAAGCGATTAAAAATATATTATATAACACAGGCTTCTTCAAGACCACCTACTTTTGTTTGTTTTGTAAACGACTATCAGCTTTTTCATTTTTCTTATCAAAGATATATAGAAAATCAAATTCGAGAAAATTTTAATTTAATCGGAACTCCTATTAAATTAATTATTCGCGAAAGAACAAAAAAATAATTTTAAATTTTAAA
>JAGAUG010000034.1 GCA_017828935.1 Oscillospiraceae bacterium | reverse complement strand
GTAGAGAGTATAGTAAGATATCTAGAAGAGAATAGATTAAATTCTAGTTCAAGAGAGATAAGTAAACAAGAAGTAGAGAATAAATCTAGGATAAATAAAATAGAAAAGTTTTCTGGCTTGTTAAAGATAAATAAGATAAATAATAAAATTTCAAAAGATAGTTTAATAATAAAAGGCTTAAAAGATATTATGATAAATCAGATCTCGAGTTCTAGATATTTTTCGAAGACACAAAAAACTATTGTGGGGGAAATTATAAGCGAATGTAAATTCCCAGAGAATATTTATATTCTAAATAAAGATTATTTTGATTTAGAATATATTGAGAATCTAGATGATTTAGATAATATAAAAAATATATATTATAATTTGTTAAAAAATATAAAAACTAGTTTAAAAAATAAAAATATTTTTTCTAGCTTACAATTAAGACAAATAGATGTTGTTTTAAATAATAAAAAAAATATAGATATTATAAATAATATACTACAGATGTATTTTAGCGAATTTTCAAAATATGTTAATCAAGAAGATATAAAAGTTTTTTTTGAAAACTTATCTGAAAAAGTGTATAAAAAAATTGGTGCGAGTGTTTTAGATAATAATATAAATAATTTATTTAACGATATTTATAATAAATATAATAATTATAATATAAAAAACCAAAGTTATAATAACAATTTTAAAGTCAAGTTGCTCAACAAGATAGAAAATATTTGTTTCCAAGAAATGTACGATAGTTTTATTAATATGTATTTATTAGATAAAGAAAAAACTTTAATAGATAAAATAAATATTAATAAAAATTTAAAAAAAATTATAAATAAAGAGCTTGATATTTATAAAAAAGATAAATTAGAAATAAATAAAGATTTAAATAATATTATAAAAAATATTGTTTATAGTTCGTTAGAAAAAATAAATAATTATTTTTATAATTATAATATAAAACTTGATAATCATTATAACGAAATTATATTTAAAAATATAGTTAATAAAATTAATAAAGATAAAAATATTATTGAAATTATAAATCAAGAGATTAAAAGACACGAAAATAAAAAAGTTTTAAAAACAGATATATATAATTTTATAAATAATAATATTAAATATAATAAAGATATTGATTATATAAATAAAATTTCTGAATTAATTGATTTTGAAATTATTTATTTGTCTGATGATATTTATAAACAGGATTTTATAGAAAATAAAATTAAGAATATTAATAATTTTTTTGATTTAGATAAATCTAAAAATATTTATAGTTATAAAAAAAATTATTTGATTTATAAAAAATTAGAATTTAATAAATTTAATAATATAAATAATAAAAAAGATTTTATAAGTGATTATATATATAAGTCCGACGGAGCTTATGTTTCGAAAATTTTTAAAGTCTTAAAATCTAAAGAGATATCTAATAAAAATAATAATAAAAATATTTTAAATTTAAAAGATTTTAATTTTAAGTTTAAATCAAAACAAAAATTAAAATTATTTTTAGATAAGTCTGAGCCGATAGTTGTATCTGTTCCAAAAAAAATATATGATATTGTAGTTGATAGCGCTGAGATAAAAACAAGAAGTCCGTTTGAAGGATTTGAGTTTTTAAAAATGGTTCACAAGAAACCGGGTTTAAAGCCAGAAACGTCAGGTTTTTTGGATAGTAGTAATAATAATATTTTTAATAAAAAATCTCAAACTTTTGAAATTAATAATAATAATATAAAAGATATAAATAGCTATGATAGAGTAGATATACTTAATAAAAAAATCATAAAAAATTATGATAAAGTAATCGAAAAAGCGATTGACGACAAAGTTAATAAAAATATTAGCGATATAACAGATCAGGTTTATAACAAGCTCGAAAAAAGATTGAAATCAGAGCAACGTAGGTTGGGAATAAGTTAAATCAAGTAGGTGATGGATTTTGGCCTTAGAAAAAGCGAAGTTTTTAAATAATAACGATAAGACAGTAATAGAAGTTCAGTTTAACCCGTCTAGTTTGTTGATTGAGACTGAAGCGATAGTTTCAGAACAAAAGACACAGCAACTGGATAGTGATAGTTTTATAATTAATATGGGCGGAATTAGAAGTCGGCGACTAGGTGTTTCACTTGTTTTAGATTCATATCATTCGACATATTCAAAAGTGATGTCTTGGCTAGAAAACAAAAAGAAAGAAGATATAAAAAATATAGTAGATACATTTGAAAATTTTATGAATTCTTCGACAGATATATCTTTTATTTGGGGTAAGATAATATTTAACGGTATAATTAGAAATTTACAAACAAGATATGAAGTGTTTGATTCAGACGGCTCACCAATTAGGGCATCTGTTGATATCTTTATGGAAGAAAAAGCCTATCAAGGACAAGATACTGGGTGGTCAAATGAGCTAGGGATCGATCAATTTGATATAAGTGATATGAGCGAAGAAGAAGCGTTGTTTGGTTTTATGTTTTAATAATTAAATAATTAAAAATCAAAAATAGGGGTTAGTTTTATGGGCTTAGACTTAATGAGCAATACCACAGATTTCGATAGTTTAAAAGACAAGTACGAAAATTTTATAAAACCTGTTGTTAATCTGTCGGTTCTTTCAAAACAAAATAGAGACAAATTTGTTATTACAGGTTTGAATATAGAGCTAAGCTCTGGTTTTGGTTCTAATATTGCAACAGTTAATATTTATAAAGTTTTTGATGATAAAACAAAAAAGTTTAAAGACAGCGAGTTTGATAAAGTATTTCAAATCGGTAAGCAAATAAACATAGAAATTGGTTATTCTAGAACTACAGAGTGCGTTTTTTCTGGATATATTAGCGGTATAACTTATAGCTTCTCTGAGAGAGATATACCGTGTTTGATTTTAGAGTGTTTGGATGTAAGAGCAGCTATGATGGCTAATAATAATAATGCTCAAGTACTTCAAGATAATTATAGCGATTGTATAAGCGATATTGTTGGCAAGTCTCAATATAAAAATTTTTATAAAGAAGCTCAGATAGATAAAAATATAAAATCGCCACAGGGTGAAGATAAATTGTTGATTGAGATGGCTGACGAGAGCGACTATGAATTTCTTGTAAGATTAGCTAAAAAACTTGGATACGAATTTTTTGTTTCTCAAGAAACGATATATTTTAGAAAAAAAAGAATAAAAAAAGAGTCTATAATGACAATTTCTCACAAAGATATAATAAAAAGTCTAGAAGCGAATTTGAATATAGCGGGGATGGTAAGCGCTGTTGAAGTTAGAAGTCTTGATAACAGAACAGGAAATATTATAAAAGCGACTTCTAAATCAGACGCAATCTATAGTAATAGCTCTTCAGCGTCTAAAATTATAAGAAATTCAGTTAAAGTTATTTTAGACCCAACGATTATGTCAGACTGCGAAGCTAAAGAAAGAGCCGACGCTGAGCTCGACGAATTATCTTGGAAGTTTGGATCTTTTTTAATAAAAACAATAGGATTGCCGGAGATAATTCCGGGTAGGTTTATAAAAATAAAAGATATGAGCGAAAATATAAATAAAAAAATTTATATTACAAAAGTAATTCATGATATAAATTCTCAAGGTTTTAAGACAAGCTTTGAAGCTAGACTTGATAGTTTATAGATTTTATAAAAATAAAAAATTTGGTGAAGCTTATGAGTATAACAGATATTTTTGAAGAAACATCAAAAAAAATGATGAATAAAAATATGACCGGAGATACTATTATACCTGGTGTTATGATCGGAATAGTAGTCGAAAATAATAATAATAAATTTCCGGGGATGATTAGAGTTAAGATACCAACGAGAGACGATAAAAAAAATATTTTTCAATGGATGAAGGTAATAAGTGTTGCTGGTGGTAAGAACTGGGGAATGTATTGTTTGCCAGAAATTGGCGAAGAAGTTGTTGTTGTTTTTGAAAACGGAAATATTAATAAAGCTTATGTAATCGGAAGTATATTTAAAAACGATAGCCAAGTTTTAAGCGATGGATTTAGCGACGAAAATTATAAAAAAATTTTTTTGACAAAAGGTGGAAATAAAATTTTTATAGACGACGAGACAGATAAACAAAAAGTAATAGTTTCAACAAAAGAAGGGCATTCAGTTAGTTTAGACGACGAAGACAAAAGTATTTTATTAAAAGATAAAGACAAAAAAAATATTATAAAAATCGATTCAGAAAACGGAAAGATTAATATTATGTCAGAAAGTAAGTTAGAGATAGATATAGGTGGAATCAAAATAGAAATGATAGGAGACAGTAAGAAAATTACTGTTAAATGCGATAGTTTGGACATAGATTCTAGTAGGGTCAAGGTAGAAGGAGATAATATTAGTATAAAAGCGACGACTTTTGATGTAAGTGCTTCGTCGTCAGCCAAAATAGCGTCTAACGGTCTAACTCAAATAAAAGGTTCGACAGTTAAATTAAGTTAAGCTAGATTTATAATTTGATTTGGGAATGTTTTATTATGTTAGAAAACAACGATTTTTTAGGAGCAGGGTTAAAATTTCCGGTTGGTGTCAACAGCGTAACTGGTAGGTTTGAGATGACTGTTGACGAAGAAAAAATAAAAGAGTCTATTTATATTATATTAATGACCCAAAAAGGTGAGAGAATTTTGATGCCTGGTTTCGGAAGCGAAATTAATAACTACGTTTTTGAAGTAATGAACGAAACTAATTTAAATTTGATGGCAAATAATATAAAAACAGCGATACAAACTTACGAAAAGAGAGTTAAAAATATAAACGTTGAAGTAACTATAGATAAATTTGATAGCGGGAAGTTAGTAATCAATATTAGTTACGTTGTTTCAAAAACTAATATGCCGGGTAACATGGTTTTTCCGTTTTATATTCAAGAAGGCGAAACAGGTGAAGAACGCGTATAATTTTTTAATAAAAAAATATTTTTATTAAAAAATTTGCAATACGAATATAATTGTTTAACATGTAAGATTTGACTAAATTTTTTAGTGTTTATAAGGGGTTGAGTGTTTTACTATGATAAATAAACAATATAAAAATAATAAATTTTTTGAAATAGATAATAGAACTAAAAACGATATAATAACAGAAATAAAAGATTTAGCCAAGTCTTATGTTCCTGAGTGGATTTATAATTTAGACGATCCAGACGTTGGCAGTATAATAGCGAGTATTTATGCTCAGTTTCTCGAAGACGATATTAATAATTTAAATATGCTAATGTACAAATATCGTATAGAACTGATGAATATGATAGGAATAAATTTAAAAAAAGCAAGGCCGGCTGAAAGTGTTGTTAAGTTTTCGCTTTTACAATCAGCTGACGAAGGAGCGTATATCCCGAAAAAAACAAAGCTTGTAGCTAACGGAAAAGACGACAGTAAAATTATTTTTGAAACAAAGAATAGTGTGTATATTACAAATTCAAATATTTGTAATATTTATTCGACTTCTCGAGATTTAGGAAAAATAATAAATATTTTTGATTTAGAGTCGGAAGAGAGCAACTCAAAAAAAAGTTTTTATTTATTTGACTATTCTTCAAATGGGATCGAGCGAAACGAATTAATAATAGGTCACAGATATGCTCTTAATTTAAATAAAGACGCTGTTTTAGAAATATTTTTTGATTTTGATTTTGAAGATAATAAAAATAATAATATTATAAAAAATCTTTGTGATTATAATAAATACGAATGGAAATATTTGTCTGATAATAATAAATATGAATTATTTAAAGATATTAGTTTTAAAGATAATAAATTTATTCTTGTTAAAGATAAAGATTCAAGTTTAGTAGCTTCAGATAATGATCTTATGTATTATATTTCTATAACACAAAAAGATAATACGTTGTCTGATATCTTAAAAATAAGAGATATAAAAATTTCGTCGTTTTGTCCGGATATATTACCAGAGATAATTTACCAAGGAGATTACCAAGTAAATATAAAAGAATTCTTTCCGTTTAGCGATAAATTAAATGTTTATAATGAATGTTATATCGCTTCTGACGATGTTTTTTCAAAAAAAGATTCAGAAGTAACTTTAAAATTTAATTTGTCTTATTTTAAAAATCTTGTCGAGATGAATTTTAAAAACAATCAAGATTATAAAATTATTATGAAAAAGCCTCAACAACAAAATTATGATATTGTCGATACAAAAGTCCAAACAGTTATTTTTGAGTATTTTAACGGCATTGGTTGGGCGAAATTAAATTTAGATAATAATTATTATAACTTGTTTTCGGGAGAAAATTCAGGGGAAGTTATTTTGAAATTTATTTGTCCGTCGGATATCGAAAAAGTTTCAGTTAACGCTTATGAAAAATATTGGATTAGAATTAGATTATTAAAAGCAGATAATTGTTATAGAGTACCATGTTATCATTTGGTGCCTATTATTAATAATTTAAGACTTTCTTATGATTATCAAAGCAACGGTGTTAGCCCAGAGTATCTTTTAAGTTATAAAGGTGTGACTGAAGAGCTTATAACGTTAGATTCTAGTAATCTTTTAGATAAATTAAATAAACAAGAGAGTTTTATAATTTTTAAACCGATCGATTATAGAGACAATAGTTTGTTTATTGGATTTGATAAAAAATTTTGTGACGGGCCAATAAGTTTATTTTTTGATATAGAAGGCGGATTTCAAAAACAGACTAATAATATTAGTTTTGAATATTCAAGTTCAGATACAGAAGAGAGATTTAAAAGACTTAAAATTATAGACGAAACTGAAAATTTGAGACATTCTGGTTGTGTTATTTTTGTGGCGCCTGGCGATATGTCGGAGTTGAATATATTTAATAAAAACAGATACTGGTTAAGAATTGTTGACAAAGAGAATAGATTTAAGAATTTAAAATATATAAAAATAAATGATATTATAGTTAATACAGTAAAAGTCGAAAACATCGAAACAAAAGATCCAGAAGTTTTTTATATAGACAGAGCTGTTGCTAATATGAAATTTAATTTATCGAGTGATAATATTTTGAGTGCTGATGTTTTTGTTAACGAAATAAACGACTTGTCTATAAAACAAATGGACGATATGTTAAAACAAGATCCTGATAATATAATCGTCGAATATGATAGGTCAGGTAATTATTTGTCTTTTTTTGTAAAGTGGCAAGAAGTTGATAATTTTGTTAAATCTAAACCTGATGATAGACATTATATGCTCAGTCGTTCAGAAAATATAATATCTTTTGGAGATTCTATTAGGGGGAGAATTCCAAGTAAACAACTTCGAGAAGCTATTAGAGTTTTTGTTATTGTTTGTAACGGCGATAACGCAAACGTTGATATCGGTTCTATTAATAAAACAGATGTTATGATAAATTTTGTTAATAATATAACAAATCCAATTCCGGCTTATTCGGGTCACGATATCGAGACAACTTTGAGCGCTCTAAATAGAGGAGCTAATATAATTAGTAGCTTCGGAAGACTTGTCTCAGAAAACGATTTTGAAAGGGCGGTAAAAGATTTTTCTGATATAATTGACAAAGTTAAATGTGTTGCTTGTGTAAACGAGTACGGCGAAAAAAGACCTAAAGAAATAACGATAGCAGTTTTAATAAGAGATTTTCAAAAAAATAGTGGGATTTTTTTTGAATTAAAAAATCAAATAAAAAATAATTTATTAGAAAAATCAGAAATATCTTTAAGAGAAGACGATTTAAATATAATAGAACCTGTTTTTGTCGAGCTTTGTGTTGATGTTTGGGTTAATATTAAAGACTATAATATGTCTTTTGAAATAAAAAATAATATATTAAAATATTTGAATTTATTTATTGATCCGGTTGGTGGAAATTTTTACGGAAATGGTTGGGAAATTGGGAAGATTCCTAAAGAAGTTCAAATATATTCGTTTATAAAATCTCAAAATATAGACGCTGTAATAAAAAAAATTATTGTTACAGGAAAGACAAAAGATATAAACGGTGTTGTCGAAAAAGAATTAAATCAAATCGAAAATAATCCGTTTATAATAGGAATCAATGGAAAACATAACGTATATATTGATTTTGATTAATAAAATTATAAATTTAAATTTAATTAAGGATGTGAGCGGATTTGTTAGATCAGATAAAATTAAATAATAAGACTTATAACGAAATATTTCAAAAAGCTTTAGCGATGATACCAGCGATGTCTAGTGAGTGGACAGATTATAATTATTCTGATCCGGGAGTAACTGTCTTACAGGTTTTGTCGTTGATAAAATTATTTCAACAATCCTATGTAGACAAAATTAACGATAATATAAAACTTAAGTTAATAAACTTAATAGGATATGATATCGACGAAGTTAAGCCATCAACAGCTCACGTCAAAATTAGTAGTAATCTTAATTTTGATTTTAATTTTTGTTCAGGGACTAAACTTACGGCTGGAGACGTTGTTTTTGAGACGCTAGAGACTCAAGATATTATGTCTAGTAAATTATCAAAAATAGTTTTTTTTGATAATTTTACTAAAAAATATTTCGATGCGACGGAGATGATTTCTGAGCAATCAGAGACGTCGATTTATATATTTGGCAAGAATTTAGTTAGAAATTCGATGATGTATTTAATTTTTGATCAGAATTTAGAGTCAAACAAAACATATAGTTTTTATTTTGAAATAACAAATTCAATTAACAAAAAAAGAAAGTATATTCCGAAAGATCTTGAATTTAAATTAAGCGAAATCAGTTGGGAGGCGCTTACTCAAAACGGTTGGCAAGAAATTGAAGTAAGGGACGAGACAAAAGGCTTTCTTCAAAACGGAAGATTAATATTTAGATTAAAAAATAAATTAATTAAAAATAAATTAGAAAATATTGGCGAAGGCTATATAATAAGAGCAGTATTAAAAAAACATCAATACGATATGGCGCCAAAAATTAAAAATATAAATACTAATGTCTTAGAAGTTAGACAAACAGATACAAAAGTTAAAAGCTTTATATTTGATTCTAGCGGCGAAGCTGAACAGGAATTTATTATTAAAGATTATATAACAGTCTATAATAATATAATTATTTTAATTAAAGATCCTAATCAAAGTGGATCTTATATTAAATATCATGATAAAGAATCAGATCAAAAAAAGATTTGTGAAATATATAATAATCTTACTGGAAAAGTTTTAATTAAATTTAGTAATAAAAAATTTGGGTTTAAGATCCCGAAACAAAAAGATGCTATTAAAATAATTTGCTATGATGACGAGTGGGGCGAGAAAAATATAAAAACAAAAATTTTTGGTTTTGAAAATCAGATTATAAAATTAGAAACACAAGATCAAATTATTTCTAGCGAATTTAATATTATGATAAAAACTAGAGATAATCAAAACAAAGAGAGATTTTTTGAACTTAATAATTTAGAAACAAATAAAGAATCGTTAATAAAATATAGTTTGGATAGCGTTAAAAACCAAATAAAAATATTAGGGGTTAATATAGCTGGTGATATTGATTTAGTTATAACTGATTTAGTTCAAAGCAAAGGTAAGAAAGGTAACGTAAGAGCAAACGAAATTAATAATTTTAAAAAAAATAATAATCTTAATAAACTAGATATAAATTTTGTAAAAAATTTATATCAGTCTGTTGGTGGAAAAGACGTTGAAACAATCGATGAAGCTGTTTTAAAAATATTAGATGATATTTCTAAAACTCATTCTTTAGTTACTAAAAAAGATTTTGAAAATAAAATTTTTGACGTTCCCGGAGTAAGTATCCATAAAGTTAAAGCGATAAATAACGATAGTAGTAATAATATTTCGATAATTATAAAGCCAGATTCAGACGAAAAGTTGCCAGTTTTGACAGACGTTTATCGAGATATAATAACTAAGTATCTAGATAAATATAGATTAATAACAACAAAAATAAATATATTATCTCCGGTGTATGTACCAATAGACGTTTTTGGTAGTATTTATATAAAACCTAATTATAAAAACGCGGGCGATATTATAAAAAATTTAATTTCTAAAGAACTCGACGGAGTTAGTAGCGATAGAGATTTTGGCTACGAAATAATATATGGCGATTTGTATTCAAAAATCGAAAATTTAGATTGTGTTGATATGATATATTCTTTATCTTTAGAACCGGCATCTAGCTTCGCAACTAAAAATATTAATTCTAATATTTTATTAGATCAAAACGCTTTGAGCTACTTGGGAAGTTATAATATCGAAATTAATAATAATATAATGATGGTGGTGTAGAGATGAATCAGAACATCCAAAGATTTTATTTAAATAGCCATATTATAAAAGACGGTTACCACGAATCACTTGATTTTTGTAACGACGGAAGGATTTTGTTGAAAAATAATAAAACCTACGGATTTTTTATTACTAAAAAACTTGATTCCTCTAAAACAGCTACAAATTGGGGAAGAGTTGTTATTGATGCGAATTTTTCTCAAGACTGTGAATATAATATTTATATAATGGCCAGCGATGAGCTAGATTTTAGATATGAAAATAAAATTATAACTTATGATGATTTTTTTAATTCAAAAGAAATTCAAACTAAAGAAAAAATTTTAGTTTTGTCGTCGAGTGGCCAATCTAAAGTTCAAAAAAATTCAAAAGATATTTTATTATTAGGTTTAGAGGGAAGATATCTTTGGTTAGCTTTAGAAATAAAATACGCTACTTTGAATTATAATTTTGAGCAACAAGAAAGTTTAAATAATATTTTAGTTTACTTTCCGGGAGATAGTTTAATAAAATACTTACCGGAGATATACAAAAAAAATAAAGATAATTTTTTTGAAAGATATCTTGCTATATTTTCCTCGATGAATAAAGACTATCAAAGAAAAGTAGACAGTGTTTGTGATCTAATAGATATAGACAAAACTTCAGATAGCGCGTTGATTTTGCTTTCTCAATGGTTAGGATTAGACATAAACGGTAATTTTTTAAACAATAATCAGCTTAGAATATTAATAAAAAACGCTAGATATCTTAATCAATATAAAGGTACTATTGACGTTATAATAAAAGTAGTAGAGCTATTTATTGGAGATAAACCGATAATTATCGAGCAAATAAAAATTAGAGAATATATAAATTCAAACAATTTTAATTTATATCAAGAATTATATGGTTCAGACCCTCACGAATTTTTAATTATATTAAATAAAAATTTAAATCAAGAAATGTTTTATCAGTTAAAAATATTAATTAATATGTTTAAACCGGCTAGAACACAGCCCATTATAATATTTTTAGAACAAAAATGTAAGTTGGATAGCCATTGTTATTTAGATATTAACTCAAGGCTTTCGTCCAATATAGACTGTGTTTTAGATCAAGACAGATATTTAGATACCAACGTTATATTATCGAAATAATAATTTTATAGGCTATTTTAATTTTTTAAATTTACTAAAAATAAACTAAGTTTTTAATTTTGTTTTATAATAAATATTTGGCGTATTTTTGGGATCAAGGGAGTCGAAAATCAAAGCAAAGCTTTTATATAGAGTTTAATTAACGTACATTTCCCAAAGTTAAAATCAGATATTACTAAAATAAAATTTTAAACCTGAAAGTAATATAAATTAAGTATTTATTTAAGACCTATTTAGTTTAAAAATCTTTTTGTATATTGCGATTTTTGTAGTATATAAAAAAGATTTTTTTGATTTTTAACGAATCCAGATATATCTAAATATAATATCAGAAATTATATTTTTTAAAATTCAAGATATTTTATGATCTTTAGTGGTTAATTAGAATGTCTTGAAAAATAGAAAGTTTTAGTTGACAAAATAATTTTTATATGATATTATTAAAATAGAGATGTGTGCCCATAGCTCAGTCGGATAGAGCGAACGCCTCCTAAGCGTTAGGTGGGAGGTTCGAATCCTCTTGGGCACGCCATAATTTTTTGTTTAAGAAAGTGATTGTGTTGAGTAATAAAAGAGATTATTATGAAGTCTTGGGGCTTAATAAAGGCGCCTCTTCGGACGAAATAAAAAAAGCATATAGAAAAAAAGCTAAAGAATATCATCCTGATATTAATCCAGATAATAAAGACGCGGCCGAAAAATTCAAAGAAGTAAACGAAGCTTATGAGGTTCTTTCGGATAGTCAAAAAAAAGCGGCTTACGATAGATTTGGTCACGCTGGTGTAGACCCGTCATACAGTGGTGGCGCTGGATATGGCGCTTCGGCTGGCGGTTTTAGTGGATTCTCAGATTTTGGTGGATTCGAAGATATTTTAGAAAATTTTTTCGGAGGAGGGTTCTCTTCTTCAAGGTCTTCTAGATCTCGGGGTGTTAATTCGCCAACCAAAGGAGAAGATATTATAGTAGGTCTTAGCCTTTCGTTTATTGAAGCGGCTTTAGGTTGTAAGAAAACAATATCTTTTACAAGAAAAGAAAAGTGTAGTGCTTGTTCGGGTACTGGCGCTAAAAAAGGAACTTCGCCTCAAGTTTGTCAAACATGTCAAGGAACTGGTCAAATAAGAGTCGAACAACGTACGCCGTTTGGTGTAATGTCTAGTGTACGTCCTTGTCACGTCTGTGGGGGAAAGGGAAAGATAGTTAAAGATCCTTGTCCTGAGTGTCACGGAATAGGTAAAATATCTAGAAATATAAAGATGGAAGTTAACGTCCCAGCGGGGATCGACGACGGACAGACTTTTGTTTTAAAATCTCAGGGTGACAGCGGAAACAATGGAGGTCCTAGCGGAGATTTGGGCGTTAAAGTTAGGGTAGCTAAACACGAAATATTTAAAAGAGATGGATATGATATTTATTGTGAGTTACCGCTTACTTTTACTCAAGCTGTTTTTGGTGAAGAAGTAACAGTTCCGACGATCGACGGAAAGGTTAAATATAATATTACCGAAGGAACTCAACCAGGAACTACTTTTAGATTAAGAAACAAAGGGGTTCCGTATGTTAACGGAAAGGGTCGGGGAGACCAGTATGTCAAAGTTAATATTGAAGTTCCGAAAAACTTAAATAATAAACAAAAAGAGCAACTAAAAGCTTTTGAAGAGACTCTTAATCATGATAAAAATTACTCAAAAAGAAAGTCTTTTTTTGATAAACTAAAAAACTTTTTATAAATATTTTTTAAGATTTTAAGATTTTAAAAATTAATATAAAACAAATAATAGAAAGTGTTATATTAAAGTTGCCGTGAATAATAAAAAAAAAGTCTAATATAAAAAAAATAGTGATAAAAAAAATAGATATAATAATAGATATATTATAGGCCACTTTCATTGGGAATAATAAAAATAATATTATATTTAATATTTTTCCGCCGTCTAGTGATTCGATCGGGATCAAATTAAAAATACCGAGAAAAATATTAGTAAAATATAATATTATAAAATTATTATGTTTAAAAAATATTGCTGCTAAAAAATTGGCTAGTGAGCCGCTTAATAATATTAGAATATCTTTATAGTTAGCAAGATATCTCTTTTGAATTATTTCGATACTTATTCCGTAAATTTTAAGAGATATCTTGCTAATTTTTATTTTATAATATAATATAGTAAGAAGATGACCTAGTTCGTGTATCAATATCGAAATAAAAAAATATATATTAATATAAGTTTTATCTGTTGATAATATTAAAGCTATAATTACTAAAAAATAAAAAGATATTTCGAGATCAAAATATTTTGTTTTAAATATCATGATTAATAAAATTTCTCCTGAATATTATTTTAAAATTTAATTAATAATAACGGATCGATATTTATATTATTTATTTTTATTTCTAAATGCAAGTGGGATCCAGTTGAAAGACCGGTATTTCCGACACTAGAGATAACTTGGCCTTTAGAAACTCGATTATATTTTTTAAAAAAAATTTGATCGCAATGACAATATTTAGATTCTAAATTATTATCATGAGATATAATAATATAATTTCCGTATATTTTAGAGTTTCCGACTTCTTTTACGGTTCCGGGTAAGATAGCGCGAATCTTGCTTTTAGTCGGAGCGCTGATATCGATAGCGGGGTGAAAGTCTAAATTATAACTTATAGGATGAAAACGATATCCAAAATATGAAGTTATATTTTTTTGTAATAACGGCGAAATAGCAGTTGTTTTATTTAATATTATATTTTTATTATAATATAAATTATTTTGTTTTGGTTCTTGAGAATTTATTATAAATTTAGTTTTTATAAAGCTAATTAATAAAAATAAAATTAATATAAATATTTTTTTAGAATTTTTTGATTTAGACATTAGTATTTCTTCTCCTTGTTTTTTATTATATTATATTTATATTAATAAAAAAACAAAAAATGAATATAGGATCTGAAAGACATATGATAAAAAAAATAACGCTTGGTTCGAACTGTGATATTTTTGTTGGTAATAATATATTAAATAAAATAAATCTTGATTTTATTCTTG
>JAGAUG010000033.1 GCA_017828935.1 Oscillospiraceae bacterium | reverse complement strand
TCAAAATTTTTTATTTCCTGTTTTTTTATTTCTGGACTTGTATTCTCAAAATTTTTTATTTCCTGTTTTTTTATTTCTGGACTTGTATTCTCAAAATTTTTTATTTCCTGTTTTTTTATTTCTGGACTTGTATTCTCAAGCGCCAGCTCTTTTATTTCTTGACTTATATTCTCTGGCTTTATATTTTTTATTTCTTGACTTTTTATTCCTGAGCTTGTATTTTCAGAATTTTTTATTAATTCAAAATCTTCGCTCGAAGAATTTTTTGTTTTTTCTAGTTTATTAAAACTTTTATTAATTTCTTTTACTACTGTCTCAAAGTTTTTTTGATTAATAAAATTATTATTTAAACTTTCTAGTTTCGAGCTCAACGAAGACATATTATAAAATTTATTATTTTTTGAATTATTAATTTTAGAAAAGTCAACTAGCGAATTATTTATTAAATTATCTATCTTGTTTTTAAACTTGTCTTTATTATCTTGATCTAAAATATTATTATTAAAATTATTTTTTAGATTCATCACTGGATTATTAGAATTAGACAAAAGACAATTTTTAACAGCCGAATAAACTAGATCATATATTTTTTTCTCGTTAGCGAATCTAATTTCTAATTTCGCCGGATGAACATTTATATCTATAACACTACTTGGAATTTCGATATTTAAAACACAAGCCGGAAATTTATTTGATGTAATAAAAGATTTAAAAGCTTCTTCTAGAGCTGCGCAACAAGTCTTTGATTTAACATATCTTGAATTAACAAAAAAAGTTTGCATCGACCTACTAGCTCTTGTATTTGACGGCGACGAAATATAACCGCTTATATTAATATTATTTTCTGTATATTTAAGCGATAACATCGACGACGCAAATTGAGAACCAAAAACACAATAAATAGCCGCCAATAAATTATTATCTCCGCAAGTAGACAACTTCTCTTGGCCTTCTCTTATAAAGACAAAAGATATTTCCGGGTGGGAAAGCGCTAGTCTATCTATTATAGTAGCGATCGCGTTCCCTTCGGTTACGTCTTTTTTTAAGAATTTCATCCTAGCTGGAACATTAAAAAATAAATCTCTAATAATTATCGTCGTTCCAACAGGAGCACCAATCTCTTCAAGCTCTCTTTCTTTATTATTATTAAAATTAATAAAATATCTCGTTGCGTCCAGTTCATCTTTTGTTCTTGTAATAATTTCTATTTTTGAGACAGCGCTAATCGAAGCCAGCGCTTCGCCTCTGAACCCAAGAGTTAAAATATTATCCAAATCGACAGCGCTACTAACTTTACTTGTTGCGTGACGCAAAAAAGCTTTTTTAACGTCTTCTCTTCTTATTCCAACCCCGTTGTCTGTTATTTTTATATATGTTACTCCACCGTTTTTTATTTCGATTCTTATTTTTGTCGCTCCAGCGTCGATAGAATTCTCAACCAGTTCTTTAACAACAGAAGCTGGCCTTTCAATAACTTCTCCCGCCGCAATAAGCTCCGAAACAGATCTATCTAATATATTAATTTTATTTATATTAATTTTGTCCATCTCTTATATCTTACCTTCTTGATTTATTATTTATATTTATTTTTTATATTTATTTTTATAACCCAAACAAATCTCCAACTTCGTGAATTGCTGTATCTTTAACTATCATAACAAGCATATCTCCAATAAAAATTTCTGTGTTTCCTCGAGGAATAATTAATTCACCATTTCTCGAAACAGTAACTATAATACTGTCTTGAGGAGTCGGAAGATCTAATAAAGTCTTGCCGCTATATTTAAATTTTTTTGGAACTTCAAACTCAATAATAGAAGCTTGGCCTCTATTTAAAGACGCTAGATGTTTTATCTCAGAAACATCAACTTCTCTTTCGATCATATTCGCAATATTAGCTGTAGTACTAATCGAAATATCAACACCAAGTTGCTTAAAAATATAAGAATTTTTGGGATTATTAATTCTCGCAATTGTTTTTGAAATATTAAATTTATTTTTAGCTAGCTGACAAGCAATCAAATTATTTTGATCTTGACCTGTTACACTAACAAAAACATTTGCTTCTTCGATCCCAGCTAAAGACAATACAGTTGCCATAGTCCCATCGCCACTAAAAACTGGTATATCAAGCTCGTTAGCTATTTTTTCACATTTTTGTTTATTAATTTCAATAATTCTCGGCTCATGGTGGTGTTCTAAAAGCGTTTTAGCTAAATAATACCCGACCTTTCCGCCTCCAATAATTATAACTTTCATAATTTTACTTCCTAAAATTCTAATAAATATTAATTTAATTATATCATATATTAAAATTTATATCTATATTATTAAAATCAAAATTAAAAAAATTTAATATAAATAAAAAACCAAATTTGGGAAATAATATAAATAAATTCGAGTTAACAATAACTCAAAAACTTCGCTGTTAACACTAATTTTTTATATATTTAAAAAATAAATATTTTTATATTCAAAGGTGTATTTTATGTTAAATAATTTAAATAATTTTAAAAAAACAATATATATAATATTATTTTTTTTTATTATAACATCTGTTATTGTTTTTATTAAAAAAAATAATAAAAATAATTTTAATAAAGAAATTCAAGAAGAGTTTATTAAAAATTCTGTTAATATTACAACATCTGAGCCTATATATAATAATAATAATAACGAATATCAATATATTTTAAAAGACTTTCAAGGAAAGCTTGCAGTTTTTGAAAAAGACAAAAAAGATCCTGAGATGATTTTTGACGTATTAATCGAAAGTTTACCTGAGATCGATATAATAGAACTAAAAAAAGGTCTAAAAATAAAAGACGAAGAAGAGCTAAACGCTAGAATCGAAGATTTTATAAGCTAATTTATTATTTATTTTTTATTTATTTATTT
>JAGAUG010000032.1 GCA_017828935.1 Oscillospiraceae bacterium | reverse complement strand
ATTTTTAGAATTTTTAGAATTTTCGATAATAACTTCTTCGAACATCGTGTTCCAACTACCACAATCTGGACACTTCCCGATCCATTTTTTTGACTGTGATCCACATTCAGAACAAACATATAATAATTTTTCGCTTTTACTCGTCATCGTTTTTTTATCCTGACTTATTTTTAATAATAATTTTTTATATTTTAAATCTAAAACTCGTCATCGTTTTTTTATCCTGACTTATTTTTAATAATAATTTTTTATATTTTAAATCTAAAAAAAGTACTTAAAGAATTATCTTTTAGACTACCAGATTCGACAAATTCTATCAAAGATTTAATAATAACAAAACAAATTTTTGATTGATAATCTTCGCTAATTAAAAGCTGAGCTTCCGACGGATTCGAAATAAAACCACATTCGATTAAAACAATTGGACACCGGGCATTATATAACAAAAAAAGATTTTTTTCGCCTTTTTTTATTTCTCTATTATTATTTTTATTAATATCGTTTTTAAAATTATTTTGAAGCTTTTGAGCTAATAACTTGCTTTTATTATTATGTCGACCATAAAAAATCTGAGTTCCTGAGCAACTAGCTTGGTAAAATTTATTTTGATGAATACTTATAAAAACAGGATTATCAAAATTATCACAAAATTTCAAACGATTTTTCATATCAGAAGTCTTTCGCTCAGAAAGCGATCTCGAACAGTCGTCTTCTAAAGAAACATCGCTATCTCTTATTATAACAACGTCGAACCCAAAAGCACACAGCATTTCTTTTAATTTGACACCGATCGCTAAATTTATATCTTTTTCGACAATTCCAAAAAGCCCATCAGCGCCGCCATCAAACCCTCCGTGGCCTGGGTCGACAATAATCGTCATTTTTTTACTTATTAGATTCGAGCTGTCGCAATCGTCGATTAAGCTCGAACAACAAGACCTGAAAATAAGCAAAGAAATCAAAACTAATAAAGTCCAAAAAATTACTCTAAATCTAATAGACTTTCTATTTCGAAACATAAAATCACCTATAGCAATTCTATGATCCAAAAAATTATAATATACTAAAAATCAAAATTATATTTTATAAGCGCTTTTTATTATTAGTCCCTCATCTATTTTTTTTATATAATCAAAACAAATTCCGGTCCCAATAGCAACAGACCTAGCCGCCGTCTCAGGCAAAAAAACTTTTAATTTTGTTTTATTTTCTATTCTTTCTCGAAGGCCTCTTAGCTTAGAAGCGCCACCTGTTAACAAAATCGATTCGCTTTGGATGTCTGAAAGCAAATCCGGAGGAGCCTTTTCAATAACTTTTTTTATTTCTTTAATAATTTGATCGCTAATTAAATTAAATTCGCTTTTAAAATCTCCAGAAAAAACTTTAGATTGTCTAGGTAGCCCTGTTAAAATATCTTTTCCTTTGGCTATTATATAATTATTTTCAAAGTCCCTTGAATTTTTAAAGTCAACTAGACCTATTTTTTCTTTAATAAGTCTCGCGATATTTTCGCCGAGATCTAAATTATACTTTTCTTTTATGATTTTTATAACAGCTTTATCGAAGCTGTCGCCAGCAACTCTAATAGAACTCTTAACAACGATCCCGTTCAAAGAAAGAAGCGCGATATCAGCCGAGCCTCCACCGATATCAACGACTAATCTACCCTTAGGCTTTGAAATATCAATTTTTTCACCTAAGGCCGCCGCGACCGGTTCGTCAATTATAAAAACTGTTTTGGCTCCAACGCTAAGAGCAACGTCAATAATAGCGTTTCTTTCGACATCTGTTACAACAGAAGGAACGCAAATAGCAACTCTAGGTCTAAATAATTTAAAATTTAATAATCTTGAATTATTAATTTTTTTAAAAATATTAATTATCATTTTTTCAACGAATTTATAATCACAAACAACGCCACTTAAAATCGGTCTTATTGTCTTTATATAATCTGGGGTTTTTCCAATCATATTATAAGCTTCTTTTCCAACAGCAACAACATCACTTGTTTTTAAATTATAAGCAACAACAGAAGGTTCTTCAAAAATAATTCCCCGACTTTTTATATAAACAATAGTTTTATAAGTCCCTAAATCAATCCCAATATCTCTAACCATTAAAACTCTATTATAACTCCCCGATAAATTATATAAATTAAATTTAATTTTTTATTTTATTTTATTTTTACTGTTGTTTCGTCTTTTACAAGCCACATATGAGCCGTTTCTAAAGCGTCATATAAACCGTGTCTTTCACAAAAATCTAAAAACATCGCATTCGGATTTTTAATCAAAGCTTGTCTATCAAACAACGCTATCGATATTTTATCGCTAATCTCTATATTAAGACTTTCGACTTTGTCTTTTTTATCTAAAATTTCAAGCAAGACAACGTATTTATCATTTGGGTTTCCATAGCACAAAATATTTCCGGATTTAACAAGCTTTTTATCTTTATAGATAAATCCTACTGTTTCAGATACAGCTTTTTTAACTATCTTTTTTTTAGCTTCCAATTTTAATAACAACCCCTTTTTATTTAAAATTTTTTATATATAAATTATAGCATATATATTTAAATTTATCAAATAATTTATTAAATCATAAGATTAGAAACAATTGTATTATAAATTAAAAAACCTTTTGGTTTTAAATATATAGTTTTTTCGTCAAAAAACATATATTCTGAATTATAATATTTTTTTATATTACTTAAAAATTCCCCAACAAATATTTCTGGAAATTTATTTTTCATCTCACTAATTATAATCCCGCTAGACATTCTTAATTTTAAAAAAATATATTCGTTTATTATATTATTATCTTTATTATTTTCAAAAATATAATTAAATTTTTTATCTTGAGCCATCCCGATATATTTATATATATTATTTTCTAAACAATATCTTTTATTATTAAAAAAAGAATGTGCTGCCGTTCCAAAGCCTATGTATTCTTCTTGGTTCCAATATTTTAAATTATGTTTAGACTCTAATCCTAACTTCGCAAAATTAGATATTTCATATTGATTTAGTCCGAGTTTTTTTAGTTCATCAACAAGATATAAATAAATTTTCGAAACTAAATTTTCGTCCGGAAGTCTTTCTATTACAGATTTTTGGTTAAACATCGTATTTTTTTCTATTTGGAGAATATAAGCCGAGACATGTCCAACCGAAATATCTTTTATAAAATCTAAGCTGTTTTTAATCTTATCGAGAGTTTGGTTTGGTAAGCCTAATATTAAATCTACAGAAATATTTTTAAATCCAACTTTTTGAGCGATCTTAATTATATTTTTAGCTTCTTGTGAAGTATGTGTTCGACCAAGCAAGTAAAGTTCGTCGTCGTTGGCCGACTGAAGCCCAAAAGATAATCTATTAATACCTATTTTTTTTAGTTCTATTAAATATTTCTCGTCTATATAATTAGGATTAGCTTCAACAGTTATTTCAGGTTTTTTTATTTTAAAAATATTTTTTATTGTCTTTAAAACTAGCTTTAAATTATCAACGTCAACAAGAGAAGGAGTCCCTCCGCCAAAATAAATCGTATCAACTAATAACTTACAATCTCGAGATTTTTTTTTATAAAAATTTATTTCTTGCGCTACTGCTTCGAAATATTGATTTTCTAAATTTTTATTATATTTATTATTTTTATTATAT
>JAGAUG010000031.1 GCA_017828935.1 Oscillospiraceae bacterium | reverse complement strand
TTTGGTTCGGGCTATCCAGTACATGTTTGGTCCGAGAGAGTTGCTTATGTTCTTGGCTCGGGCGACCAAACAGAAGCTGTAAAACGAGAATATGTATATCCAGTCGAGAAATATAAATTAAGCGAAAAAATAAAAATAGGCGAGAAAGAGTTGAAGTTTGATTGGAAGAATTCGAGTGGAGGTACAGTAACAGAAGTTAATACAAAATCTGGTTCAGTAACAGTATATGGGCCAGAAAAGATTTTAAAAATTCCGGTTAGAGTTAAAATAAATTATGATCCAAGTAATAATTTAGAAAAGTGGGTTAGAGATCATGTAAGACATGATTTTTTTAGAAAGTCGACTGGCGGTTGGGATCGGATGACTGAAGATACAGAATATCTTTATAGTATATATACAGTCCCGAATTCGATAAAGATCGGTGTCGACGGAACAAAAACCCAAGATTTTATATTTAGTTATTATATATTCAAGGCGAAAGATAAAGATAGTAAAGATTATAAATTTGGGTTTAATAAAAGTTATATAAACGTTAAAGACGACAGTTCTAACTACGGAATGAAAGACGGGAACGCATTTATGACTTACATGAAACAAGACGTCGGCGGCGGAAAAAAATTGTTTGTAGATTATGATATAGATCCGAAACAAATACTAGAAAACTACGAAAATTATAATTCTGGGTCTTAAAAAAATACAAAAAAGCTTATTAGAAAAATTAAAAAAATTCTAATAGGCTTTTTTTGTGGGTGTTATAAAAATAAAAATAAAAAGTAACTTGAAATAATAAAGAGTGATGATAAAATATATATTGTTTTAGAGACTAAAGAACTTTCGTTTTTGACTTTTGTTTTTAAAATAATCAGAGTTAATAAAATAGTGACTAGCCCAAAAACAGTTAATTTATAGCTGTTGTTGTCGACGATATAAATACTTCCGCGGTTATATAAAATATCCCCGATAGTTATAATTATATAATTAAAAATACAACTCCCGATCATATTACCAAAAACGCCGTTGAAATTTCCTAACTTACAAAGAGCTATGCTCGTTGCGAGCTCCGGAATCGACGTTGCAATTCCGAGTAATAGCGCTCCAGCTAGAGTCGCGCCAATATTAGTTACAGAGACGATTTTGTCAGTTATAACAGTGATCGCGACGCTCGAGATAACCAGCCCCATACTAGCAAAAATAAATTTAATAATAATATTTTTAATATTTTCGTTATAATTATTAATATTTTTGTCTTGAGAATCTTCAGGATCATCTTCGCTATTTACAGATATAAACTTAAGAGAGATTAAATAAAAAATTCCAATCAAGATAGAAACAATATCAACACTCATTACAACAAAATCAAAATCAAAGTGCATCTTGGCGAGAACTAGGCTATAAATAATTATTAATAAATATAAAGATTTATCGTGCAACGGGTCTATCTTGCTATTTAAAAATCTTTTAAAAAATATAATTATTAAAGACGCTAAAATCGTTAAATTAAAAATATTGCTACCTAATACGTTACCTAAAACTAGCCCAGGGTTATCTAAAAAAGATATTGCTGAAACGCTAGTTACGAGTTCAGGTAACGAAGTTATACTAGCTAAAATAATACTACTTAAAAACAACCCCGACAAATTAGTTTTAGCTTCGATTATATCTAGATAATAAGCGCACTTGAACGAAAAATATATAACAAAAAACGCAATAATAAAATAAATAAAAAATAACATACAACCATCCTTTTGATATAAATTTTTAATTTAAACTAGTCTTTGTTTTAATATACTATGTAATTATTGGTAATTTTATAACTATTATTTTAATAATTTGATCTTATGTTTTTAAAAATATATATAAAAAATATATAAAAACAATCAAAAATTTTTTTATATATTTTTTTAAAAAAAATATTGACAATAAAAAAAATATGTGGTATTATATTATTACAAGATAACTTATGTCTTAGTTATTGAGTGCTTAAGGATTATTTTAAGATGTAAGTGGGCCTTTAGCTCAGTTGGTTAGAGCAACCGGCTCATAACCGGTTGGTCCGGGGTTCGAGTCCCTGAAGGCCCACCATTTTTTTTTGTTGTTTTTTAGAATATATTAAAATTAAGAACAGTATACTAGTATATATTGGTTTGAAGGGGTATAGCTCAGTTGGTAGAGCAGCGGTCTCCAAAACCGCGTGCCGTGGGTTCAAGTCCTA
>JAGAUG010000030.1 GCA_017828935.1 Oscillospiraceae bacterium | reverse complement strand
TTTGTATTTGTTTTAATTTTAGTATCTTTGGTATAGGAAGTGTCCAAATTAACGGAGAAGAATATTACGAGATCTATAACGAAGATGATTTATTTGAGTTCGCTAAGATAGTGAACGGTTGCTCTAAATATTCGCGTCCTTATCCAAATTTAAAAGCCAACGCCATTTTAAAAAATGATATACATGTAAACGAACCATATCGTAGTTGGCAAGACCCAGATTCTCGTCCTTGGATTTCTATCGCTTACGACTCTATTTTGAATAGGTATTCTAACCCTACTTTCCAAAATGCTGGTTACAAAGGAACTTTTGATGGCAATAATCATACTATAAGTAATTTGTGTTGTATATCAGAGAAATCTGATAATGTTGGTTTCTTTGGAAAAATTGGTCGCCAAGGAACTGTAAAAAATTTAACAATAAAAAACTCTTATTTCTCTGGAGTACGTGGCGCACATTCCGCAGGTTTAATTTGTGCACAAAATATAGGTAAAATCGAAAATTGTTTCGTTATAATGGATTTAATAGACCTAAATCAATTCCCTAATACTAAGTCTATTGCTGGGTATCCAGTTAGGCGTAATAGTGGTCGTTTCGATGTTTATGTTTATAGACCTGACAATACTCCTATAATTCCTAGAATTCAGAACTAAAAAAAACAAAAAAATTGCACTTCTAAAAAGTTTTAATTTAAACTTTTAGAAGTGCTTTTTTTAGAATTTAGATATCTTGTAACCTTGATTTTTAAGTTGGTCAATAACGTCGCCTAAAATTTCTGAGTTGGTTTTTGAAACAGCATGCAACAAATATATTGCTCCGTTGTGAGCCGAAGATAATATTTTTTCTTTTGCTTCGTCACAGGACATTTGCTTTTCTGGATCCCAATCAGCGTAAGCAAAGCTCCAAAATACAGATTTATAACCTAAGTTATCAAGTAACGCTAAACTTCTCTCGCTAAACTCTCCACAAGGGAACCTAAAAAGTGTCATATCATAGTTATAATTTTCTTTCATATAGCCGTGTAAGCCTTCAACTTCTTCGCTTCCTTCCTCAACGCTTATCGTCGGAAAAGATTTATGTTTTACACTATGGTTTCCAACTATATGACCTTCGTTTATCATCCTGTTAATTAAATCTGGATTATCTTTAACATAGGGCAACGTAACAAAAAACACTGCGCTAACACCTTTTTGTTTTAATATATCTAAAATCGGCCCAGTATATCCGTTTTCGTAACCTTCATCAAAAGTTAGATATATATTTTTTTTATCTAAATCTCTAATAAAATACGAATTGTATTTTCCGTACTTTTCTTGAAATTTTATAGCGTCAATAGGTTGATTATCTTGATTTTTATTCTTTCCGTGTCCCCAACCTTGTTTTTTGTTATCTAACGAATTTATTTTATTAAAATCGATAGGTGCCATCGTTTGAACAGCTTGAGATACATCTGATTCTACTCCACTTGTAATATCATAAATATCGTCTTCTAAATTATTATTGTATTTATTATCGTCAACAAATCCGTCTGTATCGCTATAGCTACCATTATTATTATAATTATTATTATTATCATAACTCATAGCGTCGCTACCAGTCTCATAAACAGCATCAGCTGCGTCACCAGCAGCTTCACCTAAGTCTCTTGCTGCATCGCCAACATCATCGACTACGTTTTTTGCTCCATCTTTAGCGTTATTCATCGATTTCTCACTACAACCAGCCAACGAAATAAATACCGTCGACAAAATAAGAATCATTTTTATTTTTCTATTCATTTTTAATTCCTGCCTTTTTATTACTATTCTTTATTATTTAATTTATTTATATAATTTTTATATAATTATTTTGCGCGATTTTTATAATATTACTCATTAAAAATTTTGGATGTTTAAATTTATTTTTTTAATCCAAATACTATTCTATTTATTTTATTTATATCTTGTTTTGTTTCTAGTTTATAAAAATTTTTTTTATTAAATAAATTTAAAACGTCCCCAGCTTGCCCATCTCCAACTTCAAACATCAATATACCATCTTTTTTTAAATTATTTATAAAATTATTTAAAATATTTTTATAAAAATATAACCCATCAACTCCTCCGTCTAGAGCCATTACAGGCTCAAATTTAACTTCTCTTTGAAGCTTATCAATATCATTAGTTTTTATATACGGCGGATTAGAAATTATTAAATCAAAATCTTGATTTAATTTTATTTTTAATATATCTTCTAAAATCGGCTCAACGTTTGATGTTTTATTTAGCTCTATATTTTTTATTAAACAGCTGTACGCTATTTTTGATTTTTCAATCGCTACGACTCTCGCGTCGGGTCTTTCTTTAGCTAAAGATATAGCAACGCAACCAGACCCACTACAAAGATCTAATATTTCAGGATTTTTTATATTTTTGATTTTTAATAAAGCTGTCTCTACTAGTACTTCTGTATCGCTCCTTGGTATCAAAACACCTTCTTTTATTTTAAATACAAGCCCCCAAAACTCCCACTGACCCAATATATATTGTAGCGGATAGCCTGTCTTTCTTTTATTTATTATATTTTTTAATTTTTTTATTTTATTATCTGTAATATCTTCGTCTCTAAGATCAATATAATTTTTATTAAAAATATATTTAATAATTATAAAAGCCTCAAACGCAGGAGCAAAAACTCCTGCGTTTGTTAGCTCGTTTTTTATTTTATTATAAATATCTCTCATTTATTTTAATTTAAGCCTCTCTTATATTATAATTATAATAATAATTTAATTTATATTTTTTAAAGCGTCGATAGCTACTTCTATTTGTTTATCATTCGGCTCTCTAGTCGTTATTTTTTGTAAGAGTAACCCAGGTAAGATAAAAATTCTTGTAAACTTGTTATCGTGTTTCGCTGTAAATTTTATAATCTCATATGAAATTCCAATTATAACAGGAGTTAATATAAGCTTTAATAATACTCTTATTAATAAACTTTCCCAAGAAACAATCGAAAAAACTAAAATACTAATAACCAAAGAAATTAAAATAAAACTGGTTCCACATCTGGGGTGAAATCTCGAATATTTTTTTATATTTTCAACAGTAAGCTCTTCACCTGATTCAAGACAAGCGATCGATTTATGTTCTGCTCCGTGGTACATATAAACAGTTTTCATCTCTTTCATAAAAGACGTTAACGATATGTAAATTACAAAAATAAATATTTTAACAAGTCCTTCGATTAGGCTTTTAAATCCGTCAGAAATATTTATATAGCCCCCTAAAAGCTTTACTAAAAAAGATGGAAACCACATAAATAAACCTATCGAAAAAACAAAACTCAAAATCGTCGAAAAAGCCATCAATATATTAAATAAATTATCTCCTAAAATTTTTTCTAGCTTATTTTGATTTTTATTTTTTTTTATATCTTCTTTGTCTTCTTTATCTTCAAACATTTCTGATTTCTCTGCTGATTTCATAAGACATTTATATCCTAAAACCATCATAGATATAAAATTAAAAAATCCTCGCAGTATTATAATCTTAAAACATAATTTATTGGACGACTTAACTTCCCAACACTCGTTATCAATAGAACCATCAGGTAACCTAACAGACATCGAAACTTTATTCTGGTTTTTCATCATCACTCCCTCAATAACCGCCTGACCACCTACTGATAGATTCGATCTTCTTCCCATCGCATTTCACCTCAACTTTTTTGTTTTTTATTTATTATAAAATTAATTATAAAACTTTTTTCTTTTCTTTTTTGTAAAAATAAATATTAAATCCGATTAAAACAAATAGTATAATTTCTGAGATATATAAATTAAATAAACAATTATTTAATATCTCAACAACAAGACTATTAAGTTCTTTAGATAATATATTTAGCCTATTAATTATATTGCTTAGCGAAATATAACTTATCAAATTCGTCAACATCAATTCACAAGAAATCAAAGAATATAAACTATATCTATATCCTCTGTGTTTCCAACTTTGAGAGTTTATTAAAACTAAAATAATTATAATATCAATAAATATTAATATTAATAAAATAACAACAAAATATTTATCAATGAATTTTATATATTTAAACGCCGTCTCTAATATATTAGATTTTATATTATTTTTATATATTAAAATACATTCGTCGACAAATGTTTCTATATTTTTATCTATTTCTGTTAACTGTCGATCGCTAAGCTTTATATTCGAAATTACATAATCTTTAACTTTTTTTGTTAACTCTTGTTTTTTATTATTAATATTTTTTATGTACCCGCTATTAGTACTGTCTTGAGAAGATATCGAAACCATATAATCATATATGTCGCTAGCCATCAAATCAGCATTAACAAAATTATCAAATATCTCGTGAGGTAAGTTATTTGTATCAGCTAAATTATAAAGCTTGTCTAAAATTTTTTCAGATATACCGTTGCTATATCCAGACGAACTAATATATTTATTTAAAGACTTACTTCTAAAATTAAATCCAATTGAAACAAAAACAAACGTCAAAAATAAACACAGCGTTAATATAAAACAAATTAAAGAACTAGTAAATTTTATCGCTTTTTTTTTCATAGTAAAAATTTCTCCAAATAAAAAATAATATTAAAATAATATTAAAATTAATTTACTTAATTTGGGGCCCAGAAATATAGTCAGCAAAGACAAAATATCTTGTTGATATATCTCCAAACGAAGTAAACGGATAGCAAGTATAATATATTAGTTTTTCTTGTTTATCGCTTATTTGAATAGATGAATACTCATCTTTGTCTAAAACTTTAAGATCTGAAACTTTATATTTATAAACTCCATAAGAAGTCGTAATTTTAATAACATCACCTATTTTTATATTTTCAACTTGCGGAAATATATAATTATGACCTGTAACTAAAATAGTTCCCCCATATCCAGGTATGTAACTTCCATTGTATTGACCAACACCTTGTTTTAAAGCTTCTTGTGTATCTCCAAATATTAACGATGCTGACATACTAACTGACTCTATCTCAATTTTTCCGTATTCTGTATTAGCTTTAGGAAACTCGATATTATTTTTTTCTACTTTTCCTGTTTCGACCTCGGACTCTTCGTTAAATATACTAGAAATACTAGGCTCAAAATCTAAAGCTTTATCAGACAAAATAGATTCAACGTCGATACCGCTCAAATAATATTTTGTAATTAAATAAATCAACAAAAAATTTATTGTCGCAATAACAACCGGGTAAACAATAAATTTCCAGATTTTTTGTATTTTTATCATCAATCTTGCCTCTCTTTAAAAAACTAAAAATTATATTTTATTTTTTTATATTTTTTATATTTATAAATAAAAACAAATTCTATAAGAGAAATAAACAAAAACAAAATATATTTTATTTGTCTTAAAGAAACGTTCGGTGATCTACCAGTTGATTTTATAATCGAATCAACTGAAATAGCTGGAACGCCAGTAGACTTGTCTACAATAACGATTTCATCTTTTCCGCTCTCGTCTTGGTCTAAAGCGACCGAAACTTTCGCTTCATTCGCAACGCTTTGAATATTCGCAATAAGAGCATTTTTTTGTTCGCTAGAAACGCTATTTGCTATATCAGAAATCGAATTTATTTCCTTGCCCCTTACAGAATTTTCAACTACTGCCCTGGCACCTCTAACCTTAGCCTCAAGAGCTTCATAATCTATATCCGGATGAGCTAATAAATAGGCGCTAACTTGAGCTATAATATTCTCTGGTAAAGACACCCCCGCTATTGGAGCCCTAACCAAAGCTAAAATACTATCCATATCAGCAGCTCTAACTAACAAACCTTGAGTAAAAATAAAAATTAAAAAAAAACAAAACATAATTTGTTTTTTTATTATTTTTAAAATCTTTTTTGATTTTTCCAAATTTTTCAATTTCATAAAACTTTATATTCCCTCTCTTGTACAATATTTTTTTATTTATAATATTTTCTATAAATTCTAATAAATCGAATTTATATTCTCGAGTCTGTCTTATCATCTCGAGCCCACTCTAACTCTAATATTTCTCTATTAATTATAAATATCTTCGTCGTTATTATAAACTGGTCTACACAAAAAATAATTATATAATATATTTTATTTATTATTAAAATTTTATATTTTCTATAAATTCTATTATCGCGAATTTATTTTCTCGCGATCTTGTTATCATCTCGAGCCCACTCTAACTCTAATATTTCTCTATTAATTATAAATATTTTCGTCGTTATTATAAACTGGTCTACACAAAAAATAATTATATAATATATTTTATTTATTATTATGATTTATAATATTCTCTATAAATTCTATTATCGCGAATTTATAGTTACAAGGCTTTGTTATCATCTCTAGTTGCTCTGACCCTAATATTTCTTTATTTTTTTCGTTATTATTATAAACAGGACTACACATAGGCGGAAAAGCCACACACCACCAATTAGCTCCTTTACCTTCGCCTATTATAATTTTTATAGCGTCGTAGTTCCCAGCCGGTAAAACAAAACCGTCATACTTTCTCGTTGTAAAATATGATTTTGTTAAACGAATATCTATATTATAATCATAGCCATTCTTTTTGATTTTTGATCTCGTTAAAGTCTTTAAATAATCTATATTATCTAAAATAATTTTTTTAGCTTGATCTTTATTTCTTGTGTTTTTTAACAAAACAGAAATCTTAGACGAAACATCGTCTTTAATTTTATATTTAAGCAACTGGTCTTCTTTCGAATTAGAATTTGCTAAAATATGCACTCGAATAACACTGTCTTTTAGTTTATCATATTTTTCAAAAAAAATCAATAGATTTGACAGAACAATCGAAAATATAAATGCAATCAAAACTGAAACTTCTATTTTTTTCATCGTCTAAAATACTTCTCCCAACTCAATTAAAATAAAATTTTATTTTATATTTTAATTATTAGGAAAATATTTCATATTATTCGTTTTTTTATTTTTTTAAATTTTATGATCTTCCGTGTGTATCGCCTCTATAAAAAATTTGCGACCAATAAAGCTTACTTTTTTCAGAAACAGCTCCAACGCCTATGTATTCATAATCAGGATTTAAAATATTTGCTCTATGTCCCGGAGAATTCATCCAACCTTCGACAACTTCTTTTGGAGTATACTGACCTTGAGCGACGTTTTCTCCAATCGAGTAAGCTCCCGTTAAATCAAATTTTACGTCATCAACAACTGTAATATAATCCTTACCATCTGGTCTTTTGTGTCCGCTTAATTTTACTTGTTCAGTCGCTCTTATTTGAGCAGCATCCATCATTGTATTAAATATTTTTAGTGGTGCAAGTCCATTTTTTTTTCTTTCTTGATTAGTTAAGTTAACAACTTCTTGTCTATATTCTGATAAAGTTTTTTCATCTAAATCGTCGGGCTTCGAAATAATAAAATTAAACCAATATTTTTTATTATTAGCTTCTAAATAACTAAGCGAAAAGTGCGTTGCGTCTTGGTCTAACAACTTAGTTTTTGTTTCTCTATCTTTAAGCCAAGAGTCTACAATATCTTTAGGAGTTATATACCCTTGAGCCATATTTTGAAAAATAAACTTACAGTTTTCGATGTTATAAATATCAAATATAGCTTGTAAATTTTGACCTTGTTGAGTCTTTACAAAATCACTCAAATCGCTATACTTGCTCATTTCTTTTGTTTTTAAATCCGAAATTTTTGTCAAATTTTTCATCAAACTCAACGGCTTTAATTTATTTTTTTGTCTCTCTTGATTTATTATTTCTAAAGCTATTTTTTCAACATCGCTTTCTTTAAAATCATCAGTTTTCGAAATAATAAAGCTAAACCAATATTTTTTATTATTGGCTTCTAAATAACTAAGCGAAAAATGCGTTGCATCCCCATCAAGTATTTTATTTTTTATTTTTTCGTTTTTCAACCAATTATTTATAATGTCTTGTGTATTCTCATAATCTTGAGCCATATTTTGAAAAATAAACTTGCAGTTTTTTATATTATAAATATTAAATACAGTTTGTAAATTTTGACCTTGTTGATCCTTTACAAAATCACTCAAATCGCTATACTTGCTCATTTCTTTTGTTTTTAAATCCGAAATTTTTGTCAAGTTTTTCATCAAACTCAACGGCTCTAATTTATTTTTTTTTCTTTCTTGGTTTATTATTTCTAAAGCTATTTTTTCAAAGTTACTATGTTTAAAATCGTCTGAATTATTATTATTAGCTACAAACATATTTATTACCCCTTTTAATTTATCTTAATTTAACTTACTTAAATCTACTTCTGTTAGATTATAAAAATCTTTATATGAAATATCGCTTTCAACTTTGTTGATAATTTTTTTAAAAATATCCTCACCCATTGGAAAATCAAATAATATTATTTTTTGTTTTATAACTTCTTTAAAGAGTTCTTTTATTATATTATTATCAGAATAATTAATTAACTCTACAAAACATTCCGGATCGATAATTTGATTTTTTATATTCATATATTTTTTTAGAAAATCAAACAATTCGTCTTTTATTTCTAAGCTACCTACGATATCTAATAAATCTATTAAATTATCTTCGTTTTTTATAACTAAATATTTATTAAAATTTTTATTATAGTCTTTATTAAGAGTCTTAACAAGTAACTTTACCCCGCCGTAATCATATAATTCGCTTAAACTTTTTTTACCAAAAGAAGTTTTTTGTAAGTTCGACAAAACATCGATTCTAATATTATTTTTAACTGGATCTAATAATATTCCGAATATTATTTTTTTGTCTTTTAAATTTATTACTTGTAATATATTTAAAATATCGTCTTCTGTTGCCGGTCTTTTTATTTTTTTTTCTAAATTCGTTTGAACTTGTATATCTTTTTCAAGATTATCAAGGCCACTAAAACTATTTGGATCCATAAAAACTAATAATAAAATCCCGCTAGTCATCGTTATTATAAACGTTATAAAAAAAGACTTGAATAAACTTTTCAACACTCTCACCTGATATTTAATATTTAAATATTTATTATTATTTATTATTATTTACAATAAATTAGATTCATATTCTAATATTAAATATCATATATATTAATAATTATTTTTATTTCTAAGGAGTTGTTGATATAATTCTATGAATAAAATTATAAATAAATCTATTAAAATTGCTATTGTCGGCGCAACTGGTTTAGTTGGCCAAAGTTTTTTAAAAGTCTTAGAAGAGTTTGATCTCCCAATAGACGAATATAAATTATTTGCTTCGAAAAAAAACGCCGGAAAAATAATAAAATTTCTAAATAAAGATTATCAAATAAACGAACTTACCGAAAAATCTTTTGACGAAAAATTTGACTTTGCTTTATTTTCCGCTGGCTCTAATATAAGCGAAAAGTTCGCTCCTATCGCTGCGTCAAAAAACTGCATCGTAATAGATAACAGCTCTTTTTGGCGAATGAAAAAAAATATCCCGTTGGTTATCCCCCAAGTTAACCCTCAAGATCTCGAAAATCATAGTAATATTATATCTAATCCAAATTGCTCAACAATTCAAGCTGCTTGTGTTCTTCACCCAATTCATCAAAAATATAAAATTAAGCGAATTATATTCTCTACATATCAGGCCGTTTCAGGCGCCGGAAAATCGGGCTATAACGATCTTAAAAACGGTATAAATTCTTATGTAAATAACACAGAGTATAAATTAGAAAAGTTTTTATATCCGATTTTTAATAACTGTATTCCTCAAATCGACGACTTTCTTGAAAATAATTACACAAAAGAAGAACAAAAGATGATCGACGAAACAAAAAAAATTCTTCACGAACCAAATCTCGCTATAAGCGCAACAACAGTAAGAGTACCGGTCTTTAACTCTCACAGCGAATCAATCAATATCGAACTTTCGACTGAGTTTAAAATAAACGATATTAAATCTTTATTAGACATATCTCCAGGCGTTGTTGTTCACGACGATCCGTCTAAAAATAAATATCCGATGGCCGTCGATTGTTCTGGTAAGAACGAAGTTTTTGTTGGAAGAATAAGACGCGACTTTTCTATCAAAAACGGCCTTAATCTTTGGGTTGTTTCTGATAATATAAGAAAGGGCGCCGCAACTAACGCTGTCGAAATTTTAGCTTATTTATTAACCGGAAATATATATAATAAAAAAACTTTATTATTTTAATTTTATTTTTATTTTTTTGGAGTGTTTTTTATATGTCAAAAGATTTAATATTCAAAGGCAGCGGGGTCGCCTTAGTAACCCCTATGTTAGAAGACGGAAGTATAAATTATAATAAACTATATGAATTAATAGATTTTCATATAGATTCAAAAACCGACGCTATAATTATCGCCGGAACAACTGGAGAATCTTCGACCTTAACCGACGACGAATATATTTCGCTATTAAATAACTCTGTTAAACACGCTAGCTCAAGAATAAAAATTATAGCTGGCTCCGGAAGTAACAGCACAGCAAAATCAATTTTTAAAAGCCAACAAGCTAAATTCGCTGGAGTCGACGCCTTACTTATCGTTACTCCGTACTATAATAAAACATCTCAAGACGGTCTTGTTAAACACTATTTTTCGATTGCCGAATCAGTAAAGATGCCAATTATTTTATATAACGTTCCTAGCCGAACCGGTCTTAATATCGAGCCTGAAACTTATCTTAAATTATCAGAACACCCAAATATCGTAGCAACTAAAGAAGCCAGCGGGAATTTATCTAAGATAGCAAAAACAATATCTCTTTGTACAGATAACAAAAATAACAAAAATAATTTAATTATATATTCCGGAAACGACGATCAAATTGTTCCTATCTTGTCTCTCGGAGGCCAGGGCGTAATTTCCGTAGCTGCTAATATATTCCCAACAGAAATACACGATATTTGTAATTTGTTTTTTGAAAATAAAATTTCAGAGAGCGCAAAACTCCAAATAAACTTAATTCCAATTATAGAACAATTATTTAAAACTGTTAACCCGGTTCCAATAAAACAAGCGATGAACTTACTTAATATGAACGTAGGAAAGTGTAGGCTTCCTCTAACTTCGATGACAGAAAATAATATAAAAATTTTAAAATCTTGTTTAGATAATTACAAAATAAATTTTAATAAATTTTAATAATTAATTTTAAGAGCCCGAGGGGAAAAATTTATATCACTCGTGCTCTTAATAATATTAATTATAATAATATTATAATATTATATAATAAACATGTCAATTGTTTTTTAATAAAAATCAATAAAATAATTTTTGTTTTATTAATTTTACTCTCTAAAAACTGATAATTGGCCTTAATAAATCAAACCAAGAGTATTCTTTACAATCACTCATTTTTCCGCCTACTACATACGGACAAATCGGCGCTTTATAATTTAATTTTCCGTCTTCAGAAACTAATTTCGTTGACGAAACAGTACATGTATCTAAAATATTCATATTTTTTCCACAAATTCCGCCGCTTATATTTTCTTTACTGTTGCCTCTAGCAATAACTTTTATTTTTTCCACTTTGCTTTTATATACTGTCCCCAAATTTTGTCCTACAACTCCTCCGGAACAATTTTTATAATTACCTTCAGAGATAACTTTTGTATTTTTATCTACCATACACTTATTAATCCTTCCTGTTTCAAGTTCTAATCCACAAATTCCTCCGCTGTTATTTTCTCCTTTACCTTCTGTTTTTATTGTCGTATTTCTAGTTTCAGATTCAATTATTTCCCCACTGTTTCTACCACAAAT
>JAGAUG010000029.1 GCA_017828935.1 Oscillospiraceae bacterium | reverse complement strand
GAATGTGGTACTTGCGGACGCATTTTTTGCTTTTAGTATTGACATTTGAAAAAATATATGTTATTATATTAAAGATGGCAGTGAGTTATATATGTTTCCTTGCCGATGTGGCGGAACTGGCAGACGCATACGACTCAAAATCGTACGGGAAACCATGTGGGTTCAAGTCCCACCATCGGTACCAGTAAAGTAAATTATAAATATTTTTATTTGGCGGCATAGCTCAGTTGGCTAGAGCATTCGGTTCATACCCGGAGAGTCGTTGGTTCAAATCCAACTGCCGCTACCATTAAT
This sequence comes from Oscillospiraceae bacterium, assembly GCA_017828935.1. GTDB lineage: Bacteria > Bacillota > Clostridia > Oscillospirales > Ruminococcaceae > RGIG8779. The sequence continues at coordinate 6,734 of JAGAUG010000029.1, read as the reverse complement.
TTTCCTGATTATTTTAATAATCAGGATTTTTTTGCTCTATAATAAAATGGTTTATAATAAATCTTGGGGTGACAACCTGAGGAGCCATTTAAGAAATTCCCAGTGTCGTTCTTTTAAGCTGGAAATACCAAATAAATTAGTCCAAGAACAAAAAAATTTCACCCCAACTCTTGATATAGAACCTAAAATAGAGCATATTCAGTTCAAATCCTGCAAACATAGAATTATCTACAAAACTACAGCAGAAGGAACATAATATGCTCTATAATTATTTTAGGATCTATATAAAAGCTATGGTGATATTGTTTTAGATTTAGTTTAGATTTTATTCTAGTATTCTAGTATTCTAGTAATAGTGACCGTTAATTTAAGAGAAATACGCGTTAATAAATCTTCAGTCAGCTGACGCTGACAATTTTTTGACTAGAGAGCTAGGCAGGAAACTGTTAACTTACCAGACTTTTTATATAAAGACTAAATAAATTAGCCTAAAAACAGCTTAACAAAGATCTAATAATTATGTCTTAAATTTTGTTTAGTATTTGATCAAGATCAAAAAAATTAAATCCAAGTTTTTCGAGAGATCTGTTAACACTAGCTTGACCGACAAACTGATTGTCGATTGATTTTATAATATACTTTCCGTTATAATTATTTTCTAATAATTTGATTCCAAAATGTTCAGCTATCGAACCGTTTTTAATCGACTCTTCGATAAATATAATTTTTTTAAATCGACAAGCTAAAATAATAATTTCGTTGTCGAGTGGCCAAATTTTATCTAATTTTAATATCGATATGTTTTTTTGCTCAAGTTCTAAAGAGTCTTTAAAATCACAAACAAAAGAAAACAATCGACCATAAGTAATTATTAAAGTGTCGCTGTTGTTTTCGTGCCAAATATGATAAGATTGTTGATTATTTATTACGTATTTTTCTCTAAGATAAGATTCTTTTCCTCGAGGATATCTAACGGCGACAACTCCAGGGCATTCATAAATAGCGATATTTAAAAATTTCCTTAGTTCACTATAGTTTGATGGAGCAAAAATAGTTACACCAGGAATCAAACTCAAAAAAGAAACGTCAAAGATTCCTTGATGGGTCTCTCCGTCTTCGCCAACAACTCCAGCTCGATCTATGGCTAAAACAATATGTTGATTTTCGATTGCTGCGTCGTGGATAATTTGATCAAAACTTCGTTGTAAAAAAGAAGAATAGACAGCAAAGACCGGTATACAGCCTTTAGAAGCAAGTCCAGCAGCAAAAGTAACAGCGTGCTGTTCAGCGATCCCGACGTCGAAAAATTGTTTTGGAAGCTTCTTGCTAAATTTTTCGAGGCCTGTCCCGTTTCTCATCGCCGCCGTAATCGCTATTATTTTTTTATCGACAGACGCGATTTTTAAAATTTCGTCGCCAAAAACTTCGGAAAAGTCTTTAAAACTTTCTTGAGAGATTTTATTAGGATCCTGCTTAGAGATGCCGTGATATTGACAAGGGTCTTTTTCAGCGACTCTAAGTCCCTTGCCTTTTATTGTTCTAATATGTATAAAGACTGGCTTACTAAGATCTTTAGCGCGCTGTAAGATATTAAATAAACTATCAAGATCATGTCCGTCTATTGGACCTAAATATTCAAAACCTAAGTTTTCAAAAAAATTACTGTGATAAATCGTTTCTTTTATGGCTGATTTAGATTTTATTAAAGCCTGTCTGACTGATTCGCCAACGACCGGTATTTTTAAAATACTATTATTTATTTTATCTTTGATTTTAAAATAGCCTTTAGCGCTTCGAATTTTTGAAAGATATTTAGCGATCGCTCCGACGTTTTTAGAAATCGACATATTATTGTCGTTTAATATAACAATTAATTTTTCTCGACCGTGTTGACTAGCGTTATTAAGTCCTTCATAAGAAAGCCCTCCAGTAAGAGAGCCGTCGCCGATAACAACAATCGTAAAATTATTACTGTTATATAATATCTCGTCAGCCTTACAGATTCCGCAAGCGGCCGAAATAGAAGTACTACTGTGGCCAGCAATAAACGCGTCGTGATCGCTTTCAGATTGTCTCGGGAATCCAGAAAGACCGTTTTCTTGTCTTATTGTGTGAAAATTTTTTCGACGACCAGTTAATAATTTATGAGCGTAGGCTTGGTGACCAACGTCCCAAACAATTTTATCGTTTGGTGAATTAAAAATTTTATGAAGAGCAACAGTAAGCTCAACAACACCTAGGCTAGAAGCGATATGGCCACCTGTTTTAGAAATAGTATTTATTATTTGTTCTCTGATTTCGCTACATAATATATTTAATTCTTGATTACTAAGTTTTTTTAAATCCTGGGGCGAATTTATTTTATCTAAAAAATTAAAATTCATTTTTTATAATTTTACTCCTAAATATAAATAATAATATAAATAATATTTATATATCCTGATCTGTTATAATATAATCTCCGCCGAAGCCAGTTTTTATAATAAACATATTATTTTTAATTTCAAAATTTATATTTTTTTCTTCTAGAGTTTTTGTATCTAAATTAACAGAAAAAACTTTAAGTTTCGAAATATCGTAGCCTGAAAAATCCGTCGGGATTTCAAATTGACAAATTGCAGACAAACTATCTTTTTGAGAAAAAGAAATAATTTTATATTTATTAATTTTATTTTTTAATATTTCGTCGATCGTTTTATTATTAAAGCTCAAGTCAACACTAAATTTTTCACAAGAATATATATCGTTTATTGGAATCCAACATCTGTATATTAATTTATTTTGATCGTACTTTTCAAATCTAATTTCTTTGTCTTTATACTTGCTATACATAAGTTCAGAAAGAAGTTTTTTAGTAACAGTCATATCGCTGTCTTTATTGAGTCTTACAGCTATCTTGTCTTGAGTTTTTAATAAAGACAAAATTTTATTTACTGTAGTTTTTATATCTACTGGTTTGTCTTGTTGAGTTTCTGATTTTTTAGAAGTTTTAGATTCTTCGGTTGAGTTAGAGTTTTTAAGTTCTGGACCCATAACAAATCCTGTGTTAGAAGACGAATAGGTTCCAGAAGACGACTTCCCGATTTTATACATCACTTTTACTGATACAGAAGGATCGCCATTAATTCTGTTATCGTAATATTCAACAACAACGTTTTCTTGTCTATATTTCAATTGAGTCATTAATAAACTTTCCATTTGGTTATATCCGCTAGAGCCGAGAGTACACGTAAGAACTTTGTTTTCGCTGTCGGGAATTAACATATTTTTTACTGCTTCAAAAATTTCGCTGCTGTTTCTACCTGTTGTTTCTAGCCTTACCCCAAGAATCGAAGTAATTTCTTCTGACTCTGATCCTGATTCTTTACTATCTTTATTATTAGAACCAGAAGTTGTTTTTATTTTAAATCCTAGTTTCTTTCCGGCTAAAGCTTTAAGAGCGTCTGTGTCTTTTATTTCTAGTACATATTCGCTGTTTCTTAGAGATAAAAAATCTCCGGTTAAAATTAAAGTTTTTGTGTCAGCAAAAATATTAATTTTTAAAACTCCAAATATTAATATTATTATATAAATTAAAACTAATTTTTTGTTTTTGATCATATTATTTTAATCCTCCTAATTTTATTAAATTAAATAATTATTTATTTTTTTTGATAACAACTCCGCTAGGAGTGTCTTCTAAAATAAATCCTCGAGAAACTATTTCGTCTCTTATTTTATCAGCTAGAGCGAAATTTTTTTCTTGTCGAGCTTTTTGTCTTTGTTCGGCTAAGTCTTTAATTTCGGGATCTATTTTTATCTGATTGTCTGGGTTGTCATACAATATCCCTAGGATTCCTGTTAATTCGCTAAATATTTGTTGAGCTGATAATAAATATTTTTTAGAGATATTATTTTGGTTAATAATATTTGTATTTATTTCTGTAACGAGTTCAAAAATTACTGATATTGCGTCAGCCGTATTAAGATCGTCGTCCATAGCTTTTATAAAACTTAACTTTAGATCTTCTAATTTTTGGATTTTATTATATATTTCGTTATTTTCTTCAGATATATTAATATTTTTTTCTGAATTATTTTTTATCGCGAGCTCTAAATTATTTTTGCAATTTTTAATTCTTGATAAAGCAAGAATACATTGTTTTATTACGTCGTAGCTATAATTTATTGGGCTTCTATAGTGAACTTGAAGCATCATAAATCTAATAGCTTCGTATCCGAATTCTTTAGCGACATCTCTAACAGTAAAAAAATTCCCAGTTGATTTAGACATTTTTTTATTATCGACGTTAATATAACCGTTGTGCATCCAATAATTAACATACGGCTTCCCAGTAAAACAAGTTGATTGAGCAATCTCGTTTTCGTGGTGAGGAAATATAAGATCTTTACCGCCACAGTGAATATCGATCGTTGAACCAAAGACTTTATTGATCATAGCTGTACATTCGATGTGCCAACCGGGTCTACCAGCCCCCCAAGGAGATTCCCAAGACGGTTCGTTTGGTTTAGCGGCTTTCCAAAGTACAAAATCTAGCGGAGATTCTTTTTGGCTATTAACTTCGATCCTTGCGCCAGCTTCTAAATCTTCCATCGGCATCTGAGATAAACAACCGTAGTCTTTATATTTATTAACTCTAAAAAAAACATCCCCGTTTTTTGGGTAAGCAAAATCTTTGTCAATTAAACCAGAAACGATTTTTATTATATGTTCTATATTTTCTGTTGCTCTTGGTTCGTATGTAGGTTTTTTTATATTAAGTCCGTCAGCGTCGATTTTATATTCTTTAATAAATTTTTCAGATACAGAAGAAAAATCGATATTATTTTCGATCGCTTTATTTATTATTTTATCGTCTATATCTGTAAAATTTTGCATAAAATAAACTTTATATTTTTTATATTCTAAATATCGTCTTAAGACATCAAAAACACACATTGGTCTTGCGTTTCCAATATGAATATAATTATAAACAGTTGGACCACAAGCGTAGATTTTAACTTCGCCGGGAACAAGAGTTTTGAGCGTTTCTTTTTGTCTTGAAATAGTATTATATATTTTCAATTTTTAAAACCCCTCTCTTAATAATATAATAAAAACTATATATATATTATAACACTATTATAACTTAAAATCTACAGAATTTTTTAAAATAAATATAAAAATAAATATAAAATTAAATATTAAAAAAATTAGAGATTCGAACAAAACCTTCTGCGTCCTTCCCGAAGCCGATTCCTGGAGTTGTTATTATATTATAATTATTAATTAAATATTTAAAATAATCTTTAGATTTTAAATTATTTTTAGTTTCTAGCCAAATATATGGGGAATTAACGCCACCCCAATATTTTTGTTTTAAATTATTATCTAAATATTTTATTATTTTTTTAGAGTTAGCGTCGCAATGTTTAATATATTTTAAATTATTATTATTTTTTAAAAATTCGTTGGCGGCGACTTGAGATAAATAAGAAACGCCGTTGAATTTAGTCGATTGTCTTCTGGCCCAAAGTTTATTAAGATTAATATTTTTATTATTTATTTTTAATATTATCTCGTCAGGAAAGATAGTGTAACCACAACGAAGTCCTGTAAAACCAGCTGATTTTGAAAACGAACAAAATTCAATAGCGCAATTTTTAGCGTCTTTTATTTGATATATAGTATACGGAATATCTTTTTGTTTTATAAAATCTTGATAAGCCGAATCATAAAAAATAATAATATTGTTTTTTAAAGCGAAGTCAACCCAGTTTTTTAATTGCTCTGTGTTATAAGCCATCCCGGTTGGGTTGTTTGGCGAACATAAATATATTAAATCAGGTTTTGGGCCTATAATATCTTCAGGAGACGGCAGAAAATTATTTTCTTTACAAGATCTAATAAAACAAATTTGATATCCGCCGAGCTTACAAGAATCATAGTAAACAGGATAGCTAATACTTTGGATTCCAACGATATTTTGATCCGAAAAAATTTCTAAGATATTACTTAAATCGCTTTTTGAGCCGTCGCTTATAAATATTTCAGATAAATTTAGTTTTATTTTTAATTTTAAATATTTTTGTTTTATACTTTCTCTTAAGAATATATAGCCTTGATCGGGAGAGTAGCCTTTAAAATTATTAATATCTCCCATCTCGTCGACGGCTTTATGAAGAGCTTTTATAATATTTTGGTCGATTGGTAACGAAATGTCTCCGATACTCATATCTATTAATTTAATATTTTTTGATTTTTTTTGTCTTATAATTTGTCTAATTTCAGAAAACAAATATTTTTGGTTGATATCAAAAAAATTATTATTAATTTTAAGCATAAGCTAAAAAAACCTCTTTACAATTTGTTTTTACTGTGTTATAATAATAATATACTAACATAGTTTGTGTATTGCTGTAAACAAAAAATATATTATTATATTTTATATTTATAAAACTATATAAAATTTTTGTTTATTAATTTTTATTTAATTTAGAAGGAGGTAAATATTGTGTTAAAAAAAATTTTTATTTTTTTAAGTATTATATGTTTAGGGGTTAATTTTGAAATTTTTGGTATAGATAAAAATCAAGATAATATATATCAAATGAGAACAAAAGAAGATTTATATGAATTTGCGAGGATTGTAAATTCAGGAAAGTCCAACGCTAGTGCTGTATTGATGAACGATATTGTTATTAATAAAAATATTAAGTTATCTGATAAAGAGATTGAGAGCGAAAAAAAATAT
>JAGAUG010000028.1 GCA_017828935.1 Oscillospiraceae bacterium | reverse complement strand
TTTTTTAAAAAAATTTAAAAAAATCAAAAAAAATTTTAAAGTATAAAGTCTATATATAAATCTATACATAATATATAATTATTTACTAATCAATATTTCTATATTTTTTTCATAAAACGTATCATAAAACATCGAATATATATCTATATAATATATATTCGTCTTTTCTAATTTTTCACCAAAATAATCGTATTCTTGTACACTTATTTTTTCGTTATCTATATCTAATATCTTACCAGTAATCACTTGATTATATATATATAACGTTAGTAACTTATTGTTTTTTTTGGCTAATTCAGATATAAATTTAAATATATTATCAACTTTACTTTCGTCTTTAATTAAATTATATTCTAAATTATTATTATTTTTTTAAATAATTTTATAAGCCTCCTGGCGTACTTACAATTTGTCGACAACTCATATATGTCATCTATCTTAGATATATTATACCCGTCAATAATTCCCTTATCATCAATATATTTTAATAACACAAAATCATTAATTATAGACTCAACAATTCCAGAAAAATGTCTTTTATTTTCAGGATCACTATATATAACTAAGAGTTCTTTTTTTAATTTCGAATCTTTTAGTTTATTTAATAAATTAACATTCATACGTCGATAAACTCCTTAATAAAAATTATAATTCTGATAAAGTTTTTATTTTTCTGAATTTATGATTTAGACCTGATTTTGAAATTTTAAAAGATAAAATTTTAGATAATTCTTCTAACGACATCTCAGGATTATCCAAACGCTTTAGAGCAATTTCTCTAAGATCCGAATCAAGAAAGCTAAAACCTTTTGTTTTTATTATTTTATTAATATATTTTATTTGATTCGAAGAAGCTAAAATCGTTTTATTAATATTAGAAGTTTCACAATTCACTAATCTATTTATTTTATTTCTAATATCTTTATATACTTTTGTATTCATAATTTCGAGAGACGAATTCGAAGCACCTATATACGTTAGAAAATCTTCTATAGAGTTGCTGTTTGTCATATATATTATATTTTTATTATTTATTTTTTTATATTTAAAATTAAAGTTTTTATTATCAAGATAGCTTTGAAGTTGTTTTATTAAATATTTATTTTCGTGTGAAAATTCTAAATAATATTTATTTTGCGGTTCTGAAATATTGCCTGAAATAACAAACGCTCCTTTGATAATTTCAGCAACATAATTTTTTTTGTTTATACTAAAAATACAATCTATTATCTTTGAGTTATTACTTTTATTTTCTGAATTTATAATATAAATTTTTTTATTTCTAATATATATTATTTTATATTCTAGTTTTATTTTTAAATAAATATATATATTATTAATAATATATTTTATCGTACTTTCTAGATTGGATTTTACTTCTATTTTGTTTATATCTAAAGACGACGAAAAATATAGCAATCCATATAAACAGGATATATTTTTTTTTATATTATTATCTTTACAAGATTTCAGAATTTCTAATTTTATATTATTTGAAAAACTTATTTTTCTCACGCCTTTATTATATTTTTTATTATTTTTATTTTTCAACTTTGACTTTTAAACTTTGAATATTTATTATAATTTGATTTTTATATAATTTATAATAGAGAGTAATATAAATATAATAGTAGTAGTAGTAGGGACTGTTGAAAAGTTTAAAACTTAAAAACATTAGATAAATCCAAGTTAAAATAAAAAAAATTATTAGTTTTGTAATCTTGAAAATTTATTGAAAAGTTGAAAATTAAAAATTGAAAGAAAAATCATGTTGAAAACTTGGTGGAAAATGTTGAAAACTTGTTAAAAACAAGTTGATAAATAAAAAAACAAAAAAAATAATTAACAAATAAAAAAATAAGTTGAAAGTTGAAATGTTAATAAGTTAAAAGTATTTTTTATTTTAAATCAGCAAGCAAGACAAATTAGCATAAAAAATTTAAGATAAAAAACTAAAAAATTAATTAGTGACACACTTTCTGAAATAAAAACTTTATCAGAAAAGATGTCACTATGTAGTTGTTTTAATATAAAATTTTTTAAATATATGTCTTAGCCGTTTCTAATATTTTTAATTATATCTTCAACTGTTTCTTTATATTTTATATCTTTTTTCATCTTGTTTTCAACTTGTTGAAGAGCATAAACTATTGTTGAGTGATCACGTCCACCAAACTCTTCGCCGATATTAGACATCGGAACACACAAAACTTCTCTTACTATATAGATAGCAATTTGTCTAGCGATAGAAATATTAGCTGAACGCTTAGAAGATTTAATATCAGCTGGCGAAACACCGTATGTTTGAGAAACTTCAGAAATAACTCTATCGATCGAAACAGAAGTTGGTTGATTATCGTTTAAGATATCTTTAATTGCGCTTTGAGCTATAGCAACAGAAGGAGGAGTACCAGCTAATAACTTATAAGCTTTTAGTTTTTTAACAACACCTTCTAGTTGGCGAATATTATTTTTTAGTCTATTAGCTATATATTCAGATACATCGTCAGGGATAGCTATATCTAAAAGCTCTGCTTTTCTGCGAATAATTGCTATACGTGTCTCAAAATCAGGAGCTTGAACGTCAGCAAGAAGACCCCATTCAAATCTAGTACGAAGTCTATCTTCTAGAGTTTTAATTTCTTTTGGAGGTCTATCTGAAGTCAAGACAATTTGCTTTCCAGCCTGATAAAGTTCGTTGAATGTGTGGAAAAATTCTTCTTGAGTACTTTCTTTACCGCCAATAAATTGAATATCGTCAACCAACAATATATCAGCACAACGATATTTATCGTGAAATTGCTTAGTAGATTCTTTTCCAATGGCGTCAATAAGTTCGTTAGTAAATTCTTCGCCTTTAACATATATTATTTTTTTGTCTTTAAAATTATTAGATATTTCGTTACAAATAGCGTAAAGTAAATGAGTTTTTCCAAGACCGGATTCACCATATATAAAAAGAGGATTATAAGCGCCAGACGGGTTAGCAGCAACTGCTAACGAAGCCGCATGAGCGAACTTATTCGAAGGTCCTACTATAAAAGTCCCAAAAGTGTATTCATATTCACCTGGAATAGTTATATTGTCTGTATTAGCAGGTATATCAAAAGAACGAATCTTTAGAGGATCGTCTTCTTCGTTTTCTTCTGTTTCCGGAGATTCTATCTCATCATCACATTTAACTTCGATTTTAACAGAAAAACCAACAACATGTTCAAAGGCTTTTAACAATAGATCCATATATTTTTCTGTAATAATCTTCTTTTGAAAAATACTTTTTACATATAAAACAGCAACGTCACCATCAAAACTAACAGGTTTAATAACTTGGATCCAAAGATTATAGCCGATGGAAGAAATTTTGTCTTTGCAATAATCGCAAACTTTGGAAAAAACATCATCGAATGATTCCATTGTTGAAAAACACCTTCCTTAATGTTAAAAATTAAAATAAAAAAAATTTTTATTAAAATTGTTGAAAACTAAGTTGAAAATATTTTAAAACAAAGTTATCAACAAGTACTTAACAAATATTCAACAATTATATTCTAACATAAAAAAATTAAATTTGCAAGGTTTTCAACAATAAAAACATAAATATAAAATTTTTTTTTTTTTATATAATTTTAATAAATATAAAAAATAATATGGCAGAATAAATTAATATAATAATTAATATATATTATTAATAATATTATCAAGATATAAATTTAAGACATATAATATATTAATCGTTATTAACTTAATTTTATTAATTTTATGAGATGAGGTGGAAAAGATGAATATTTCAGACGAAAAAATAAAAAATCTAATTTCGATGGCGAGTAAAAATCTCGGTATCTCAGAAACAGAATTTAAAAATAATTTAAAAAATAAAAATTTTAAAGACGAAAAAATTAATGATTTATTAAACAATCCCAAAAAAGCTCAAGAGATGTTAGAGCAACCACAAATAAAAAAATTAATTAGCAAGTTTTTAGAAACAGAGTGATTTATAGATGGACGATATTTTATCTAAAGTTCAAGAAATTTTACAAGATCCTGAAAAGTTAGATGGATTTAAAAATCTAGCGTCGTCTTTATTAAATCAAGATAATAATTTAAATACAAAAAATATAGAAATAAATAAAATAAATAAAACTCCAAATATAGAAAAAATATTAAAAAATTTTGTTGATAATAAAAATAATAATATTACTAAAGATCAACTAGATCTTCCGATAAATATAGAAGCAATTTTAAAATTAAAAAACGCAATGGAAGTGATGAACCAAGACGACAAAAATATAATTTTTTTAAGATCTTTAAAAACATTGCTTTGTGACGAAAAACAACAAAAAGTTGATAGCGCTATAAAAATAATAAGATTAATAAAATTATTGCCGATTATTAAAGATTTAGATATACTAAAAGATTTTAAAATAATTTAAATAAATTTAAATAATAAAAAACCTCACCTGGATAAAATAAAAAAATGTCCGGGTGAGGTGATAAAAAGTTATTATAAAATTTTATTTTGATATATTAATTATATCGTATATAATTATATCACAAAAAAAAACAATACAAAATAACTAAAAAAATATTAAAAAAAGAAAGGAGATTTTTAGTGAAAAAAAATCAGCTAGGTTACAGCGATAATGAAATTTTAAAGATGC
>JAGAUG010000027.1 GCA_017828935.1 Oscillospiraceae bacterium | reverse complement strand
TCCGGCTCTTGCGAGCCGACTCCCTTACTCTTAAGGGAGTCCAATACGACGGGATTTAATTTACTTAGGTTAGATTAACATGTGTTTTTCAAGATTAAAAACCTAAACTTTCAAAGCCACCCCAAAATTTATTATAGAACCTATTTTTTATAGAGACATTTTTATATTACGTCACATCCCATATAAGGCACTAAAACTTTTGGAATCGTAACAGAACCGTCTTTATTTTGGTAATTTTCTAATATAGCGGCTACTGTTCTTCCAACAGCGACTCCTGAACCATTTAGAGTATGTAAAAACTGCGCTTTATCTTTTGCGTTGTTTTTATATTTTATATTAGCTCTTCTAGCTTGATAATCTTGGAAATTAGAACAGCTTGAAATTTCTACGTATCTATCATATGACGGCATCCACACTTCAATATCGTATGTCTTAGCACTACAAAAACCTAGATCTCCAGCCGATAAAGCAACGACTCTGTGTGGAAGTTCTAATAATTTTAATACTCTTTGAGCGTCCTCTACTAAAAGTTCGAGCTCTTGATATGATTTTTCTGGTTCAACAAATTTAACTAATTCAACTTTATTAAACTGATGTAATCTAATAAGTCCGCGAGTATCCCGACCGGCGCTTCCCGCTTCGCCTCTAAAACACCCAGAATAAGCGCAGTATTTTATTGGCAAGTCAGAAGCATTCAATATTTCTGCTCTATGAAAATTAGTTACGGGTACTTCAGCAGTTGAAATCAAGTAATAGTCTTTGTTTTCTAACTTAAACATATCTTCTTCAAATTTCGGCAACTGTCCTGTTCCGATTAAAGAATCTCTATTGGCGATAAACGGCGGGAAAAGTTCTGTATAGCCGTTTTTACTGTGAATATCAAGATAAAAATTAATTACAGCTCTCTCAAGTCTAGCCCCAAGGCCTTTATAAAATACAAATCTTGTTCCAGTTACTTTAGCTGCTCTTTCTGAGTCTATAATATCTAAAGATTTTCCGAGATCCCAATGAGGTAGCGGCGAAAAATCGAATTTTCTAGGCTCACTAAACTTTCTTATTTCGACGTTATCGCTGTCGCTTTTTCCGTCGGGAGTAGATTCGTGAACTAGATTAGGGATCTGGAGCAATAGACTTTGTTGAGATGTCTCTAAATCTAAAACTTTTTGAGATAAAGTTTTTACTTCTTCTGATATTTCTTTCATCTTTTTCATCATTTCAGAAATATCTTGGCCAGATTTTTTAAGCTCAGGAAGTTGCTTGCTAAATAAATTTTGCTCACATTTTAGTTCATCACATTTAGAACTAATTTTTCTTCTATTCTCGTCAATTTCTAATATTTTATCAAACAACTCATCGTAATTTTTTCCTCGTCTCCCAACAGATTTTTTTACTTCATCAGGATTCGATCTAATTAGTCTAATATCAATCATTTTATCATTAACTCCTTAATAAAAATTTTTTTATATTTAATAATATATTATTTTGGAATAAATATTCCTGTTAATACTCCAACTATAGCGCCTCCCAAAACCTCGAGAGGTGTATGGCCCAAAAATTCTTTTAATGTTTTTATAGCAATACTTTCGATATTCTTATCATCAGCTTTTTTTATATTTTTAATATTATCTTGATTTTCTTTATTAAACGGATTAATTATAATTTTGTTAATAACCTTGGCTTGCTCACCTGCTGCTCTTCTAACACCCATCGCGTCGTACATTACAATTCCCGCTAAAACTAACGAAAGAGCAAAAATTACAGAATCAGGGCCAGATTGTTTATAAATTGCTACACAGGTCGAACAAACTAGCGCAGAGTGAGAACTTGGCATCCCACCAGCTCCAATTAATCTCTCTAACGAAAATTTTTTGTTTATTATATAATATAATATTATTTTTAAACTCTGAGCTAAAATCCAAGCCACAAAGCTAACTTTTACAACATAGTTACTAAGAATATTTATTATAACTTTCAAAATAAATTACACCCCTGACTAAATTTTAGCTTTCTCTATTTAATAAAAAATTAGTCAAATCAATTAAAAAATCTATTTTTCCCTCAAATTCTTTTTTTAAAATATTTATAGCTTCTTTAGAAAGCTCCTCGACTTTTTTTTCAGCTTCGCTTTCGCCGATCAAATCAACGTATGTAAGCTTCCCATTATTTTTGTCGCTCATAACAGGCTTTCCAATAATTTCTTGTCTTCCAGTTACATCAATAATATCGTCTTTAATTTGAAAAGCTAAGCCTAAGGCTTCTCCGAATCTACTAGCAGCCAAAATCTTATTTTTATTTGTTTTAGCAACAAGACATCCTAAAACAGCTGAAGCTTTTATAAGTTCACAAGTCTTTAACTTATTTATTTTATCGAGAATTTTTGAGCTAGTCTTAGTTTTTTTATTTATATCGAGTTCTTGACCAAAAATCATTTTTTTAGAACCTGTCGCTTCAGACAATATTTTTATTATATTTATTTTTATACTAGGCTCTATATTTGATTTTGAAATTAAATTAAACGCGTCCGTTAACAATCCGTCGCCGGCTAAAAGTGCGATAGCTTGTCCAAATTTAATATGACAAGCTGGCCAACCTCTTCTGAAATTATCGTCATCCATACATGGCAAGTCGTCGTGGATCAAAGAATAAGTGTGAATCATTTCTATTGCGCAAGCTATATCCAGCGCTTCTTGTTTAAAGCCAAAGCAACTCTCGCAAAAAGCCAAAGTTAAAACTGGTCGGATTCTCTTTCCGCCAATATTTAAACTATATCTCATCGCCTGAGCAACACAAGATTCATCGTTTTTATCAATAATTTTTTCTAGTCTATTATTAACTAAATCTTTATATTCTTGATATTTATCTAAAAATAATTTATTATTTTTAATTTTATTATTTTTTAATTTTTTCATTGTCTATAATTGCTCCCAAGACCCCGTGAATAAAACCTGTTTCTTGTTTTTCAACAAATAATTTAGATATTTCAATAGCTTCGTTTATTGTTACAGCCGTCGGCATCTCACTTATAAATAAAATTTCAGATATAGCCATCTTTAAAATAGCCAAAGATACTTTTGAGATTCTGTCTATAGACCATCTTTCTGAATATTTTTTTATTAAGTTATCAATCTCTTCTTGGTTTTCGATAGCGTACTTCGCAATTTTCTTTCCAAACGGAATAATTTCTATTTCTCTGTATGTTTGAGCCATCCTAGCAATCCAACTAACAGATTCTTTATTAAACATATTTTCAAAAATAATTTCAACCGCTTGCTCTCTAGCTTTTCTTCGTTTGTACATATTAATTTTTAGATCCTTTATAAATAAATATAAATTATAATATATCTTTCGTTTTTTATTATTTTTTTATTAATCTAAAACTCTAATCTAAAACGAAAGATATAAAATATAATATTTTTTAATTAATATCTTTATTATCTTCTTCGTCAAACTCAATTCCAATAATATGAACGTTTACTTTAGAGATAGCAATACCTGTCATTGACTGTATAGCGTCTTTTACTTTTTTTTGAACACATTCAGATACAACTTGAATTTTCGCGCCATGCTTAATATTAATATAAACGTCAATAACGGCAATATCGTTGTTTATATTAACTTTGATAGACTTTGACATAAGACTTTTTTTGATATTAAATACGTCTTTAGATTTAATATTATCAGCGACAGACGCAACTCCTTCAACTTCGCTAGCAGCAACGCTCGCAATCGACTCGATAACCTCTTGTGATATTTTTAAACTTCCTACGGACTCTTTTTCGTTTACAGAATTATTCTTTATCATAGCTAACTATATAATATTAAATAATATTATATAATACCTCCTATCTTTTTGATCAATAAAAAACAATATACTTATATTATATCACAAAAAATAAAACTATCAACTATTTTAAGTATTTATTTTACTTCAACTAAAGAAATATTTTCGGGGTCGACATCTGTTTCTGTAATTATAATATCTTTGATTTGAGCTGCTTGAGAATTATTTAGTCCTTTTGTTTTTACTATTACTGTTACTTTTTCTCCTTGTAAATAAACCATCACTTCTGAGAATCCCTTGGCTTTAATAATATTTTCTATCTTTCCTTCGGACTCTATTGTTTTAGCTAAAACAGCAGCGTCATTTATAAGTTTATCTTTTTTTTGTTGGTCTCCATCGGAATCTTCTAACATCTTTTTTAGAGCTTCTATTGACTCATCTCGACTTTTTTGTCTGTTGAGCCTTGCTTGAGCGAAATATTCAGTTGACTTTGTTGAAAGAGCTGCAACATTTTGTTCTTCTCTTTTCATATTATCTCTCTTAACAAACTCAGCCTCACCATAATTCTTAATAGAATCTACTCGTTGTACCAACTTATTTTGTTCTTCAGAGTTTGAAAACTCCCAATTTAAATAAATAGCAACTCCAAGCCCAAAAACTAACGTAGCTAAAACTATTTGTCTCTTTCCAATAATCATATTCATAGTTATCATCCTTTCTGAATTTATATACATAAAATTAATTTACTATTATTTTATACTTTTAGTATCTATAATAATATATATTTTTTAATATATTATTATTAATTTATATTAATTTATTATATATAAAAATTATATATACACAAAATTAATTTATTATTGTTTTATACTTTTAGTAACATAAACTCGGTTCGACGAAATATTAAGAACTGTTGTTATTAAACTAGTTACTTGCTGGCTTATAGACGGATTATCTCCGCCTTGACAAACGACGACTACTCCTTTGATTTTTGGTTGAAGCTGGGTCTTAACTAGCGCCTGTCTTTTTCCGTTTGGGCCGTCTACTAGTAATAACTTTCTTTCTTCGTCGTTTCTCTCTTGTGTTTTTAATGTTGCTTGATCTTGGTAATCGCTAATTTTATCTATTTTTTCTCGTTTTTCTTGAGCGAATATATACTCAACACTATTTTCAAGAGTAACCATTATGTTGGCCTTTCCAACGCCTTCGATTTTTTCGACGATATCTAACAATCGATTCTCAAGATCTAACTCATATAAATTTATATCAAAATTATTATAATTATTATAATTATTAGATAAATATTTTTTTTGTTTTTTTTCGTCGTTGTCGCTTAGCCCGGATATTAACATCATCAAGACACCTATAACTAAAAATATAATTAAAATAACTTGTTTTTTATTATCTGAAAAACTATTTATTTTTTCTTTTATGTTTTTTAAATTTTTAAAATTTAAAAAATTTATTGTCTTAGACATCTTGAGCTCCTTTTTTATTATTAATATTATTAAATATATTTAATTTCAGGAACAATATTGTATTTTTGGCTAATATAATTTTTTATTGTTTTTTCATCATATTCTTCTCCTTCTTTTACAAAAATTTCCATCTTGTTAATTAATATGCTAGATTTATTATTTATATTAATATTTATTAAAATTTTTATCGGATTAATTTTTTTTAATAATAAATCTTGTCTAACGAGCTCTTGAAGTTTTTTCTCTGTAGCTCCAATAGTTGTTGATTGTTTTAAAATTTCTAATTTTTTATCTAAATTATTTGAATTATTTAAATCAAAAAAATCGTCAAAACAAAGCTCCGGCTCTAAATTTATATTATCAAATAATAGTCCAGAAAACATCAAAGTAAGCAAAAAAACACTCATAGAAAAATTTATTATTTTATTCATCGGGCTTTTAGGCAATATTAGTTTTATAATACAACTCGAAATAACCGCCATACATATCGAAAAGGCCCAGTCTTTTAAATTACTAAAATTATTCAATTTATCCCCAGCCCCAAAATTAAAATTACAGTAGTACTGATAATAATTAATAAAATATAGCTTATTATAATCGCTAATAATAAACTAATAACGTATCCGCTAGATTTTAAAATCTCTGAAACTTGTTTAATTTCTAAAAACTCAGCAACTCCAGAAGATATTTTTGTAATTAAAATATATAGCGCCAATTTTATTAAAATCGGCAAGAAAGATATTATTATAAAAAAAATTACTATAGCTCCAACTCCGGATCTAATAAAATTAAAACAGCCTTTGACAGACGTGTAAGCGTCTGAAACAACACTCCCAATTATTGGTACAGCACTTCCGATTACAAATTTTGCCGTTTTTGTAGTAATAGTATCTGCGCTACTAGCTACGACGCCTTGGACTGTAATTAGACCAACAAAACAAGTTACTATAAAAACCAATATTCCTGTAATTATATTTTTAATTTCTTTAGCGGCCTGACTAATATTTAAACTTTGAGATCCTGAGCCCGAAATAGCCCCTACTAAACAAAAAGACATATAAATTCCAATAACCGGTAATAACTTTGAAGATAAAACCTGAGAAAAAAATTGACAAATAAAAAACAAAAACGTATTATATACTCCGCCTGTTAAGCTAAGCCCGCAACTACTCATTACACCAGCGTAAACCGGAACAAAGCTTAGCATAAAATCCGACATATTAACTATTGTTTGAGCGCCCAATTTAGAAACTTCGATTAGTTGATAACCAACAGAAATAAAAATACTAAGAATACAAATACAGCTAAAAATTTCGTTAAGACTATCGTTTTTAAAACAAGTTTTTAAAGATTCTATTAAAGCCGAAATTAAAACGATACCTATAATATTCATCAAAATTTTTATTGGTTTTTTTATTTCTGTTTTTATATATTTAAAAACAATATTAATTATTTTTTGTGGAGACATCGATAAAATAAACAAATTTAATTTTTTATTTTTATTTATATTAAAATTATCAAAATTAAACATCTCTTTATTTGAATATCTTGAAATAATATCTTCTAAACCCGATTCGTAATAAATATTATTTATCAAATCATAGTTATCTTCTAAATTTTTTATATTCTCTATATTTTCTATATTCTCTATGTCCTGAGCAACAACTTTCGAAGAGAGACTCAAAAAAACAAAAAATATTATTAAAATTTTTTTAAACATCTTTTTTCCTCTAAAATTTTGGAATTTTTAGGATTTTAGAATTTTTTATTTTTATATTTTAACTCAACATCTCAAAAATTATCGAAATTATTTTTTCGAATAAAGGCAAGCTTAAAATTAAAATAGATATTTTCCCAGCTAATTCAAGTTTCGAAGCAATCGCAGTTTCACCAGCATCTTTACAAATATCTGAAATTAATTGAACGACAAAAGCGATCCCGAGAGATTTTAAAATAATTAAACTATATTCGCCAGGCATCTTAATTTCTTTTATAAAATAAGTCAGTTTATCTAAAACCGGAATAAGATTTACGACAACCCAAAATAAAATAATAATACTAGTCGCTAAAGTTGCTAAAACAGAATATTCTGGTAAGTATTGTTTTAACAAAATCGACATTATTGTACCAACTGCAGCGATTCCTAAAATCGAAAATATATTCATTTTGTTTATAATTAATTTAATATTTTTATAATCTAAAAACAGATTTTATCATATTAAATAAATCACTAATTTGAGTTATCATAATCATCAAAACAACGATTAAACCCGCTAACGTTGTCATCATCGCCTGTTCTTCTCTTCCTGATCTAATTAAAACTTGATTTAAAACTGCGACGATAATTCCTATGGCTGCTATTTTAAATATCAAATCTACTTCCAATTTTATTTCTCCTCTCTAAATAATTTAATTTTTAATTTAATTACCAAATTAATATTACAAGAGCAATTCCTGATAAAATCCCAAAATTATTATATATTTTATAATATTTATTTTTATCACCTTGAGCTCTTAATAAATTTTGTTTTAAATATTCGAGGCTAAGATCTATATTAAAAATTTGCTCTTCGACTGAGCTGCTTCCGAGCCAAGAGCCTATTTTTAAAATTTCAATAAGTTCATCTTGGTTTAATATATATTTCATTTGACTTTGAGCAATAGCTTCGCTCCAACTAATTTCTATAGATTTTTGTTTTAATAAATTTTTATAAAATATATCAAGAATATCTAAATTTTTAAAATAAATATTTTTATTTAAATTATTAACTAAATTAAACATCGTAGTTTTTTTATAATTAATTTCTGTTTTTATGAATTCTAACAAATCTATAACAAGCCTAATAAATTCAGTTCGTTTAGATAATTTAAAACAAGATAACTTCCCGGCTAAAAATAAAGACAAAATTATTATTGCGCTTCCAATTAATTTCAAAGTATCAGCCTCTTTTATATAATAAATAATTAAATTAAAATAATTTTTTTTATTTCACAGGGTTTTTTATTTGAACCCAAAATAACGATTTTTTCAAAAGCTCGAATTTCTATTAGTCTTTTTATTTGTGGTTTAATATAAATTTCTTGCTCGTTGCTGGAGTGGGCTGTTGCGATAATTTTCACCCCAGAGTTTAAAATATCTTCGATCGCGTCTGTCTCTTGTTTAGATCCAATTTCGTCGCAAACAATTAAATCAGGAGCCATAGTCCGAAGAGCTATCATCATTCCAGTTGGTTTTGGGTATCTATCAAATATATCAAAATTATTCTCAAATTTATTTTGAAATTTATTTTTGGCTTGATTTCCAAATAATTCTCCTCGTTCGTCTATAACAGAAATATTATATAAGTATCCTAGCCTTCCTAAAGAAATTTGTCTAATAATATCTTTAAGAAGCGTTGTTTTTCCGCTTCCTGGCGCCCCACAAATTAACAAGCTAGAAAGACCTTTTGACATCGTCTTTGTTATCAATTCGTCAGCGACATTAAAAATATTTTTTGGAATTCTAATATTCAAGCAAGAAATATTTTTTATATTTATAATTTTTTTATCTTTTGAAACTGCTGTACCAACAATCCCAACTCTACTTCCATTTTGTAGAGTAATAAATCCGTTATTTATTTCTTCTTGGTAAGCATAAACAGAATATTCACAAACATTTTCAAAGCTTTTTTTTATTTGATCTTCAGAAATAATATATAAATTATTATTTTTATCCAGTCCAATTTGGGAATTATTATAAACATAATAATTTTTAAAAAAGCATTTTATAATAAGCGGCCTGTTTGCTCTGATTCTAATTTCTTGTGTATTTCTTTGGATTTCAGGATCAATATTTTTTAAAATTAACTTAATATTTTCTTCTAGATAATCAATAGTTTCTATAAAATTATTTATAAAATTATTTAGCATTTTTATCGCCTATTTTTTATTTTTGTTTTATAAAATAATATTTATTATAGCTAGACCAAAAATATTCTTAATTTTAAAATATTAAAATATAAAATAAAAGCCAGTGACTAAATTTATTTTTAATCACTGGGCTTTTATTTATATAAAATCTAAAAAACTAAAGACTTAATATCTTCGATTAATAAATTAGATTGAAGAGCTTTATTTATTATTAAACTTAAAATATTGCTAGAATGTTTTATAATATTATCTATTTCTTTTGGGGTAACAATCATCGGAGATATTTGTTCTAAAAATTCTGTATTAATTTTATTATTTGTTATATTATTAATAATAGTTTTAGCGTCGACAACTGTTGGGATCCCGATAGAAATTATTGGAACTCCTAGTAATTTTTCGCTAATTTCTTTTCTAGGATTCATAACGCCGGAACCAGGAGAGATTCCAGAGTTAGATATTTGAATTGTAGATCCAAGTCTGTTTATATTTTGAGAAACTAGAGCGTCGATTAAAATAACAACAGAAGGATTTATTTTTTCAACCAGACTTTTTATTATTTCTGAGATTTCTATTCCGGTTTGGCCTAAAACTCCCGGAGCGATCGCGGCAACAGATCTTAAATTTTTAAATTGATCACTAAAATTAATATCTGATTTTACATGTCGAGTTGAAATAATTTTAGAAACAGTTCTTGGTCCAACAGAATCAGGAGTAATATCTCTATTCCCGAGGCCAACAACTAAAACTAAATCATTATCAGAAATAAAAAATTTTGAAATTTTATTTGATATTATTTTTATTTCGTCGTCGGTCAAGTACGAAAGTTCTCTAAAAGACGGAAGTTCGATCGTATAATAAATACCGACAGGTTTTCCAAATTTTAGGCCAGCTTCTTCAGTTTCTATATTTACTTTAGAAATTTTTATATTATTAAATTTTTTTTCAGATACACTTACACCATCTAATTTTTTAGAACTTATTTCTTGAAGTTCTATTGCAAGATCAGTTCTAAAATTATTATTTATTAAATTCACTTAATTTTACTCTATTATTTTTATATTTTTAATAAATTTTTATTTTTGATAGCGGATTAATTTTTTCGCCATTTTCTTTAATTTCTAAGTGTAAGTGGGGACCAAGTTCGGATTCTCCTGCGGCAGTATTGCCGATAGAGCCTATTACGTCAGCAGCTTCAACACTGTCGCCTTCTTTGATGTTTAAATTTTTATTGAGTCCGCAATAGATGCTATTTATATTATTAGCGTGTTCGATTTCAACGCAAATCCCTAAGATCGGACAAGAATAAATTTTTATTACTTCGCCGTCAGCAATTGCTTTTATTGGTGTTCCTTGAGGTGCTGAGATATCAATACCGTTGTGAACTCTCCAGTCGCATAGTGTTTTGTTTTTTACTAATTCGTTGTTACTAAAGTCGTTGATAATCTTTCCAGAAACCGGCGGTACAAATAAAATATTTTCTTGATTATCTTCAAGATTATTATTTAAATCAGACTCAGACAAATTTTGATCTTTGGAATTAATATTTTGTTTTTTTAAATTTTTAGAAACAGATATTTTAGGTTCTTTATCAGGTTCGATAGGAATATTACTTACTATATTGTCTACTCTCTCTAAATTTTCTGAGTCTTCTAAATCTTTAAAATTAGTATTTTTAGAAAGTTTAAAACTTTTAGTAATTGTATTGTCGATTGATTTATTCATTACGACCCAAATAGTTGAACCAATTAAAGTTAGACTTATTGCTAAAGATAAGAAAAATCCTTTGTTAGTAAAGAAATCTTGTAATTTTGTTTTTATTTTTAATTCTTTCATCGTAATACCACTCTCCATAAAAAATTATAAAAAATTCTTGATTTTATTTTTTGCCAAATTATAAAATATATTCATATAAAAAAATAAAATATTTAGATTTTATTAAAAATATATATTGACAACAATCTCAACAAAATAGTATAATTAATATAATAAAATATATTAATTTGATATTATTTGAATATATTTTATTAATAGTTGTTTTTTAATTTTTAATAATATATTAGGAGAGTTTCAAAAATGAGAAATCTTAAAATAATAAAAAAAATTTTTTTGTTAGGGATATTTTTGAGAGTGGTGTTATTTAGTTTATCAGGAAGTATTTTAGCTAGTGCTGCTAGAGAAGATGATGACTATAATATTAAAAGTGATTTTAATTGCGTAATGGAATTTGTTGTTTATCCTGAGTTAGGAAAAGCAAAAATTGGAAAGATTATAAACAAAGAAGAAGCAAGGGGAAGATTGATTTTGCCAGATACAGTGTTTTTTATGGGTGAAGAATTAGATATTATAGAAGTCGGAGTTGGAGCATTTCAAGATTGTAAAGATTTAACAGAGGTAATAATTCCAGGTAGTATAAAAACGCTATCTTATAACGCTTTTTCGGGTTGTGTTAGTTTAAAAAAATTAGTATTGGAAGAAGGATTAGAAAATATTTGTATGTGGGCCTTAGAAGGTTGTAAAAATTTAAAATATATCGATATTCCTAGTAGTGTTGTTAGAATAGATAGTAGAGCTTTTCTTAATTCCGGATTAGATAATGTAAAGTTACCGACAGAAACAAAAGAGGGATTTATAAAAGAATGGTATTATATAGATAAGAATAAGACGATTAAAACAAGTAATAATATAGACAAAGATGAGATCAACGACTTGTTAGGTAAGGACATTGTATCTGAAGTTTATTGTGATAAAATTAATAATATTAAATATAATTTGCAACAAGACGAAGCGGTTGTTGTTGGATGTGATGAAACCGTAAAAAAAGAGATAAATATTCCTGATAAGATAAAGATTAATAATACAAAATATGATGTTACTCGGGTTTTAGACTATGCTTTTTTAGGGTGTTCGAGTTTAGAAAAAATAAAATTTAATAATATAATAAGTATTGGAAAATGGGCATTTCTTGGTTGCGAAAATTTACAAGAAATCGAATTTTGTGAGTCGTTGACAGAAATAAAAGAACAGGCTTTTGCTGATTGTGTAAAATTAAAAAGTGTTATTGTCCCTGAGAGTGTTAGATGCATAGAAAATGGGGTATTTGCTGGTTGTCAAAATTTAAAGTCGGTTATTCTCAAAGAAGGAATAGAAAGTATAGGAATAATGACTTTTAGAGATTGCTGTAGCTTAGAAGAGCTAGAGATACCAAGTAGTTTAAGAACTATTTATAAGCACGCTTTTTTAGATTGTAATAATTTGAAAAAATTGAAGATGCCAGCTAATAAAGAGTATTTGTGTCGGTCAGGAGACATTTTTGAGAGCGAAGTGTTAGAAACTTTACAAAATGACGATGTATATATTATTAATAAATATGAAAGCCCTTTTGAGTCATTTTAGAATTTGATATTGATTCTTATTTGGAGTAATTTTTAAGAGACCCAAGAGTTTAACAGCTAAAAAAATCGCCCTTAATCTTAGGGCGATTTTTTTAGCTGTGTTAGAAACATATTACAACTTGGCGGAGGAAGGTTGATAAAGACCTAGAAAAATCTCGGTATTAATATTTTGGTGTTATTTATATTTTACTCCAAATTTTATAAAAATCATATAAATTTTTTGATTTGATCAGAAATAGTTTTAAAATATTGATATTTTTTAATATCTGAATTATTAGCTAAAATTTTTTGAGAAATACACTTAAATTTCTTATATAAAAAATTTAAGTAATCTTTTGTTACTTGATTATTATTATTTAATAAAGTACCAGTAAAAATGTTGATGGGGGTATAATTTATTATTTGATTTGTATATTTGGCTTTTATAATAACATAAAAAAAATTTTTTGAAAAAACTACTTTTTCGTCTATTATTTTAAATTTATTTTTGAATAAATATTCTCTTAGAATCCAAGGTTTTTTCATTGGTTGTAAGATTAGATGTTTATTATTAATTTTTTTAAGCCAATTACAGTTTTTTAATATATTAATTATCAGCTCGCTTCCCATTCCGGCGATAATAATATCGTCGACCTCTGTTTCTAAAACGTCTTGAAGTCCGTCGGAAAGAGAAAGTTTTATTTTATTATTTATATTATATTGATTTATTAAATTTTCGGCTTTTTTTAAGCATTTTATATTTATATCAACACACTTTCCTGATATTGATTTTTGATCTAAAATTAGTTTAGTAATTAAATAACCGTGGTCTGTACCTACATCAACAACTTTAGAGTTAGGTCTGACCATATTATATAGTTCTTGTAGTCTATTGTCTAATTTTATCATTGTTTCGACCTCTTTTTAATTTTGTAGCAATTTAGATATTTTATTCATAGTATACCTTGCAGAAATAATTTTTTCAAGATATAAAATTATAAAAATAAAAAAATTTTTTGTGAGGTGAAATATTTTGTCTAAGCTAGTTATAACCGGAGGGAAAAAATTAGAAGGAGAAATATTTATTCATGGAGCAAAAAATAGTGCGTTGCCAATATTAGCGGCTACGATAATGTGTAGAGGAGAAACGATTATACATAATTGTCCCCAGCTTTCAGACGTTGAGGCTTCGATTAAGATTTTAAAATATTTAGGTTGTAAAGTAAGTCAAGATAAAGATACCGTAACTGTTAATTCAACTAATATTATTAATTCAGATATACCAGAAAATTTGATGCACGAGATGAGATCATCGATTATATTTTTAGGAGCACTTTTGGCTAGGTGTAAAAAAACAAAATTGTCGTTTCCAGGAGGCTGTGAACTTGGACCAAGACCGATAGATCTTCATATTGCTGCTCTAAAAAAAATGGGCGTTGAAATAACAGAAGAACACGGTTTTTTAAATTGCTCAGTAAAAAACAAGTTAAAGGGCTCTAAAATAGCGTTGTCTTTTCCGAGCGTTGGAGCGACTGAAAATATATTACTAGCGGCAGCTAGCGCCAAGGGCAAAACAATAATTACAAACGCAGCAAGAGAGCCTGAAATAGTTGATTTAGCTAATTTTTTAATTAGTTGCGGAGCTAAAATAAAAGGTGCAGGGAGCGATAACATATATATAGAAGGTGTTTCTCGGCTAACCCCATGTGAACATGTTGTGATTCCAGACAGAATAGCAGCTTCGACTTTTATGTCGGCAATAGCAATAACGAGAGGCGACGTTTTAGTTAAAAACGTTGAACCAAAACACTTGTCAATGATGTTGCCAATCTTCGAAGAAGCAGGTTGTAAATTAAATATTAGCGAAAAAAATATAAAAATAAAAAATACAGATAGATTAAATAAAATTTCAACTATTAGGACTATGCCATATCCGGGATTCCCGACAGATTTACAAGCGCCAACAATGGCGATGATGACATTAGCTAAGGGAACTAGTATTTTTGTTGAAAATATTTTTGAAAATCGTTATAAACATGTTTGCGAATTGAACAGATTAGGAGCTAAAATATCTGTTGAAGGTAAAGTTGCTGTTGTTTACGGAGTAGATAGTCTTAGCGGCGCAATAACTCGTTGTACAGATCTAAGAGGAGGAGCTTCGTTAGTTGTTGCAGCTCTCGCAGCAGAAGGTAAAACAGAAATTTTAGATATTAGTCACATAGATAGAGGTTATAACCAAATAGAAGAGACTTTAAAAAATCTCGGAGCAGATATATCTCGAGAAAAGGATATTAGTAAAAATTGATTTAATATTTTATGTTTTTTATTTAAAGTTGTAGTGAAAAAATCTGTAAATATTTTTGAAAGATTTGTCGTCTCTAGTATTAGAGGCGATTTTTTAGATTTTAAATCTAAAAATTTACTAAAAAATTTTTTATAAAAACACTTGATTTATAACAAAAAATATATTATAATAAATATTAGAATAAGCCTAGTCCTCAAGAAATCTACCCTCAGTCCAGCTTACGCTGTCCAGCTCTATTAAGAACGGAGCCAAAAAAATTTTAATTATTAATTCAGGAGGAAATTTTTATGTATTTTATAAAAAAATTAAATAATTTAAAAAATAATTTAGGATTTAATTTACCAAAATTTGGTACGGGGGGGG
>JAGAUG010000026.1 GCA_017828935.1 Oscillospiraceae bacterium | reverse complement strand
ATTATATAATTTAGATTTATTTGTTTTTTCTATCTTATTTTTTGGGCTTTGGTAACCTAAAACAATCGATGGATTATTTTTAAAATTAACAATATCTTTGATCATTTGAGTTGTCGATTGATATCTATCTTTTTTGTTTTTCATCATCGCTTTTATAATAATTTGCTCTAAAGCCCTTGGAATCTGACTATTAATTTGTCTTGGCCTTATCGCTTGCGCTTCGATTTGTTTTATCGCAACCGAAACAGCACTATCGGCCTCAAACGGAAGAGCCCCAGTAAGCATCTCAAACAAAATCACTCCAACAGAATAAATATCTGTTGTTTGATCAATAATTTCTCCCTTGGCTTGCTCTGGACTTATATAATGAACTGAGCCAATCGCTTTGTCAGTTAGAGTTCTTGTTTCGTTTCTAGCGAACCTTGCGATTCCAAAATCCATAATTTTTATTGTTCCGTCTCTAAGCAACATAATATTTTGAGGTTTTATGTCTCTGTGAATAATCCCTTTGTTGTGAGCGTGTTGTAAAGCCAGCAATATTTGTAAAACAAAATGAATCGCTTCTTTTGTATTTAAAACCCCTTGCTGTTCGATATAATCTTTAAGAGTTATCCCGTCAACATACTCCATCGCAATCCAATAAAACCCATCGCCAAAACTCATATCAAAAATATTTACGATATTTTCGTGCGATAGCGCAGCTATCGCCTTTGATTCGTTTTTAAAACGCCTTAAAAAATCTTCGTTATCGACATATTCGTCTTTTAAAATTTTTATAGCAACAAATCGCTCTTGTTTTTTATCAAAAGCTTTATAAACATTAGCCATTCCGCCCAAACCAATCAGTTGCTGTATCTGATACCTGCTATCTAACAACTTTCCGATGTATTTATCCATTTTATTCCTCACTACTTTCGCTATTATAATAATTATCAGACATAATAACGACTGTTATATTGTCGCTCGCTCCACCGTCTAAAGCTAATTTTATAAATTTATCTGTTAAAGCTTCCATCTGTTTTTTGTCTAAATAATCAAAATTCATATTATCTAAAATAATTTGATCATCTAAATAATTATATAAACCGTCAGTACACATCAAAATTTTATTATTACTCGAAATCTTAAAAGATTTATAATAAACATCTATTTCTTTTTCGACTCCAACAGCTTTTGTTAAATAATTTCTCTTCGGGTGAGTTTTAGCTTCGTCTTCAGACAAAGTTCCTTTTTCGACTAATGCTTGAACTAACGAATCGTCTTTTGTTAATTGATTTACTAAATTATTATTTATTAAATATATTCTACTATCTCCGACATGAACAATATGAAGATAATCTCCAACAATAAAAGAAACTATTGCTGTTGTCGCCATCCCCTCGTAATCTATATTTTCTTGACCCATATCAAATATTTTAGAATTAGCAAAGTTAAAAGACTTTATTAACATACTTTTTATTTCTTCAAAAGTCATATCGGCTCTATAATTTTGTTTTAAATAATTAGAAATTATCTCAGTAGCCGTTTTGCTTGCAACGTCACCAGCTTTCTCGCCACCTAAACCATCACAAACAATAGCCCATGAAGCACCATCTACAACACCAATTGCAAAATAATCTTGATTAACTTTTCTCTTTAATCCTATATCGGTCTTTCCAAAAGACTTAAACATAAAACAGCTACCCTCCTAATTAAATTTTTAGTTTTCTCTTTCTTTTCTTCTAAGCTGACCACAAGCCGCTCTAATATCAGCTCCTAATTCTCGCCTTACTGTTGTATTAATTTCATATTTTCTTAAAATCTTTTGAAATGCAAACACTCTCTCAGGGATACTTCTCTTAAAATTACGCTCTTTAATATCATTAAGCGGAATTAAATTTACATGACAAACTCTATCTCCAAGAAGCCTTACAAGTTCCAGCGCCTGCTCAGGTGAATCGTTGAGTTCATTAATTAAAACATACTCAAACGAAACTCGTCTCGACGTATAATTAAAATAATCATCAGCAGCTTTTATTAAACTTTCAATATTCCACTTTTTGTTAACCGGCATAATTTTATCTCTAACTTCGTCAGTTGTCGCGTGAAGCGAAATCGACAACGTAACCGGCAATCTATATTTCATAAGTTCATAAATCTTATCGACAAGCCCACAAGTCGAAACTGTCACTCTTCTAAGGCCCAAATTAAGACCATATTTACAAGGCAACATTTTTAAAAACTTAACAACATTATCTAAGTTGTCTAACGGCTCCCCAATTCCCATAAGAACTAAATTAAGAATCTTTGTATTCAAATCTTTTTCGACCAACATTATTTCGTCTAACATCTCACTAATCGAAAGATTTCTTGTAAACTTACAAACTGAAGAAGCACAAAACTTACAGCCCATCTTACATCCCGCTTGAGTAGAAATACAAAGAGTATAGCCGTATTTATATTTCATAACAACAGCTTCAACACACTCTCCATCGCTAAGTTCAAATAAATACTTAATAGTATCATCAACGTTCGAATATAACTTTCTCTTAATAGATATAACCGGAGCAACAAAATTTTGGATCAAGTGCTCTCTCATATCTTGAGAAAGATTTGTCATGTTTTCAAAATTAAACACTGATTTTCTGTGTAGCCAATCAAAAATCTGTGTTCCTACATACTTTGGATATCCTATTTCTGCAACATAGTCTTGTAACTCTCTTATATTCAGCTCCCTAATATTTATTCTATGATCAAACTCTTGAGTTTCTTCTTTATCTATTAAAATATTATTGTCTTTCTTGTCAATATTCAATTTATATACACCCTCTTTATCTTTCTATTTTAACTAACTATCAAGATAAGATTTCACCATAATTTGAAGCAGTTCATCTCTATCTATTTTTTTTATTAAACTTCTTGCGTTATTAAAAGTCGTTATATAAGTCGGATCTTCTGATAACAAATATCCCACCAATTGATTAATTGGGTTATAACCCTTTTGACGTAGCGCATCGTAAACAATCGTCAAGATCTCTTTTATTTGTCTCTCTTCTTCGTCTTTAATCGAAAATGCTATCGTACGGTCGTCTCTCATATAATATCACGTCCTTGTATTTTAGTTTTATAATTAAATATTGAGGTAATTCAATAAATATTTTTATTTTAGCTCAAAACTTTATCTTGTTTTATAAATACTAGCTCAAAAAAACAAACTGCACTTTAATTTTTTTTAATACAGCTTCGATAACACAACAAAAAAATTCAAAGCATTTGATAAATTTTTCTTAAAAAACTCAAAAATTCTTTACTAGATTTTTACCTCAAGTTTTTAAAACTGTCTTATATATACATCTATCGTTCTTAATTTTTCTAATACTCTATTTATTATAATATCTATCTCGTCATCTGTCAAAGTTTTTTTTGAATTTCTTAATCTTAAAGAATAACAAACACTCTTTTTAGATTTTTCGACTTGCTCACCTTGGTAAATATCAACTAAATTTATTTCTTCTAAAATATCTAAAACAGTTTCTTGTATTAATTTTTCGATTACTCCAACAGGTAAGTCTTTATCACAAACTAAAGACAAATCTCTTGTAACAGACGGGAACTTGCTAATCGGAGTGTATAATTTATTTGTAACTCTATAATTAAATATCTCGTCGATATCTAAGCTAGCAACAAAAACATTAACACCAACTTGATAGTTATCGCTCACAACCGGATGAATCTGACCAATTGTTCCTATTTTTTTATTATTTATATATATATCTGCACAGCGACCAGGGTGAAAAACAGAATTATTATTTTGAGCAACAAATTCCGGCTCTAAAACTTCAACCCAGTCAAATAAATTTTCTATCAAAGATTTCAGATCATAAAAACTATATTTCTTTCCAAAAGACCCAATAATTAATTTTTCTTTTTCGATCGCGAAATTATTATTATTATCTTGATTATTATTAAAATAATATTCTTTTGCAATTTCGAAAAAATTACCTTCTTGATTTTGATTATTATAATTTTTAGAAATAACGTCTAACATCGACGGCAACGCTGTTGACCTCATAACCGAAGTATCTTCACCAAGCGGATTTAAAATATTTATGCTATTTCTTAGTTCTTGGTCTTTATCTAGATTAATTTTATCGTAGCTTTTTGGACTAATAAACGAAAAAGTTTGGATCTCAAAATAGCCTTGAGACGCCATAAAATCCATAATATTATTTTTAAATTTTTGTCTGTCTGTCCTCATCGCGATCGAATTAATCGAAAGATTAAATTTTTTAGATTTTATTTTATCGTACCCATAAAATCTGGCTATTTCTTCGACGATATCAGCTAAAGACATTAGATCTGGTCGCCAAGACGGAACTAGCGCCTTATTATCTTTAACTTCTATAAATATATTAGCCAAAATATCTTTTATTTCTTGCTCGCTTAATTCTTCACCTAGACGTTTGTTTATAAAATCAAAATCTAATTTTATTTCTTGTTTTATATTATTTGAATTATTTATATCAACATGATCTTCGATTATTTCGCCTGCTTCGAGCTCTTTTATAAGTTGACAAATCCTATCAACAACTGTTGTTAAAAATTCGCCATCTGTATTTTTTTCAAATCTCGACGAGCTTTCTGTTCTAACCCCGAGTTTTTTAGACGTTTGTCTAACAGACTCTTGATCAAAACTAGCAACTTCAAAAATAACTGTTTTAGTATCTTTATTTATACCGCTGTCTTCTCCGCCCATCACCCCAGCAACAGCCAATGGCCTTGTTTCGTCAGCGATAACTAAAACATCAGGATTCAATTTTTTTTCAACGCCATCTAGCAATTTTATTTTTTCGTCTTGAGTAGCCTTTCTAATAATAATATTATTATTATTTATTTTGTCTAAATCAAACGCGTGAATCGGCTGACCATATTCTAACATAACGTAGTTTGTAATATCGACTATATTATTTATCGGTCTTAGCCCACTACTTCTGAGTCTTTCTCTAATAAATCTAGGCGACGGTTTTATTTTTATATTTTTAACAGCTTTAGCAATATATCTCTTACAAAGCTCTTTTTCTTGATTAGTAACTTTAATAATATTATTAATAATATTATTATTTTTAATATCTTGATTATTAGATTTATAATATTTTATAGGTCTTTTAAAAACAGCTGAAACTTCGCGAGCGAGCCCAATAACAGACAAACAATCTGGTCTATTTGGCGTTATTTCGAAATCAATAATAATATCATCGATTCCTAAAACAGTTTTTATATCCTGACCTAGACTATAATTATATTCTTTATCGATAATTAAGATCCCGTCTTCGATCGCCCCCGGAAAGTCATTTAAAGTCAAATTTAGCTCTGAAACAGAACAAAACATTCCTTCACTCATAACACCTCTGAGCTTACCTTTTTTTATCGAGACTCCCCCAGCGATCTTAGATTTATGTAACGCAACTGGAACAATAGCTCCTTCAAAAATATTCTTAGCAGCTGTTACGATTTGAATTAATTTATTTTCGCCAGCTCCAATATCAACTTGACAAACTAACAATTTATCAGCGTCTGGATGTTTTTCTATTTTTATTATTTCCCCAACAACAATATTTTCAAGCTCTTGTCCTTCGACCCTATAGCCTTCTACTTTTGACCCAGACATTGTCATCCTGTTACAAAATTCTTTTATATCAATATCGCTCACATCAACATAATCTTTGAGCCATTTCATAGATAACAACATAAAATTAAATACCTCCGTGTTTTATTATTTTAAAATAATTTATATATTTTTTATTTTGAGTAATTATATTCTAAAACTGAGATAAAAATCTTATATCGTTGTCATATAATAATCTCAAATCATCTATATTAAATCTTCTCATCACGATTCTGTCAAGTCCCATTCCAAAAGCGAAACCAGAATATATCTCAGGATCTATACCGCAATTTTTTAATACATTTGGGTGGACTAATCCAGCACCTAAAATTTCTATAAAACCTTCGCCCTTACAAACTCTACAGCCCTTTCCACCGCAAACAAAACAAGAAATATCTATCTCAGCTGACGGTTCCGTAAACGGAAAATAATGGGGCCTAAATCTAATTTTTATATCTTGACCGTATAATTTTTTTATAAAAGTCTCTAAAGTCCACTTTAGATCGCTCATCGATATATCTTTATCAACAACAAGGCCTTCTAACTGATGAAATACTGGCGAGTGAGTTGCGTCTACGTCGTCTGAGCGATAAACTCGACCCGGAGAAATTACTTTTATTGGCGGTTTCTTATCTCTCATAGTCCTAATTTGAACCGAAGACGTTTGAGTCCTCAATACAATATTATTATTTATATAAAAAGTATCTTCTAAGTCTCTAGACGGGTGATTCAACGGCGTATTTAAAGCATCAAAATTATTATATACTGTTTCGATCTCTGGCCCGCTAGCGATCTCAAAGCCCATCCCAAGAAATATATCTTCTAGTTCTCTTGTAACTATCGTTAACGGATGTAAATTAGCTGGCTTGACTCTCTTATTTTTTATCGTCACATCTATTCTTTCAGACTCAAGTCTTTCAGTTAAAATTTTATCTTCGAGTTCTTTTTCTTTTTGGGCTATTAAAGATTCAAGATCACTTCTTACTATATTGGCAATCTTTCCAATTTCGGGTCTCTCATCAGAACCAACAGTATTTAAATTTTTTAATATTTGAGTAATCTCGCCTTTTTTTCCTAAGTATTTAACTCTTAAATCTTTTAGATTTTTTAATTCAAAAACGTCTTTTACTTCGTTTTTTGCTTTATCATGTATTTCTTGTAATAATAACTTCATTTTGTTATATTCCCCTTCGCAAATTTTTTTAGATATTTTAAAATTTTAAGATATTTGAGATAAAAGAGAAACTGAATGAGCCGCAACTCCAAGACCTTCGCCTGTAAAATTCAATCCTTCTTCTGTTGTCGCTTTAATATTAATTTGATCCAATTTTATTTCTAATATTTCAGAAATTATTTTTCTCATCTCAAAAATATATTTATTAATTTTAGGTTTCTCTAAAATTATAGTTACGTCAATATTTTGAATCTCAAAATTTTTGTTTTTTATAATATCAAATACTTTTTTTAACAAAATCTTACTATCTATATTTTTATATTTATTATCTTTGTCTGGGAAGTGACTTCCTATATCTCCTAAAGCCGCAGCGCCAAGCAAGCTATCCATAATAGCGTGAAGACCAACGTCGGCGTCTGAGTGGCCAAGTAAGCCTTTATCGTAATCAATTTTTACTCCACACAAAATAAAATCTCGATCTTTTATTAACTTATGTACATCATATCCGTGGCCTATTCTAAAACTCAAAATTTAGCTACCTACTTTCTAGATATATATTAAATTAAAATCTAAATTAATTTATTAACTAAAAATAAATCTTCTTGTGTTGTTATTTTTATATTCGAAAAATCTCCAGAAGATATATAAACTTTTTGCCCAATAGATTCAATCAGTTGGCAATCATCAGTAAAATCTAAATTCTTTTCTTTAGCATTTTTTATAGCCAAATCTAAAATACTATTTTCAAAAATTTGAGGAGTTTGGATATAAAACAAATTACTCCTATCGACTGTTTGCGTAATAATACTATTTTCGTCAGCTTTCTTAATAGTATCGTTTATTTTTACTCCGACAGCTGCAGCTTTATTTTTAAAAGCTAAATCAAGACAAGTTAATATATCGCTTTGTCTAATAAGAGGCCTAGCTCCGTCATGTATCAAACAAAAATCGTTTTTATTAAATCCAAATTTATTTTTTATAAACTCGTACCCTAAAAACAAAGACTCTGTCCTAGTTTTCCCGCCTTCTATAACATAAATATTTTTTTTAAAATTATATTTTTTTATTATATCTTTAATTTTATCTATAATATCATCTCTTGTAACTAATATAATTTTTGAGATAGATTCTATAGCGTCAAATTTATAAATCGTATTTATTATTACTTCTTTGTTATTTATTAATTTTTCTAAAATTTTATCCGTACCCTTCATCCGAGAAGACTTACCAGCAGCCAAAATAACAGCAAATATATTATTTTCCAATATATTTTCACACCCCAATTATAATTTAAAAATTTTATGATTTTTTATTTATTTATCTTTACTCGTAATAGTAATAACTGAGCTGTAATCTCCAACAGCCCAAACAACACCCTTGTTGGGAATCGAAATCTTAACTGGAACTGTTAGTTGCCCAACACTTATCTCGCTTTCGTTAATTTCGATCTCAGCAACGATATCACCAGATATTAGATTAGATATAATATCTTCTTGGCCAATCAATTTTATATTATTTAATTTTTTTGTAT
>JAGAUG010000025.1 GCA_017828935.1 Oscillospiraceae bacterium | reverse complement strand
TTAATTTATTTTTTATTTTTTTGAGCTCTATTCTTTTACACCCCAACATTTATTATAGAGCCTTTATTTTTTGTTTTTATTTATTCAAGTCTAAACTTAGTTTTTTAAACTTGGGAAATTTGGTTTATTATTTCTCGGATTTCTTCAACGCCTTCTCCAGTAACCGACGAAAATAAAATTAATTTTATTTGATCGCCACAAGGAATTTCTTTAGTAATTTCTTCTAATCTTTTTTTGGTTTGATTATTAGTTAATTTATCAGCTTTTGTTAAGACAACAACAAACGGAGTTTCTGAGTCAATAAAAGAATTTATAATATCAATGTCTTCTTTAGATGGTCGGTGTCTTATATCGACGAGCTGGAATATTAAAGCGATATTTCGGTAGCTCCAAAGATAGCTGCTTATTAATTCTTTCCATCTGTTTTTTTCTGTCTTGCTGACTTTAGCGAAGCCGTAGCCGGGAAGATCAACAAATCTTAAATTATTTAATTTATAAAAATTAATTGTTGCCGTTTTTCCTGGAGTTGAGCTAACGCGAGCGAGGTGTTTTCGATTAAATAATTTATTTATAAGCGAAGACTTTCCGACGTTAGATCTTCCAGAAAAAACGAATTCTAAACAATCACTTTTTAATAATTGATTTTTATTTCCGAAAGATGTTTCAAAAACTATATTATTAAAATTTAGACTCACAGCTTTTTTCTCCTAAATAAAAAAATATATTATTTTAATTTTTATTTTTATTCATTAAAACAAATATATTGATCTAAAATATTATTTAAATCATCTAAAGTTTTTATCATCGAAACTTTGTTTCTTATAATTGCGGCGTTTTTAAAATTTTTTAGATACCAGTTTATATGTTTTCTAGCTTCTTTAATAGCAATTTCTTCTGGCGAATATTTCATCATTAATTCAATATGATATCTCATAATATCTAATTTTTGTTTTAAATTTATTTTATTTGAATTTATTTTATTATTAAAATAATCGTCTATATTTTTAAAAATCCAAGGCGCACCGAGACAACCTCGACCGATCATTACTAAATCGCAGCCAGTTTTTTGATACATATTTAGAGCTGATTCTAAATCTGTTATGTCTCCGTTGCCGATAACTGGAATAGAAACAGAAGATTTTACTTGTTTTATAATATCAAGAGATACAGAGCCAGAATACATTTGTTTTTTAGTTCGCCCGTGGACGGTTATCGCGCTAGCTCCGCTTTCTTGGGCGATTTTGGCGATTTCGCAAGCGTTAATATTATTTTCGTCCAAACCGGCTCTTATCTTAATCGTAACGGGTCGATCAACAGCTTTGACGACTTCTTTAATAATTTTTTCGACTAATTTTGGATTATTTAAAAGCGCTGATCCGCTATTATTGCTAGTGATTTTTTTAACAGGACAGCCCATATTTATATCAATAATATTAGGTTGATATTTTAAAGAAATATAAGCTGCTTTAGCTAAAAATTCGGGCTCAGACCCAAAAAGTTGGATTGCAATAGGCCTTTCGATATTAGAAAAGTTCAGCAAGCGCTCTGTTTTTTTATCTCCAAAACAAAGCGCTTTAGCGCTGACCATCTCAGTTATAACATAGCTAGCTTTATATTGTTTAGCCAGCTCTCTAAAAGCCCTGTTGGTTACACCAGCCATTGGAGCTAGAGCAGCTGTCTTTTTTATTTTTACGTCGCCAATTTTTATTATATTATTATCTAATTTATTAATCATAATAATTTATTTTAATTTATTTTAATTTACTTATCTAAACAAATATTTAAATTATAATTATTAATATTCCAGTTCTTGGAAATCTTATAATTATTAATATTATTATCTGGATTTAATTTAATAATATCGAGAGCTAATACTTCTCTTAAAATTTCGGATTTAAATTTTAAAATAATATCTTCGATTGTTTTGTCGCCGTTATAAAATATATTTATTTTGTCTAAAATCTCGAAATCAGCTTCTTTTCTCATCGTTTGTATCTTGCTGACGATTTCTCTAACAAATCCTTCTTCGATTAGGTCTTGAGTTAAGTTTGTGTCGACAGCGACGATATAGTCTCCGTCAGATTGAGAAACAAATCCAGATTTTTCAGTTGTTTCGATTAGGACGTCGTCTTTAGAAAGCTCTATTTCAGTATTATCTATTAGAATTTTATATGTCTTGTTTTCGTTAAAAGCTTTAACAATAGGGTTGCCGTCGAGATCTCTTAAAACTTCGATAAGCTTTGTTAGTAATCTTCCGTATTTTGGCCCAAGAACTTTTCTATCTGGTTTAACTTTATAATTTACAAATTCAGTTTCGTCTTTGGTTTCCATAAATTTAAGATTTTTAATATTAAGTTCGTCTAAAATTAAGTCTCTATATAGATCCGGAATATCAAAGTCTTTTCGAACATAAATAGTCGAGAGCGGTTGTCTATTTTTTATATTAGAAATATTTCGACAAAGCCTACCCAAAGAAACAACTTTTAAGACGTTATTCATATTAGTTTCTAAGTTTTTATCAATAAAATTTTTATTTGATTTAGGAAAGTCACAAAGATGAACGCTCTCAGGAGCTTTTAAGTCAACTTTTCTTACTATATTTTGATAAATAGATTCTGAAACGAACGGAACAAACGGAGAAATTAATTTTGATATTTCAGATAAGACAGTATATAAAGTCATATAAGCGTCGATTTTGTCTTGTGGCATCCCAGAAGCCCAATAACGATCTCTGTTTCTTCTGATATACCAGTTGCTAAGCTCGTCAACAAAATTTTCGATTAATCTAGCTGATTCAACGATTTTATAATTTTCTAAATTTTTATCAACAGCATCTATTAAGCTATTTAATTTAGATAAAATCCACTTGTCTATAACAGGCAAGTTATTAAATTCAAGACTATATTTAGTTGGATCGAACTGATCAATTTCGGCGTAAAGAACGTAAAATGCGTAGGTGTTCCAAAGCGTTCCCATAAAGCGGCGCTGGGTTTCGCTAACAGCTTCGTCATAGAATTTACTTGGCAACCAAGGTGAACTATTAGTACAAAAATACCATCTTATGGCGTCTGCGCCTTGTTTATCTAAGACGTCCCAAGGGTCAACAACGTTTCCTAGGTGTTTAGACATCTTCTTTCCGTCTTTGTCGTTAACGTGGCCCAAGACAATAACGTTTTTAAACGGCGCTTTATCAAATAACGCAGTTGACATCGCAAGCAAAGTATAGAACCATCCTCTTGTTTGGTCAACAGCCTCGCTTATAAAATCAGCTGGGAAGTTTTTATTAAATAAATCTTCGTTTTCAAATGGATAGTGCCATTGAGCGAACGGCATTGAACCAGAATCAAGCCAGCAATCAAGAACTTCACTAACTCTTTTCATAGATTTATTACATTTAGGACAATTTATAATAATACTGTCAACATATGGTTTGTGAAGTTCGATATCTTCTGGTACGTTTTCGCCTAGCTCACGAAGTTCTTTGATACTACCGATAGCGTGTCTGTGGCCACATTCACACTCCCAAATTGGAAGAGGAGTTCCCCAATATCTTTCACGGCTAATTCCCCAATCGATAACGTTCTCAAGCCAATCGCCAAACCTGCCCTTACCGATAGATTCAGGGATCCAGTTAATTTGATTATTATTATATATTAATTTTTCTCTTAGCGCTGTCATTTTAATAAACCAAGTATCTCTAGCGTAGTATAAAAGCGGAGTATCACACCTCCAACAGTGAGGATAAGAGTGTTCGTATTTTAAAGTTTTATATATAAGATTTCTGTCTTGAAGTTCTTTAATTATATATTTATCTGCTTCTTTTACAAACATTCCGCTCCAATTATTTACGCTATCAACAAACTTACCCTGAGAGTCGACTAGCTGTAAAAACGGCAAGTCGTATTTCATTCCGACTTTTGCGTCGTCTTCGCCAAAGGCCGGTGCAGTGTGAACTATTCCTGTTCCGTCTGTTAACGTTACAAAATTATCAACACAAACATAACAAGCTTTTTTATTTGATTTTTTAAAATCAAAAAAATCAAATACTGGAATATATTCATGATATTCTAAATCTTTTCCAATAAATTCTTCTAAGATTTCGTAATTTTCTTCTGGAGCTAGATCTAAAACTTTATCGACTAAAGCTTTAGCTAATATATATTTTTGGTTATTAAATTTTATTTTTATATAAGTCTCGTTTGGGTTTACTGTTAAGGCGACGTTTGAAGGCAATGTCCAAGGAGTTGTTGTCCAAACTAAAAAATAAGTTCCTGGTTCTTGAGCTGATTCGAACTTAACAAAGATAGTTTCGTCGACGACGTTTTTATAGCCTTGAGAAACTTCGTGACTTGAAAGAGCAGTTCCGCAACGAGGACAGTAAGGGACAACTTTGTAGCCTTTATAAATTAAATTTTTTTCCCAAATTTTTTTAATTGCCCACCAAATAGATTCGATATAAGAATTATAATAAGTAACATAAGGACTATCCATATCGACCCAATATCCAACTCTGTCGCTCATCTTGCGCCATTCTTCTTCATACTTCCAGACGCTATCTTTGCATTTTTTTATAAATTTTTCTATTCCGAATTCTTCGATTTGAGATTTTCCGCTAATTCCGAGTTCTTTTTCGATTCCAAGTTCAACAGGAAGTCCATGGGTGTCCCAACCAGCCTTTCTTAAAACTTTAAAGCCTTTCATTGTTTTGTATCTTGGAATAATATCTTTATAAACACGAGTTATAATATGTCCAATATGAGGTTTTCCGTTGGCTGTTGGAGGACCATCATAGAAAGTAAATTCTTTATCGTTTTTTCTTTTTTCGATAGTTTTTTTGAAAATATTATTTTTTTTCCAAAAATCTATAATTTCTAATTCTCGGTCTTTAAATTTTAAATCCGTAAAAACTTTATCGTACATAAAATATCAGTCTCCTTAATTTATTTATTATTTTTTATCTTCAAAATTTCTACAATTGTTTTTTTGACTGCAACTTTTACAACCTTCGCAACACTTGCCGCTGAGCATTTTTTTTATATATATAATAAATATTACAATTCCGAGCAATATTAGCCCAATACAAATCCCCAATATTAATTTATTCAAGTTTAAAACCTCCCTTTTAGTATTTTTATTTATAAAT
>JAGAUG010000024.1 GCA_017828935.1 Oscillospiraceae bacterium | reverse complement strand
TGGGTCTTAAAAAAATACAAAAAAGCTTATTAGAGATTAAATAAAATTAAATTTAATTCTAATAAGCTTTTTTTAAAAATAGAAATAAAAAAAATAAAAAAATTTTCTAAAAGCTATTGATTTATTTTTTTAAATATGATATTATATTAATAGACGATAGAGTTAGAGAGGTTTTAGTGGCTTTTTAAATACGCGGATGTGGCGAAATTGGCAGACGCGCTAGACTTAGGATCTAGTGTCTTCGACGTGGGGGTTCAAGTCCCTTCATCCGCACCAAATTAGAACTTGAGTTTTTACTCAAGTTTTTGTTTTAAAAAATATTTATTTTTGTACTTGCAATTTATAAATATATATGGTATTATTATTATGGCGTCGAGATTTAAAAATCTTACGTTTAAATTTTCCAAGTATTCCGCTTTAGCTTGTTGTAAATACGCTATATGAATATTTGAGTTATTAGGAGGAAAGTTTTAATGGACAGTTTGTTAACAAAAGTTGTTGAAAACAATCTAAAAAAAGAAGTTCCAGTTGTCAATGTTGGTGATACAGTTAAAGTTCACGTCAAAATAAAAGAAGGAGAGAGAGAAAGAATACAGGTTTTTGAAGGAACAGTTATTGCTAAAAAACATGGTGGTATTTCTCAAACTTTTACAGTTAGACGTGTTTCTTACGGAGTTGGAGTCGAAAGGATCTTCCCAATTCATTCGCCGAAAGTTGATAAAGTTGAGATTGTAAGACAAGGTAAAGTTAGAAGAGCTAAGCTTTATTATCTAAGAGATAGAGTGGGTAAGGCTGCAAAAGTTAAAGAAAAAGTTAAATAAGAAACAAAGCCGGCCAATTCTAGCCGGCTATTCTTGCGATGAACATAAAAATTTAGAGAGGTGTCAAAAATGGCAGTAAAAGTTGTAGTTGGAGCCCAGTGGGGCGACGAAGGTAAAGGAAAAATTATAGATATATTAGCTTCTCAAGCTGATCTTGTTATTAGATCCCAAGGAGGTAATAACGCCGGTCATACGATCGAAGTTAATGGAGATGTTTATAAATTACATCTTATACCGTCGGGAATTCTTTATCCTAATAAACAATGTGTAATAGGATATGGTGTTGTTATAGATCCGAAAGTTTTAATTTCAGAAATCGATGGTTTAAAATCTAGGAATATAACTTGTGATAATTTAAAAATAGATCCACGTGCGCACGTTATTATGCCTTGGCACATTGTCTTAGATGAACTTTCAGAGAAAGCTAGAGGAAGCTCAGATATTGGGACAACCAAAAAAGGAATAGGTCCATGTTATATGGACAAAGCAGAGAGAACAGGCATTAGAATATATGATTTGATTAATCCTGATATTTTAACAAAAAAAATAAAATTACATGGAGAAAAGAAAAATAAAATAATACAAAAAGTTTACGAAGAAGAGCCTATTAACTTAGATGAAGTTATAGAGAATTATATAAACTACGGAAAGATCTTAAAAAAATATGTAGCTGATACATTTTTGACGATCCACGAGTCGATAAAGCATGATAAATCTGTTTTATTTGAAGGAGCACAGGGTACATTGCTTGATATCGATGTAGGAACATATCCGTTTGTTACATCTTCTCACCCGACGTCGAGTGGTGCTTGTGTTGGTTCGGGAGTTGGTCCGACGCTTATAGACGAAGTTGTTGGCGTTGTTAAAGCTTATACAACGAGAGTTGGAAAGGGTCCGTTTCCGACAGAGCTTTGTAACGAACTAGGTCAAGAGATTAGAAAAAATGGAAATGAATTTGGTACAACGACCGGAAGAGCAAGACGTGTTGGGTGGTTTGACGCCGTTATTGTTAAGCACGCGGTTAGAGTTAACGGGCTGACATCTTTAGCGATAAATAAACTAGATGTTTTATCAGGGATCGAAAAATTAAAAATTTGTGTAGCTTATAAACTAGCTGATGGGACGATTACACAAGAGTTCCCTCCTGTTTTAGAAGATCTAGAGGGTTGTACACCAATCTATGAAGAGTTTGAAGGTTTTGACGAAGATATTTCGAGATGTAAATCGTTTTATAGATTACCGGAATCTTGTAAGCAATATTTGAGTAGGATTTCAGCGCTTTGTGGATGTGATATAGATATCGTAGGTGTTGGTCCGGGAAGAGATCAAAGTTTATATTGCAAATAAAAATAAATAAAATAATAATCAGCGCTCTGCCGGTTAATTGCTGGCGGAGTTTTTTAAAATAAAAATTAAATATAAAAAATAAGTTATATTAAATAAAGGGGGACGCGAGCTATGAAAAAACTTAAGAGAACACATTATTGCTCAGATATTGATAATAAATTAGTTGGTCAAGACGTTGTTGTTTGTGGATTTGTTCAAAAAGTTAGAAATTTAGGAAACTTAATTTTTATAGATATTAGAGACAGAAGTGGGTCAGTTCAAGTTGCTTTTGATAATAAAACTGATCAAAAATTATTAGAAATAGCTCAAAAAGTTAGGTCTGAATTTGTCGTTGCGGCTAAAGGTAGCGTTAAAATTAGAGATTCAATAAACGAGACAATTAAAAACGGCGATATCGAAATTTATGTTTCTGATTTTGATATTATATCTAAGGCTAGTACGCCGCCGTTTGAAATATTAGATAACATAAACGTAAAAGAAGAGTTAAGACTTAAATATAGATATTTAGATTTAAGAAGACCGGAGCTCCAAAAAACTCTAATTATGAGACACAAGATCGTAAAAGTTGCTCGTGATTACTACGACGAGAACGGATTTTTAGAGATTGAAACTCCGATGTTAATAAAATCGACTCCGGAAGGAGCAAGAGATTATTTAGTTCCGTCCAGAGTCCATCAAGGTTGTTTTTTTGCCTTGCCTCAATCGCCACAATTATATAAACAATTACTTATGGTAGCGGGTTATGATAGATATATGCAAGTTGCTCGTTGTTTTAGAGACGAAGATTTAAGAGCCGACAGACAACCTGAATTTACTCAAATCGATTTAGAGATGTCGTTTGTTGACGAAAACGATGTGATGTCTATCAACGAAGGATTTATTAAATATTTATTTAAAAAAATTATGAATATAGATATAAAAACTCCGTTTTTGAAGCTTAAATATTCTGAGGCGATGGAACGATTTGGAAGCGACAAACCTGACACAAGATTTGGGTTAGAGCTTGTTGATCTAACAAGTATTTTAAATAAAACTGAATTTAAAGTTTTTGCTTCAGCGATTTCCCAAGGCGGGAGTGTTCGAGCAATCAACGTAAAAAATAGCGCTAAGATTCTAACAAGAAAAGAAATAGATAAATTAACTGAAGTTATAAAAACTTATAGAGGCAAGGGACTTGCTTTTTCAAGATATACTGAGGACGG
Source organism: Oscillospiraceae bacterium (assembly GCA_017828935.1). Lineage (GTDB taxonomy): Bacteria > Bacillota > Clostridia > Oscillospirales > Ruminococcaceae > RGIG8779. Next base: position 24,518 of record JAGAUG010000024.1, on the reverse strand, counting down.
TGTATCTTCGAGCTTTGAAAAATTTTTATCAGAGCAAGAAATTAAAGAAATTTATGAAAAATTAAATTTCGAAAAAGACGACGTTATATTAATAGTTGCTGATAAAAATAATATAGTTTTTGATTGTCTTGGAAATTTAAGATGTCACTTGGGTAAAAAATTAAATTTAATAAATAAAAACGATTTTAATTTCTTGTGGGTTACTGATTTTCCGTTATTTGAGTATGACGAAGAAGAAAAAAGATATGTATCAAAACATCATCCGTTTACTTCGCCGAAATTAGATCAATTAGATAAACTAGATACAAATCCTGGAGAAGTTTTGGCTAGCGCCTACGATATGGTCTTAAACGGCTGTGAAGTTGGAGGAGGCTCTATAAGAATCTTTGATCAAGAACTTCAACAAAAAATATTTAATAAGATAGGTCTAAGTAAAGAAGAAGCTGATCAAAAGTTTGGATTTTTATTAGAAGCGTTTAAATACGGAGTTCCGCCTCACGGAGGAATGGCTTACGGGCTCGATAGATTAGTTATGTTGATGTTAAATAAAGAATCAATAAGAGACGTTATAGCGTTCCCAAAAGTTCAAAATTCAGGTGAGCTGATGACAGGTTGTCCAGCGACTGTTGACGAAAGTAGCCTAAGAGACTTAGGTCTAAAAAAATAAAAATTTTTAATTTGAATTTTTTGTTTATTGAGGATGTAAGAATAAAAAGATGACTAATAAAATAGCTAATAAGATAAAAAAAATTTTGATTTTTATATTTATTTTTAGTTTTATATTTTCTGAGAATATTTGTTTGTCTATTTACGCGGCTTACAAGCCTTCTTTTGAGACTGAAGCTAAGGGTTGTTATTTATTTAATATCGATACAGAAACTGTTTTATTCGAAAAAAATAAAGATTTAAAACTTGCTCCGGCTTCGTTAGTTACGATTATGACGGCTATAGTTGTTTTAGAAAAAATAAAAGATATTGATAAAACAACAGCGGTAGCTAAAGGCTATATTTTTGATGATCTATATGGAAAGGCTGGAGCAACTGCAGGGATTCTCAGAGGAGAAGAACTTACGATTAGACAGTTGCTCGAGTGTATGCTTACTCAATCGGCTTGTGAGGCGGCGATGATTTTAGCGGATGCGATTTGTGAAGACGATATAAGTGCTTTTGTTGATTTGATGAATAACAAAGCGAAGGCTTTAGGGGCTAAGAATACATGTTTTACAACGCCCCATGGTCTTAACGACGACGAGAACGAATATTCGACAGCTTATGATATGTTTTTGATTACGAGATATGCTATGGAATTGCCTGCTTTTATGGATATAGTGTCTCAAACCGCTCATGAGATACCGGCAACTAATAAAAGAAATTCTTTTTCGGTTTTTACAACGATAGAGCCGATGAAAAAAAGTTCGAAATATTATTATCCGCCAATCAGGGGAATCAAAACCGGAACACAGGAATCAGGACGTTCTTTTGTTTCTAGCGCAACAAAAGATGGATTTACTTATATGTGCTGTGTTTTAGGAGCGCCATATAAAAACGAAAAAACCGGAAAGATAATAGCTGGGAATAAAGCGTTCGAAGAGACAATCAAGCTTTATGATTGGGCGTTTGATAATTTTAAATTAAAAACTGTTTTAACTCCAGATTCTCCGGCGACAGAAATAAGTTTAAAATATGCGTTTAATAAAGATCATTTGAAATTATCAACAGAAAAAAATATATTAGTTTTAGTTCCAGATTCAGCAGATATATCTCAAATAAAAACAGAATATAACCTACCAGAAGTTATTTCAGCGCCTATTACAAAAGGCGAAATTCTTGGAACGGCTAAGATGACTTTAAACGGAAGCGATATTGCGTGGTTTAATTTAGTTTCTTTTGAAAACGTCGATAGAAGTTGGCCTGTATATATTTTAAGCTCTATAAAAAACCTGATGAAATTTTTGTTTTTTAGGATTTTTATAATTATATTAATTTTAATATTATTTTTATTAATAATAATTTTATATTTTAGATCTAAAAACAAAAAATTAAGATCTAAATCCAAATTAAAATCAAGAAAAAAGATAAATAAAAAAAATAATATTTTTAGATAAAAAAATTTAATAATTAATCACTGGTTAAAAAATATTAATCAGTGATTAATATTTAAATAAAATAAGCAAAAATAAGGAGCAAAAATAAAGATAAATCATGAAAAATCAAAAGCTAATATTAAAAAAAAATTTGAGCGCAATATATAACGCTCCGGCTAGAATTATTGTTTATAGCTTTTTGTTGATTATTTTATTAGGTGGATTGCTGTTATCTTTGCCGATTAGTTCAAGAGACGGTGTTTCTAGTGGTCTTTTTAATTCGCTGTTTACGTCGGCTAGCGCTACATGTGTAACCGGTCTTGTTATTTTTGATACATATACGAAATGGACTTTGTTTGGTCAATTAGTTATTTTAACGCTGATCCAAATAGGGGGAATTGGGGTTATAACTATAAGTATATTTTTGTATGTATTAGGGGGGAAAAAACTAGGTTTAAGAGGGATGCAGTTAGCTAAAGAATCTATAAATATTACAGAGAGTGAAGGATTGGCCGAGTTATTTAAGTTTATTATTAAGATGACGTTTTTGATAGAATTTCTAGGAGCGATAATTTTAAGTTTTGTATTTATAAAAGACTTTGGTTTTTTAAAAGGCTGGTATATATCTGTTTTCTTGGCTATTTCCGCTTTTTGTAACGCTGGATTTGATATTTTAGGTTTCCAATCGCCTTATTGTAGTTTAATTTATTATAATAATAACCCAATAGTAATTTTAACAATAAGTTTTTTAATTATTTTAGGAGGCCTCGGATTTATTGTTTGGTATGATTTATTAAAAAACAAAAAACATAAATTATTATTACATACAAAAGTTGTTTTATTAATGACTGTTATTTTGATTTTTTTTGGTACAGTTGTTTTTTTTGTTTTAGAATATAATAATCCGTTAACGATTAAAAATTTGTCTTTAAGTGAAAAGCTTAGCGCAGCTTTTTTTCAATCTGTTACTCTTAGGACAGCGGGTTTTTGTTCTATTGATTTTTCTAGTTTAAAACAAATTACAAAAGCGATTGCTTTGATGATAATGTTTGTTGGAGGAGCTCCGGGCTCAACGAGCGGAGGAATAAAAGTGACGACATTAGCTATCTTGTTGATGACAGTTGTAAGTGTTATAAAAAACAAGCCTGATACAATAATATTAAAACATAGAGTAAGTAAAAATATCGTTTATAAATCTCTTAGTATGTTGTTTCTTTCGTTAAGTATAGTTTTATTGGGTTCGGTTTTAGTTTATTACTCAGTTTTATCCGACGAAATCGTTAACGTTGTTAACTCGATGTTTGAAACAATTTCGGCCTTTTCGACTGTTGGAGTTTCAACTGGTGTTACAGAAGCTACAGGGATTTTCGGGAAATTTATTTTAATATTAATAATGTTCGTAGGAAGAGTTGGTCCAATATCGCTGTTATTGTCTTTGGCTTTTAAAAAATCAGATGACTCACATAAAATATTGCCCGAAGGAAAAATAATGGTAACATAACAAATTTATAAAAATATAATATATTTTTTATTAAAAACAAACAAATATAGAACACAACTCAAATAACTAAAAACGACAAAAAAATTTTTTTTATTAAAACATATTGACAAAGTTATAGATTTGATTATAATAATATATACAAGGTGATATTAATTGACGTTTATCAGTGAACATATAAAAAAAATAGTTATTGTTAGCCTTATGTCGAGCTTAGTTTTTTTAGGGACTTTCTTGACGAGAGTAGAGATTTCGTTCTTTAGTGGCCACATGATGATACATTTAGGTAATATGTTTTGTTTAGTTGCAGCGGTTTTATTTGGTCCTAAGTGTGGAGCTTTAGCTGGAGCTATTGGAATGGGATTATTTGATATTATTAGTGGTCGGTTTATTATATACTTTCCGTTTATGTTTGTCCTTAAATATACAATGGGTTATGTTTGTGGCTATATAAAAATTAAAAATTTTAAAAACTTAGAGAGAAACAAATTAAATATTTTGGCGATTTTTAGTAGTTTAATAATTAATATAATCGGTTCGCCATTGATATCGTTTGTTATAAAAATAGTTTTTTATAAATTAAATTTTTATATAGCGCTGATAAATATAATTAGTAGTGTTGTCGGAGTTATTATAAATTCAGCTTTGTCGGGATTTTTAGCGTTAATTTTATTAAGATTTTAGAACCTGTTTATAAAAACAAATTTTAAATTAAATTATTTGAGAGGGGAATATAAAAATGAATTTTAAAAAAGTAATTTCTGTTTTGTTAGTAATGTTTTTTTTGAGTGGTAATTTTATTATAGTTAGAGCGCAAGAAGAAAAGAGTATTGATTTTATGGAGATTATTTTAGATGACGACAAGACAGACGAAAATTTAACTACAAAAAATATAAAGATTTTAAATAATAAAATCTTGGTAGAAGACTTAAAAAATCCGGGCGAGATTATTTATAAAATATCTGACGACGACAAGAATAATATTCAAAAAATAGAATCGATAAAAATAAAGTTTTCTCACAAGCTCTCGACTGTCGCTTATAAAGACGACAAGGAAAATAAGTATGTATTAGGTATAAGTCAAGGGGAAGCAAAGCATCAAGTTAAATACTTGCCAAACCGAGAAGAGTATGGCGGTTTTAGAGACGGTTTATTTATAAAAATAAGTAACGATTGGTATCAGTGTAAGCTAGAAAACGGAGAGTATGTGTTTAATAAACTAGAAGAAGAGGCTGTTAAAGAGTTTAATAAATATAAAAAATATTTAAAAGATTATGGCGTTAATATTTTAGTTTCAGAGAACGGGGAAGAGTTTAAAAAATTAAAAACAGGTATATCAGTTACTAAAAAAACGTCAGAGCTTAGTGGCGATTTAGAGATGTTAGGAGCGACAGATAGTTATATAGAGACATTAACAGCTAATGGCATATCAAATAATGGCATATCAAAGAACGTTAAGTATATAAAAATAGAATTAAACGAAAAGTTTGAGTTTAAAGACGTAGAAGAAAATCATACAGAACTACTTGGTGAAGAAGCGCCAATTTCTATGATGGAAGTTTCGGATATTGATTTTGATATACTGAAAAGTGAGCCAAAAGACGAAGAAAATAACGAAGATGAAAAAAATATAAAAAAACAAAGTAGAGAAGAAGAAGAAAATTTAAGAGCTGAGATAAGAAAAGCTGAGCTTCAAAGAAGATTGGATAGATTGAACGAAGAAAGAAGACTTGGTGAATCTAGAGTTGTGAGAACGAATGCAATCAAATTAGGAAGTTCACAAAATTATGTTTCAAGTAACAGAGCGAATTTACCTAAGCAAGTTAATAAATATTATAAATTAGACGAAGAAAAAGAGAAAAAATATGAGAAAGAGATACGAGATTTAAGAAGACGTTTTAACAATGGTAAAAATTATTATAAAGACAAATATAAATATAATAAATATAATAAATATGGATATGAAAATGATATATCAAAAGAACTAAAAAAATATTTTAGTTCAGATAAAAACAAAAAAGATAATTACAGATATTATAGTTCAGATAAAAACAAAAAAGATAATTACAGATATTATAGTTCAGATAAAAACAAAAAAGATAATTACAAGTATTATAGCTCAGATAAAAAAGATTTGGACGAATATTTGGATTCAAATTCTGTTTCTGACGACTACGATGATAACTTTGATGTTGATAACAACGACAGCGAGTTTGATAAATTTAGATCGAGATCAAGTAAATTTGAGTTAGGAGATGAAATTAAAGAAGACATCGAAGAGGATGTTGATAAAGATATTCAAGATAGTTACACAGATAAGGGCGAGAAAAGATCTAAATATAAAAAAATAAATTTTGACGAAAATAAAAAAGATATTATTGAATTTGATAGTGATAGTGATAGTGACGGTAACGAACAGGATGATTATATAGATGATTCGTTGACAGATGACGAATTTTTAGAAAATTTAGATAAAAATCAATCAACTCAGGCTTGGAGCGAAAATTTAGATAATAGTATCGAAGATGTTGAAGAGAAACAAGTTAGAGCTGAAAAAACAGTAAGTAAAGTATATTTGTCTGGTTTATTTATGACATTAACTTCTATTTTGGCTTACGATAAAGTTGGCTTTTTGAGAAAATTTCTAAAATTTTAGCTTAAAATCTATTTAAATTTAATAACTAATGTTTTGGGGTTGGCCGTGTAAACTTTACAAAAGTTTTATACGGCTAAGATATTTTATAATGCAAATAGACGTTTTTGGCTAGCTAAGATTTGAAATTATTGACTTTTTAATATTTATGTGTTAAACTATTAATTACGTGAAAAAATTGCTTTTTTGAAATCATTGTTATTGGCTGATAGATTTTATTTATTGAGTTATTTATTAAAAATAAAAAATAAATGTCGAAAGGAGAGGATGCAATGATTCGCAAAAACTGCAAAAGCAGTCAACGTAAGCTATTTAGCTTATTAGATATGCGAAGCGGTCACAGCGAAACAGGAGAAGAAAAATTCTTTTCTGTTGTGTCGTCTAGTTTTAGAAAGTTTATTAGAAAATTTATTAATAAGTTTTTAAGTTATTCTTATTTGTTAGGGTTGAAGGTTCTCGTTTTAGTTGCGCAATTTAAATTTATATATAATCAAAATATAGTGTATAATATAAAAAAATATAAAAGACTATATTTTATAAAATTAAAAAAACAACTAAAGCAGTTGAAAAATCGTTTTGGCGAAGATAGTAAAAGTTTAAAAATTATTTTTAAAAAAGTATTTGTTAATTATAACTTAATAAAAAATAAATATATTAGCTCAGAAAAAAAAGATTTAATTGGTTTTGTAAAAGCTTTATTTTTGAATCTTAATAATAGCCTAAAACAAAATAAAAAAGCGGTTTCTAGATTTATGAACTATGTTTATCCGGCGCTTGGTGTTGTTGTATTACTTGTTAGCGTTGGAGTTGTTAGTAACTTTAAATATGGTCTTAGTGTCGATTGTTTGGGTAAGCATATCGGATATGTCGAAGACGAGTATGTGTTTTTAGATGCTAGTAAGCAAATGAATTCTAGAATAAATTATAGTGAAGATCAAGAGCCTATTAACGATACGCCGGTGTATACGTTAGTGAGACTCAATAAAAATATAAAATGCGATAAAAAAGATGTTGTTGCCAATAAGCTTCTTGAGGCTTCAGATAAGATTATTTGTGTAGCTTCGGGTTTGTATGTTAACGACAATTTTATAGGCGCTGTTAGAAATAATAAAAAATTAGAAGAGATAGTCGACGGTTGTTTAGAGCCGTATAAACAAAAGTTCCCAGAAGACGAAGTTGAGTTTGTTGACGATGTTGTTATTAAGAAGGGCTATTTCTTAGTTGATAGTATCTGTAGCTTAGAAAGTATTAATAAAAAAGTTACAGAGAATGTTGAAGGCGAAGTTATTTATACTGTTCAATCAGGGGATGCGCCGGTAACGATTGCTACAAAAAATTCTGTACCGTATAGTCAACTAAAACAGCTTAACCCTGATATAGAAGAGAATTTGTTGCCGGGAAGAAAAGTTGTTGTTTCTCAATCTAAGCCGTTGCTTAGTGTCCAAGTTAACAAGTTGGATACTGTTACGGAAGAGCTTCCGTTTAAGATCGAAAAATATGAAGATGCGAATATAACGGATAAATATTGTAAAGTAACTCAGGCTGGTAGGAACGGGCTTATTGAAAGACAGTATAAAACAATAATAATAGACGGTATCGAAACAAATCGAGAGGTTATTGGTGAAGTAGTTGTCTCTGAGCCGATTTCTGAAAAATGGTTAATTGGGACAAAGTCAGATTCGTTCCAGTCTTATAAGAATAATAAAAAATATGGATCTGTAGTTGGTTTGAGATTCCCTGTTGATGGCGGACATATTAGTTGTGGTTGGTACGGATATAGGGGTCATACAGGTGTTGACGTCGCAGCTAGAAACGGAACACCTATAAGAGCGTCGGCAACTGGTAGAGTTGTGTTCTCGGGATGGAAGGGCGCTTATGGGAACTGTATATTGCTTGATATCGGTTCAGGTATTGTTTTGAGATACGCTCACAACAGCAAGAACTTGGTATCTGTTGGGGACTGTGTTGATGTCGGACAAGAGATAGCTAAAGTTGGCCAAACTGGTCGAGCCTACGGAAATCATTGTCACTTTGAAGTAATAGTTAACGGAGTTCCAAGAAACCCGATGTTATATTTAAATAAATAAAGCATCTAGTTTAGATAGAATATTTAAGATATAAATTATAAAAATAATAGATTTTTTAAAAAAAGAAGATTGCTGTTATAGTGTCTTCTTTTTTGGTTTAAAGAGTTTTATAATAAATATTTTTAGGGAATTTAGTGTATAGTATTTATTATAAAATTAAAAAAATTAAAAAAAATACAGAAAGTAAAAAATAATGATAACAAAAATTTTAAAAAACGCAGATAAGAATTTTGATATTAATATAATAAAACCTGTTTATTATATTTCAGGTGAAAGTAGTTGGCTTAAAAAACAATGTTTAGATCAGATAATAAAAATAATTAATAATAAAAAGCCGAGTTGTCAGTTTTTTGAATTTGATAACAAAAATATTAGTATTAATAATCTTTTGGAAATTTGTGAATCTATTCCGCTCGGAGCGGATTTTAAATGTATTATTATAAAAGATTGGGAGCTAGATAAACTCAGCGACAAAGAGATGTTAATTTTAAATAATCTTGTTTCGGATCTTGCGGAGTTTTGTTGTCTTATATTTATTAATATAACAAAAACAAAAATAAAAAAATTTTTAGATATAATAAAAAAAAATGGATCTATAATAGAGCTAAAAAAGCTGAATCCTATTGAAACAACTGAATATGTTGTTTTAAAAATAAAATCTAAAGGTGGGTATATTTCTAATAAAAACGCTCGGCAGCTTGTTGAATATTGTAATAATAATCTAGATAAAATTTCTCAAGAGATAAATAAATTAATATCGTTTTGTAAAGACAAAGAGATAAGTCTAGATGATATAAAAGCTTTAGTTATTCCGGATCTTGAAATAAGAGTTTTTGATTTAATTAAATATATTAGTTTAAGAGACAAAACGAGAGCTTTGAGTTTATTAAAAAATTTATTAGATAATAGAGAAGAGCCGATTGTAATATTATCGATTATGTCGATAAATTTTTTGGATTTATATAGAGCTAAAGTTGCGAAAATAAGCCAAAAATCCCTTGAGAGTTTAGTTGAGCTTTTCGATTATAAAGGCAAGGAATTTAGAATAAATAAAGCTTTTTCTCAAAGCGATAATTATAGTTTCGAGCAACTTAAAAATATAATAAATTTATTAATAGAATCAGATTATAAGTTAAAAAGTTCTCAAGTCGATAAAAAAATAATTTTAGAAACGACGATTTTAAAACTATTTAGTTACTTGGAGGCGAGATAAAAAATCGTGATAAAATTAAATCAAGTTATAGTTGTCGAGGGAAAGTACGATAAAATTAAATTAGATTCGTTTTTAGACGCGCTAATAATAACAACAGACGGATTTAATATTTATAAAAATAAAGAAAAAATAAATATAATAAAAAAATTAGCTAAAAAACACGGAGTAATTATTTTAACAGATTCGGACGTTGCTGGCTTTAAAATAAGAAATTATATATCTAATTGTTTGTTGAGCGATATCTCTAAAGAAAAAATTATTAATATATATATACCTCAGGTTTTTGGAAAAGAAAAAAGAAAGTCTCAGCCGTCTAAAGAAAATTTGTTAGGAGTTGAAGGTATTTCTAAAGAAATTATTATTAAAGCTTTAAAAAACTCCGGAGTTTTATCAAAACAAGAAATAAATAATAACAAAAAAATTACAAAAATAGATTTTTTTGAAGACGGACTAATTGGTCGAGAAAACAGCAAGGCTAGGCGAGACAAAATAAAAAAAGAGCTGGATTTACCAGCATATCTTTCAACTAACGCTTTATTAGAAGTTTTAAATAAAATATATTTATATCAAGAATATAAAAATTTTTTAAAAAAAATTTTATATTAAAAACCCTGATTATTTCAGGTTTTTTTAAGCTTTAAAATAAAAAATTACAAAAAAATTAAAATTTTTTTAAAAAACCCCTTGACAATGTTTTTTTTATATGATATTATATATTTAGTAAGAAAATATTAGATGTTTTCGGAGAGATTATTTTCTTATATATTTTAAAATATTTATTTAAATTTTATTTTTAATTTTTATTTATTTAGGAGGATTGAATTAATGAAATTCAGAAAATTAATTTCGTTGGGCGTAGTTTCAGCTATGGTCTCAACAATGGCTTCATCAGTTTTTGCTGTTGAGGATATTACAGATTCAAATAATAAAGTTGGAAAATTGTTGCCATTTGTTATTGAGGGTACTTCAAACACATTGAAAACTGTTGGTAAAAGCGACTTGGTTCAGTCTGAGACAATCAACGGGACTACCTTTACTAACTTTATCAAATTGACTGGATCGAATACAGATTCTCGTAAGATTTACTTCGGAATAAGCAATGACGCACTATTTGGTACAGGTACAAGTTCTACAAAACCGAAAAATCAAAAAGTTATATTAGCTCCAACTAATGGTGCTATTAAGAAAACTGCTAGTGGTGAGTTTTCAAACAGAGGTGTTACTGTAGAAACTAAGAAAGAAAAAGTAATAACAGCTACAGGTGAGTACTCAGGTGCTTATTGTGTATTAGTTAAATTTACAAATACATCATCAAGTGATCAATATTCAGCATGGGATATAACACTTACAGGAGCAGATGGTAGTAGTTCACAAACATTTAAATTGGTAACAGTAGCTAACGCAATGGATGCAACAGATGTATCTAAAGCAGAAGTAGACGTTACTGAAGATGGATACAGAGAGTATGCAGATAATACAGCATTGAAGAACGGTGCAATTGTTACTGTTGCTGAACTTAAAGCAATGTTAGGACAGGGTAGTTATAAGTTCACAGGTAGCACAGGTGTTGATATTTTATCATCAGTTTCTCAAGCTACACTTAACGAAGGTAGAGCAACATATAACGTTACATTAGGTACAGATGCAGTTCTTAATTCAAGATATAACGCAGAAGGAACAGGAAAAGTATTTAAATTAAGCATTCCATTCTTCAAGAATGAAAATCGTAAAATAAACATCGACTGTGATAATCAAAAAGTTATAGATCTATTTGGAACAGATTTAGCAGATAAACTTGTTAACGGTACAACAAGAAGACTATATGTTTATCCAATCAATGCTAGCGGTTATGAGACTTTAGCTAAAGCAAGTGCTAACGACGGAATCATCAATACAGACGAAGTAATCAGTGCAACAGTTTCTGATTCAAAAATCGTATTTGATATGAAAAAAGGTGTAACAGATGTTATGATTTCAACAAAAGAAATCGACACAACAAAATTACCAGCAGTTGCAGGTGTTTCAGTATCTGAAGAAGCTACAACAACAACTAGCGGTGCTGAAAATGAAATCGTTGCTCCAGTTATAAGCGAAGAAGCAACAGCAGATTCAACAACTTCAAGCTCAGCTCCAGTTCTAGTATCAGAAGAAACAGAGAAAGCTCCAGTTGTTAATGCTCCAGCTCTTGAAGAAGCTCCAGCTGCTACAAACGCAGGTCAACAAAATACAGGCGCAAATGATGTTGTAGTTCTAGCTATAGCATTAGCTGTAATCTCAATGGCTGCTGCAGGAGTAGTTGCTTCTAAAAAGTTTTAATCTTAGATTAAAAAATTAATAATTAATAAATTTAAAGATCTTGACTCTCTCCGGTCAGGGTCTTTTTTTGGTAGTTCATAAAGTTGAGGGGGAAATTTTTGAAAGTTACGGCTTTTAATTGTGAGAAATTGTGTGTTAATCTATCCTCAGTCCAAGCGCTCAGCTCGACTCGAAAAAGTCGGAGTGGTTGATACTTTAGCTATAGAACCCTAGAAGAATAAACCCTAAGCTTTAGAAATGCTCTTGGTATTAGCCAGTAAAGACCAAATAAATTAGTCTAGAAACAAAAAATTTTCAACCCTACTCTTGACATAGAACCAAAAAATCCGGCCTTTTTAAAAGACCGGATTTTTCTAGCTGTTTTATAATTATTTACAGCTTTTTATAAATTCAAAATTAAAAATCAAATAATTAGCTTGTGAAACCGCTTTCAACTAGTTTTACTAATCCCTCAACAGCTTCTTCTTCGTCTGGACCGTCAGCGATAACCTTGATAATCGTTCCGCCAATAATTCCAAGAGATAAAACACCTAATAAACTCTTAGCGTTAACTCTTCTTTCTTCTTTTTCGATCCAAATAGAGCTCTTATATTCATTCGCTTTTTGGCTAAAAAACGTAGCTGGTCTAGCATGAAGCCCAACTTGATTTTGAACAGTAACTTCTTTAACAAACATAAACTTACAACTCCTGTCAACTTTCTTTTTATATAATATGTATTTTGAATTTAATAAATGTCTAAATATTATAATCTTACTTATATTATTAAACCATATAATATTATTATAACACAAAATATTATTAAGTCAATATGATTTTTTTAAAAATACAGAAAAATGTTATTAATATGGTAATTTTATTATATGTTTTTACAAACGAAATATTACACAATATTTTAAAAATTAAGATTTGAGTAGTAGCTTGATCAAGTTTAAAATATATTTTAGTTGCTCTAGTGTAACAAATTTTAAAGCGTAAACAATATATTCTTCTGAAAGACAGCCCATTTTTTCAAGTTCTTCTAAAGCTTGCGCCATCTGTTTTTTTTTCTCCGAAGCGTCTCTTAAGACTTGATCAAAATATATTATATTATTCATCAACAAAAACACTCCTCTTATTTTAAATTTATTTTTAATCTATATTATTATTTTAATATAAATTTTAAAAAATTTCAATACAAAAATAATGTTATTTTTATATCTATTTATTAGTTTTATTAAAATTTAATTTATATTATTAAGCTGTCGTTTTTTAATTCGTTTCCAATTAAAGTAGCCATATATGTCATTAACTAGAAATACAATAAAACAAATAATCATAGGTAAATAAGACTTATCTTTTATAGTTGCTAAAATCCAAAGTATTATTAATATAATATCGTTAAGACAATAAGCGATAGCGTAAGAAGGACTTCTTAATAACATCAAGTAAGCCGCGAGATAACTAGCTGTTACAGATAAAGTACTAATAATCAAATTCGGATTATTAAATATTTTTAAAATAAAATAAAATATAGCAGTAACTATAATCGTAGAAATTATCATAATAATTATTTGAAAAAAACTTAGAGAATTAACTTTAACTTCGGGTTCGTGTTTTTTATATGGATTTTTTAGCCAAGAAATAACAGACAAAATAGCTATTGGGATCGCCATCCCAAGATAAGTTATCATCTCGCCATAATATCTAAATCTAAAAGATATTATAGCGTAAAGAGATCCGAAAATAACTGTTAAAACTTGACCAACAACGTCACCTTTTGAAACAAATATAAGCTCAGTTGCTCCAACTAACGAAGCTATTAAAACAAGCCAATTATATTTTTCGCTGAACAAAAAAGAAATAGCTATAACTAAAAGAGACGAGATCCAAAGTAATAGTTCAAATCTTGAAAAATATTTAAATCTATTTATTATTTTTGATATCATTATGTTTACCTCCAAATTTTTAAAAATTATTTTTAAAATTAAGAGCACTCGATAGATTTTTATCTTCTTCTAAAGGCCTTACGAAGATAAAAGACGAGTGCTCTAATTGTCTTACCCGGCGGCAAGATATAAATATTATTAAATATTTAAAATAAAATTTTCGTGAAGTTTGCTTACTTTAAAAATTAGATTTTCTGAAAAATGAGGGCCTATTATTTGAAGTCCTATCGGAAGCCCATTTTGACCAGTACCGCAAGGCAACGATATCGCTGGAAGCCCCGCTATATTAACAAAAACTGTACACATGTCGTTCATATACATCTTAACGGGGTCATTCGTCATATTATCAAATTTAAAAGCTGTTGACGGCGCTGACGGCGTTATAACTATATCGCATTGCTCAAAAACTTTTTTCATTTGAGATATTATTTTTTTTTGGAAAAACCGTCCCTTCGCGTAAATCGAACTGTCGCTTTGAGCGCTCAAAATAAAAGTTCCTAATATTATTCTTCGTTTAACTTCTTGGCCAAAGCCCTCGCCCCTAGTGTTTTCATACATCTCTTCTAAGTTATTATATTCTTTAGCTCTAAAACCATATTTTACGCCATCAAATCTCGCCAAGTTAGAAGAAGCTTCAGCCGGTAACATTATATGATATGCAGCAAGAGCATCTTCTCCAGACGGCAACTCAACTTCTTTTATGATTGCACCCTGATCTTCAAACATCTTTATAGATTTTTTAACGTTGTCAACAACTTCTTTATCAACACCGTTTCCAAAATACTTTTGAGAAACACCTATCCTAAGGCCTTTTATATTAAAATTATTTATATCTTCGTTTATTTTATGATCGATACTTGAAGATGTCGCGTCTTTTTGGTCGAATCCGCAAATCGCTCTATATAACATAGCAGTGTCATCAACTGTTTTAGCTATTGGGCCTATATGATCTAACGACGAAGCTAGCGCAACGAGACCGTATCTCGAAACAGCCCCATAAGTTGGCTTCAAACCAACTAGCCCACAGAAAGCTGCAGGAACTCTTATTGATCCTCCAGTATCGCTTCCTAGGCTCATTATAGCCTCGCCAGCTGCAACTGCAGCTACTGGTCCGCTAGAAGACCCGCCTGGAACATATTCTAAATTTATTGGATTTTTAGTCTTTCCAAAATAAGAATATTCTCCAGATGAACCCATTGCAAATTCATCTAAATTTAATTTGCCGGTAAATACAACGTCGTTATTTTTTAAACGCTCAACAACTGTTGCGTCATAAGGCGAAACAAAATTAGACAATATTTTTGAGCCACATGTCGTCTTAACCCCTTTAAGACAAATATTATCTTTTATTCCAATAGGGATCCCAGCAAGAGGCGACAGAGCCTCACCTTTAGAAATTTTTTCGTCAACTTCTCTCGCTTTTTTTAAAGCGTCTTCTTCTGTAATCGTTATATACGCGTTAATATCTTTTTCGATATTATTTATTGTCTTAAAAACGTCTTTAGAGATTTCAACAGCGCTACATTCTTTATTTCTAAGCATCTTTGAAAGCTTTGTCGCTGTTAAATTATTTAAATTATTATTTAAGCTCATTCGTTGTTTCCCCAATCTATTCAACAATTTTTGGTACGATAATACAACCCGCTAAAGATTTTGGTGCGTTAGAAATCAATTCTTTATTAGACATTGACTTCGTTGCTATATCGTCTCGATATTTCATACTTGGTAAGTCTTGTAATAAAATATCTTCAAAAGATTTGTTGTTATTTGCGCTTCCAAAATCGACTAAATCAATTTGATTTAGTCTTTCTATCATGTTTATTATATCTAGAATACTATTTTTTAAGATTATTTCTTCTTCTTTTGTAATTTTTAATCTAGCGCTCTTGGCTATTTTTTTTACATCAAATTCCATCACACACACCTCTAAAAAATTTTTATTTATCAGACTTAATTGTATCAGAAATTTTTTGCTCTGAATTTTTTATTAAATTAAATAAAGACGACGAGAGAGCCGAATATTTCTCATGTAGAGTTTTGGTCGACATATCGAAATTAACTTTATCTTCACCCATCTTATGTAATTTATCTACAGGCCTATTTTTTATAATAGAAATAATCTTTCCTTCAGCAACTTTTATGCTTGCGTCGGCGTAGTCGTTAGCGACGTATTCAGACAGCTTAAACATTTCAGAATTATTTTTTTTCTCAGACCTGTGTAAGATTCTAAGTATCTTATAAATAAAAATCATTATAAGATAAGACACTTCCATAATAAGATCATTATTTTTACATCTTGAGAGCATCTCAAATATTATTGTCAAAGAATTAGATATTAATTTTTTGTTAAGAGTCGTAATAATATTAAAATTTTTATTATCGACTTTATCGCCGTCAGGAATTTCGTTAACTAAAATAGTACTCCCTGTTTTTTCAGCTGACCTTCCAAGCAAGTAATCACAAGAAACATTGTAAAAGTCAGCACATTTAACAACAAAATTAAGCCCACATTCTCTAACGCCTTTTTCGTAATGAGAAAGCAAGGCTTGGGAGATTCCCAAGCTGTTAGCAACGCTCTTTTGACTAAGTCCTTTTTCTTTTCTAAGAAGTGTCAAAGTCCTCGCAAAATCATGGTTCATTTAAACTGTCCTCCAAAACAATCATAGCAAATAACCCTCTAAATTTTTAATTAAAATTATAAATTACAGTGTTATTATCTACGTCAAAAAATATTTCTTTAATAATTTTATTATTATTTTTTATTATTATTTCGCAAATCTTATCTTCAATTTCTTTTCTTATATTTTTTTGAATATCTCTGGCTCCGCTTTTTTGACTATAAGATTTCTCAGCTATAAAATTAATTATATTTTCTGTAAAATTTAAAACAATCGATTTAGAATCTAAAACGTCATTTTTGAGTTCTTCCAAAATAATTTCACTAATTTTTTGGTAATCAACTTGAGAAAGTTTTTTAAATACAACGATCTCGTCAACTCTAGCTAAAAATTCAGGTCTTAAAAAATCAGACAATGCCTTCTTAGCTTTATCAACAATAAGTTCTTCTTGTGTTTTATTAAAACCGATTCCTGATTCTTTATTATAGCTCCCAGCGTTTGACGTCATTATTATTATAGTGTTCTCAAACGAAACTTGCCTTCCGTGAGAATCCGTTATCTTTCCGTCGTCTAATATCTGAAGTAAAATATTCATAACGTCCGGGTGAGCTTTTTCTATTTCGTCAAATAATATAACAGAATACGGTTTTCTTCTAACTTTTTCTGTCAACTGTCCCGCGTCGTCGTAGCCAATATAACCCGGAGGTGAGCCAATAATTCTTGATACCGAAAATTTTTCCATATATTCTGACATATCAAGTCTTATTAGAGGCTCTACGCCCTCAAAGAGTTCTTGAGCTAAAACTTGAGCTAATTTGGTCTTTCCAACCCCAGTTGGCCCAACAAAGATAAACGACGCTGGTCTTAAATTAGAACGAAGCTGAACCCTTGATCTTTTTACGGCTTTAACAAGGCATTCAACAGCTCTATCTTGACCGATAACTTTTTGATCGATTGCTTCTTTAAGTCGAGATAATTTTTTTAGTTCTTTTTCTTTAATTTTAAACGCCGGGATCCCGGTCCAAAGCTCAACAACTTTAGCTAAGTGTTCTTCGCTAACTCTTATATTTTTTACTTTTTTTTCAAGTCCATTAATTTTTTCTTCGTTTTTTAGAATTTCAGCTTTTTGTTTAGCAATTTCTTCGTAGTCAACAACTTCTTGAGATTCGAGATATTCTAAATAATCTTTATTTTTAGCAATATCTTTTTTTATTATTAAATATTTATTTAAATCTTTATTAGACAAAGAAGCGAAAGAACAGGCTTCGTCAACTAAATCTATTGCTTTATCTGGTAAGAATCTGTCTGTAATATATCTTTCTGATAAGATAACCGCTCTTTTTATTATATTATCGCTTAGCTTAACGTTGTGATAGGTTTCGTAATAATCTTTGATACCTAACAAAATTTCGTTTGTTTGTTCTATTGTTGGCTCTTCTATTGTTACTGGCTGAAATCTTCTTTCGAGTGCGGAGTCTTTTTCTATATGTTTTCTATATTCGTTAAAAGTAGTTGCTCCAATAACTTGAACTTCGCCTCTCGACAAAGCAGGCTTTAGAATATTTGCTGCGCTCATCGTTCCTTCTGAGTCGCCAGTTCCAACAAGATTGTGAACTTCGTCTATAAATAATATAATATTTTCCGCTGATTTAACTTCTTCGATAAGACCTTTAACTCTACTTTCAAATTGACCTCTAAACTGTGTTCCTGCGACCAAAGCTGTTAAATCTAATAAGTAAATTTCTTTATCGATTAATTTAGGAGGAACTTCTCCAGCAACGATTTTCAAAGCAAGCCCCTCAGCAATTGCAGTTTTTCCGACGCCAGGTTCGCCAATCAAACACGGATTGTTTTTTGTTCTTCGATTTAGTATTTGTATTGTTCTGTCTATTTCTCGATCTCTTCCAATAACTCTATCGATTTTTCCGCTAGCAGCTTTGGCCGTCAAATCTTCTCCGTACATCTTGAGATACTTTCTTTTTTTGTCTTTTTTCTTTCGGCTCCAAAGAGAATTTTTTGATTTACCTGAATTTTCAGAGCCATCAGGCGAAATATTTTCTTCGGTTTCTTGACTATTTTCTTCGCCAACAGATTCCGGGTTCAAACCGCCTAAATCGAATTTAATATCAAACTGAGGTATCTTTCCGTCTCCAAAGTCTTTTGTTAAACCCATTATAGATTTCATCATATTTCCCATCATGGCCATAGACTCTGGATTTACAAACTTTTCCCCATCTTCTCCTAGCATCTCCTTAAACTGTTCGTTTAAATCAGCAATATATTTCTCGTTGTCTTTATTTTGGCTATCTTTTACTTTATCTAAAAGACTATTTATTTGAGACATTCCTAGCTCTCTAGCACAAATCATACAATAGCCTTCGTTGATAGTTTGCCCGTCTTCGACTCTTGAAATAAAAACAACAGCTTCTCTCTTTTTGCACTTACAACAAAGCATCTAACTCTTCTCCTTATCAAGAAAGTTTATCAAAAATTTTTTTTAATAAAATCTATAAAACTAGAAATCTTATCTATTTCGATAAGCTCATCATATTTTTTAAAAACATAGGTTTCATCTAAAATTTTTGAATTCAAAAAACTCCATTTGTCCTCACTAACTGAAATTAGACTATTTATAATTAAACAAATAAAACTAATAACAACTATTGATTTAAAAAAACCAAATATTCCACCTAAAAACATATTGAATTTTCCTAAAACCGGAATGTGCGAAAAACATCCAAATAATTTTTTTGAAAATTTTATAATAATCGAAAACATTAAAGAAACAATTATTAATACAATAACGTTCATCAAAATATTAATAACAGGGAAAACAAATTTATCTGAGATTATGTTACTAACAGAATCAAAAAAACTAGTATTATCAATATTTTCTAAGCTAAGACCCAAGTAATTTTCTGGCGATAAAAACTCTTTGTTTAAAAAATCACTTATAGACTCAGTTGTTACTCCTGTATCTATTAATTTTGTTTTAATTATTTTAGATATCGCGTCTTTTAAATATAAATTATAAATATACTTGCTAATTTTTTCGCTAAAAGGCCAAACAAAAACACAGTCAACAACAGTTAAGATCAAACTAATTAAGCTACTTATAAAACCTTGTTTAGAAGCTTTAATAATATTATATAAAATTAATATTATTAAAAACATATCGATTATTATAGCTGGTATATTTAAATTGTTTAGAAATTCTTTCACTCAAATTTTCCTTAATTAATTTAATTAAATTTTAATTTTGGGTCAAAAATTGGGGGCAAATTTTTTTGTGTTTGGGTTAATTTATTTGGTTTTTCCGGCTCGAAAGAGAGACGCTGTTTTTTATCTTAAGATTTTTTCGTAATAAAGTTTGACTGAGAGTTTACTAACACATATTTCTTAAGATAAAAAGCCTAGCTTACAAGAACACCCCAACTTTTATTATAACCTCTAAATTTTTTTAAATGGCTTTCCTGCTCCGTCGAAACAACGACTAAACATCTCGTAAAACTGTAATCTTAAAACTTGTATTCCTACGATTAGACCCTCGAATGCCATAACAAATATATTCCCAAAAATCAACATCGAAATTTTTCCGTAAGATTGCATATTATTTACAAAATTCATAACAACCATCATCATTCCTGCATGGCTTAAAACAAAAGCTCCGACTCTAATAAAAGAAATCGTGTTTGACATAAAACCAAGTAATACATCGTAGAGTTCAAAAAAGTTCTCGATTACAAATCCGCCAACCCCGTCATGAATTTTAACTTCTCTACCGTCGACTTTGTCTCCTAAAGGCTCTTTTAAGAAAATAAGCACTATTGGAATTATTATACAAAAAGTTATAAACCATGGATTTAAAACGTTTGTTTTTAAAATCATAACACCAACTACAGCTAAGATCGCTGAAAAATAAAATACTAATCCTGCTAATCCATTTTGACCGAACATATAGACACTCGATTTTTTATGTTTGATCCCGACAACTATATTAAATATCATCGAAGATATCGTAAAAATAACGCCAATAAATATTGCTCCTAAAAGCAATGTATTAGTATCTTTATGTGAAATTTTTAACAAAAAATTTTTATAAGGATCTGATAAACCCAATATATATTTTTCAAATAAATCTTCAAAGCCGAAGCAAGAGCCGTAAATAACACCAAAGAATGCTGAAGAAAGACCAATTCTAGTTAAGATTCTTCCGAAGTTACTATCTTTTATTTTCGCCATCAAATATCCTAGCAAGGCTATAACTAGTCCTTGGCCGATATCTCCAAACATAATTCCAAATAAAACTGTATAAGAAATAGACAAAAACACTGTAGGATCTTTGTCTTTATATGATGGTAGCCCATACATAGCTACAAAATCTTCAAAAGGTCTTGAAAATCTATTGTTTTTAAGTTTTACTGGCGTTTTTAATCTCTTATCAGAGGTCGGATCGCTTATTGTAACATCGATTGCTTCAGAGCTTTCTAAATTATTTAAACTATCTGAGTTATTAAATTTATCTACAAATTCGTGTTCGAGATCTTTTGGAATAAACCCTACAAGATAAAATTTATCTTCGAATATAGCTGCGTATTTTTTGTTACTAAAACATTCGCTAAAAAACTTTATTTTAAAATATATCTTAGAAAAATCTTTTTCGATTTTTGTTTTTAAATTTTTTATTTCGAGATTAATATTTTTAAGAGCACTTTCGTATTTGTTTATTTGATCTTTTACATAGTGTTTAGTACTATCAGGTGTCCCATGAGCATAAACCGGTATTCTGATTCTTTCAAAGAATAACGAATTAAACATCTCGTCTATTTTTTTAGATATATAACAAGGAGTTATATACAAACACAAACTATAATTGTGATCTATCTTAAAAGAAACAAAAACAAACTCTTCGCTATCAAATAATTTTAATTTTTCGTAACTTTCTTTTGGTAGTCTTCCAAATCTTATTTTTAAATACTTACAAGAAAACAAATCATCAAAGTCTATATTTGCGTTATCTATATTTTGAAGTTGAGTTAAAACAGACGTATATTCTGATATTTTTTTTTCATGTAATGATTTTTCTTTAAGTAAGTATTCGACTTTAGATTTTAATTCATCAATGCGTACATCTATATTTTCTATCTCTATATTATTATCTTTATTTTCAAAAATTTTTTTATTAATATCTTTTAATTTTATGTCAAGCATCGTAAAAATATCTTCGCACTTGTGAAGCAACGATTCAAAAGAATTACTATAAGCCCTAGTTTCTATCTCGCTTTCTGATATATTATCTTCAAAACCGATTTTGTCTTCTTTTGAGAATTTTTCAAGATCAGAAATTTGATTTTTAAACTGTCCTAGACCGAGTTTACCCGCTAAATCAACGATCTTTCTTAGATAACCCGTATTTTTAGAATAATCTAAAAATATCTCGTTGGTCTTTTCGTACTCTTCTAACATTTTTGCTCTCTCTGGGTGAAACATCCCAAACTCACAACACTTAACCATCGTTTCGTCAATATATTTGACATTTCCGCTGATTCTAACCAAAGACATCTTAGTTATAGCCATTATTAAAATCTCCTTTGAGAACAAATATTATATTATTAAAAATTTTTTTATTTCTTTGGTTTCAAATTTATAACCAATACATTCGATAATAGTTATAATATTCTTGAGCTCAATATCCATCAAGTATATATAACTTATCATAACATATTGCGACGAATTTGTAAACCTAATTCCTTTTTTTAATATATTATATAATATTTTCTTGCTAAAAAAACTGATATCCGAAAAAAAGTTTTCGTCGCAATATTTTTTGTATTTTGTTGTCAAAATAATTTTTAACATCTCTTGCGTTGTTTTTGAATCTATCATCTTGTCTATAATCTCTTCACTAAGATAATAAAAAAACGGAAGCAAACAAGATTTTATATATTCTTTGTCTTTGTTAAAAAATTTTTTTAGTCTATAAATTATAGAAATATTTAAAATTTCGATATCTAATAAAAGAATCTCTAATGTTTTTTTATCTTTTTTGTCTATCAAAGAAATTATTTTATTATAAAATGTCTTTCTAAGTTCGGTTTCGCACCTAACAATATCTATTTTCCCGTCTATTGGTTTGAATTGTTTTAAGCTTTTATAATAAATTGTTTCTTTGGATAAATCTAGCAAGTCATCAAAATTTTTCGCGTCTGCTATTTTTTTAAGATCAATTTTAGTATATTTAAGCAAAAATACCGGTAAGTCAACCGCATACTTTTTCATTTCGCCTGTATTAAATAATCTAATAGCTATCATCATTTGTTCTAGCTCGTTTTTTAATATTACATATTTGAACATATTAAAATTTTCGTTTGTCTTATAATAAAATAAATCTCTATATTTATCAAAATTCGAAATTTTTAATAAAAGCTCAAGTTGTCCTCGATGGATAGAATTTTCGTTGATAGATTCTAAAGTCGAGCTATATAAAGTTTCGTTTTTAAGATAGCTAGCGACACCAGAAACAGAATATTTGTTAATCAACTGTTCATAGGCGCTGCTGTCGAGACTCTTACCGTATAGCGACCTTAACTTTGTAACAATTACATTACTGGTAGGTGATTTTAGATTCATATTCAAAACAACCCCTTGCGTTATAAATATAAAATATTTTATTTATAATTTGATAATTCTATCAAAAATTTGATTTTCGATTTTCTCGTGGTTTTGAAAGTATGATCTTTCAAGTTTGTCTATAAGTACTGTATATTTATTTTTTATTTCTCTACAAGATTCTTTTATTTTTTCAGCCTCTTCGTCTCTTACTTTTTTTAGCCTCAAATCAGCTTTGTCATCGTATTTAACTTCAAATTCTTGTCTAGATAAATCAATAGAATTTAAAATATCTTTAGATTTATCTTCAGCTTCTTTTACGATTTCTCTCGCTTTTTTATCTATCTTAATTAAATCATTAATAATATTTTCCAATATAAAAACATCTCCTAGAAATATTTAATATTTTTTACACTTTTGTGTAACGACTAGAATATAATAAAATACTAGATAGTCGTATTATATCATAAAATAAGTAAAGTAGCAATAATTTTTTAAAACTAAAACGCAATTTTAAATTATTTTCTTGCTATTTATCTAGCCCCAATAATATTTTATTAAATATTATTTTTATTCTTAAAAAACAAAATATGTATCAAAAAGATACGTTTTATGTATATTAGCTTGTTTTATTGTTTTTGATGATATATTATATATTTATATTTAAAATATTTTTAGATCATGTTATTTTGTTAAGAGGAGCAACCAAAATGAAAGAATTTATGATTGACATAAATAATATTTTAAAAATAAGATCTTTGGTCAATATTTCTTCAAAATATGACTTTGATATTGAGCTTTCTGCTGATGATTTTTCTGTTAGTGCGAAGTCCATTATCGGGATCTTTACTTTGGATATAACCAAACCTGTAAAAGTTACGGTTTATAGTGATAATGTCGATAACTACGAGCAATATGTGTCTGAGATTAAAGATTTCATATTGCCTTTACAAACTAAAGCTGTTTAATATATTAATTACAAACAAGATCAAATATTATATATCTGTGTTTGGTTTTGTTTGTAATTTTGGTTTTATAGGGTGTGTAATAATAATTTTTATTTTAAAAATAGCGTTATTCGGTCGACGATTAGCTTTTAATAGATTTTTAAAATAATTATTTTTAGATTCTTTATAGGATTTTTGATGACATAGAATTAAAAAAAACAACTCTTAATAAATAAGAGCTGTCTCAGTAATAAAACAAATTTAAAAATTAAAAGGAATATAAATAAAAAAATTATACAAAATTCGTAAAAATAGAAACTACTGGCGGAGAAAGAGGGATTTGAACCCTCGCGCCGGTTTCCCGACCTACTCCCTTAGCAGGGGAGCCTCTTCACCAACTTGAGTATTTCTCCTAGACAATTTTAATAATTTTATTTAATTTATAAACTTTCATGGCGGAAAGGGAGGGATTCGAACCCTCGGCTCTCGCGAGTCACTAGTTTTCAAGACTAGCTCCTTAAACCACTCGGACACCTTTCCTCGGCTACTATATAGCATTATATCATA
>JAGAUG010000023.1 GCA_017828935.1 Oscillospiraceae bacterium | reverse complement strand
TATATTATATAAAGAAACAGATGAATGGGCGTGGCAAATAGCGACAGCTAAAGCGTCAGCTGTATCGTCTAACTTAGGAGCCGAAACTAATTTCAATATCGAAGCCGTCATTGAAATAACTTGAGCCTTAGTAGCTCGTCCATAGCCCACGACCGACTGTTTTATTTGAAGCGGAGTATACTCAAAGATCGGCAAGTTATTTCTAGCTCCAACTAATAAAATAACACCTCTAGCTTGAGCAACCGTAATAACCGTTTTTTGATTCGAAGAAAAATATAATTTTTCGATTGCGAGGCAGTCGGGCTTATATTTTGAAATAATCAAATTTAGTTCGTCATAAATTATCGAGAGTCTATTTTGGATCATAAGTCCAGCTGGGGTTGTAATCGAACCGTAACCCAAAGTATTAAATTTATTTTTAGTATAATTAATTGCTCCGAACCCAATTATTGCGTATCCGGGATCGATACCTAAAATATTCATCTTGTTTTTTACTTTCCTATCTTGGGTAAATATATTTTATAATATTTTTAATTATATCATAATTTAGATAAATCATCAACTTAAAAATTAAAAAACAAATTTTATTTTCTTGTTTATTAACCAAAAAAACCTTCGGATTTAAGAGATTTTTTTAAAATCATCAAAGATTTTTTTTCGATCCTAGAAACATAAGAGCGAGAAATATTTAACTTTTGAGCTACTTCTCTTTGGGGCATCGATTTGAAACCCTTCAGACCATATCTCATATAAATTATTGATTTTTCTCTCGACGTCAAATTTTTATTAATTAATTCATACATTTTTTCTGTTTCTATCTTGTTATCTATATTTTCAGATATAGACTCTTCATCAGCAACAATGTCCATTAATGTCAGCGAGTTCCCATCGTTATCTAAATCTATCGGATCACTTATATAAACATCTTTTACTAATTTTTTTTGTGCTCTAAAATGCATCAGTATCTCGTTTTCAATACACCTAGACGCGTAAGTTGCAAATTTAGCACCTTTTGAAATATCAAAGCTCGATACAGCTTTTATTAAACCGATCGTTCCGATCGAAATTAAATCTTCTTGTTCTTTTATTTTTGAATAATATTTTTTTATTATGTGCGCTACTAATCTTAAATTATGTTTAATTAATTTGTTTCTTGCTTCTTCGTCGCCTTCTTTAATTTTTTCAAGACACTCTTTTTCTTCTTGTTTTGATAACGGTTTTGGAAAAGATAAATTATTTGTTACATGAAGAGAAAAAAAAATAAGATTACTAAATAAAAAAACAATTAAAACAGACAACAATATCACTCACTTTTATTAAAATCAATTTTAATCAACTATTATTTAGTATATTCTTATTAATTTTTTTTGTGCTTGTTTTTAATAAATTTATAATTAAATATTTTTTATTTAAGCTTATCTAATCTAAGTTTAGAAAAAAAATCTTTTAATAAACTGGCCGATTTTGTTTCTAAAACGCCAGAAATAATCTCAGGTTTGTGGTTAAATTTAAAATCAAATATATTAAAAACTGAACCAAGACTACCTGATTTAAAATCCTGAGCTCCATATATAATTTTTTTTATTCTTGAGTTAATAATCGCCCCTACACACATCGGACACGGTTCCAAAGTAATATATATATCACAATCTATTAGTCTCCAGCTATTTAAATTCTTACAAGCTTCGTTTATCGCTATTATTTCAGCGTGGGCTAAGGCGTTATTAGTAATTTCTCTTTTGTTAAATCCTGACCCAATAATATTATCTTTATAGACTACAACCGCTCCAACCGGAACTTCGTTTAAATCATACGCTTTCCTAGCTTCTATCAAAGCTAAATTCATATATTTTTCGAATTTCAAATCCAACTTATTTTCTTCTCCCCAAAAATTATATTATTTTTAAAACTTTAATTATTAATATAGATATTAAAACTACAATCGTAACTTTTATAAAATTAATTATTAAAACAGATATTAAATATAAATTTATTATATTCTCTGTAGCTGTAACTAACAAACCCGAAGATAAAAACAACGGATATATAATATTATTAGATATTAAAGCAACTATCAAAGTAAAAAACAAACAAGTTAGATAAGAAATTAAAATCGAAATCTTAAAATTATTTTTTTTAATCGACCATCTAAACGGAAAACAAAAACTAATAACAATAGTACTACCGACAATTAAAGATAAAAGCTCTCCGATCCCCATCGTGTGAGTCTTTAAAATATGAAAAGAATTTTTAATAAGTTCAATTAACAAACCCGCTCCCGGCGAAACAACAATTCCTCCGATCAAAGCTGGAATATCTGATAAATCTATTTTTAAATACGGAAAAGCTAAAAAAATCGGGAATCCTCCGATTAAAAATATTATAGTCGACAAAGTAGACAAGATCGAAACGATAGTGATAAAATATATTTTTCTAGACTTCACTATTTATCACCTGTTTTATAAATATTTTTTATATTTTCGGCACAATCGCTTTGGGAAATTTAAATTTATTAAACTAGTTTTTAATCTTAGCTTTTAAATCCTCTAACGAAAACGAAGTTAAAGCCTCAGCTTTAAGAGCTTGATTACTATTTTTTTTGTTTTTAATTTTTGTAATCTTTTCGCTTATAGCTTCTACTCCATTTTCGTCTCTAACTTCTTCTGGCTTCTTTATGCCTTTTTTATACCAAGATAACAATATTCCGTTTACATAAGAAAAATCTTTCTCTCCCTTACGAGTCATCCCCGTCTCGTAAGCCAGCTTTATCATGTCGATATTATATTTAAAATCTAAAACCCATTTTTTTACAAACGCTTTTTCTCTTATAGTTAAATACGACTTGTGAAGCGCGTAAATAACTTCTTGTTGGACTTTTATTAAATTTAAGTTTTCTCTGATAAAATCCTCCGCTTTTTCGTGTGTATTTATTCCTTGATCAGCCCAAAGATACGCTTCTTTTTCAATTGATTTAGCCGAAACTCTATCTGTTGAAGCGCAATAATTAATTAACATTAAAGCCAAATCAACATCGATACCTGTCCAATCTAAAAACGACACAATAACAACAATATCCGTCGTAGACAGGCTTCTTTTTAGAATCTTAGGAATCTCATTCATTAAAAATTTTAAATTTTCATCACTTTGTATTCTCTCTAGCGACTCTTTAATAGTTAAGCGAGGCGCCATTCCCGGCGAACTCGAAAATTTTTTTGTAGTTTTTAAACTTAAATCTTGAGAAGATTCATTAATAATTTTTAATTTATCGAGCGCCGGAGAAGAAGTTGAATCTAAATCATCTTGTTTTTCTGTCTCTATTACTTTAAAAGTCGGTATCGCTATATTATTTATATTATTTATATTATTATCTAATATAACACCCTCACAGATCCAATAATTAAGCGAATCTGAAACATCAGCGCAAGACAAAGACAAATTCTGGGCTATTTCTTCAACCGGAACATCTCTTCCCGGATATCTCAACAAATAAAGCAAGACTTTTAATTGAGCGCTGCCAGATTTTATTATATGATCGTCAACAATACAAGTCGGAACAGAAAAAATACTGTTCCAAATTCCTAAATCTACTTTCATAAATATTCCTCGTTAAAAATATAATTTATTAAATTTATATAGAAGCTGTATAATCTACAAATAAATATTCTTTGTTGTTTTTTATGTATTGTCTCGGAACTCGCTTATTTACGTTACATAGCAATTCATAAGAAATAGTTTTTATCATATTGGCTATATTATTTAAATTGCAACTCTCGTCGCCCCACAAAACAACTTCGTCATCTTCTTTTAGATTATCTATATTAGTAACGTCTATCATTGTTTGGTCCATACAAATCGAACCGATTATTTTCGCTTTTTGGTTACTTACTAAAACTTCTGTCTTGTTAGAACAAAGCCTGTTTAAACCGTCAGCGTACCCGATCGGAATAGTTGCTATCTTTGTTGGCTTTATCGCAACAAATTTTCTCCCGTAACCAACAGATTCACCAGGTTCCAAGGTCTTTATCATACTTATCTTTGTTTTTAAAGTCATAATCGGCCTAAAATCCATTTTTATATTTAAATTAAGATATGGACCATATAATAAAATTCCAGGCCTAACCATATCAAGATGCATCTCTTTATATCTAATCGTCGCCGCCGAGTTACAACAGTGTCTAATACCAATATTTACACCTAATTTTTGAAGCTCATCACAAATATTTTTAAATATTTTAAATTGCTCAAGAGTAAATTTTTCGTCTAAAACCGTTTCCCCGTCCGCAACAGAAAAATGAGTAAAAATTCCAGAAATATCCAAAGCCGGTAATGAATAAATTTTTAATAAATATTCTATATTTAAATTATTATTTATTTTGAATCCAATTCGATTCATCCCTGTATCTATTTTTAAGTGAGACTTTATAACAACTTTATTTTTTAAAGCCTCTTCAGAGATTTTTCTCGCGTAATCAAGACTATAGATAGTTTGAGTAATATTATATTGAAATAATATATTAACAAGATGAGGTGGCGTATAACCTAAAATTAAAATCGGAATCTTTACGCCAGATCGCCTTAAAGACAACGCCTCTTCGATATTTGAAACTCCTAAAAAATTTACACCGAAATCTTCAAGTTGTTTAGCTATAATTTTATCTCCGTGGCCGTAAGCGTCGGCTTTAACAACGCCCATTATCTTACAGTTAGGATCTAATATTTTTTTTATTTGACTTAAATTATATTTTAAATAATCTAAATTTATTTCTACCCAAGTACGTTTTAATTTCAAGCCTTGATAAATCAATAAGAAACACCTTCTTAAAACAAAATAAATACTGGGGTGAGTTTGTTTTAACTCTAGATTTTATTTTTGTAATCTCTAATTTAAATCGCAAGAAACCACGGTTAATATACCCTAAAAACAAAAAATTTTAACCCCATTTTTTTATTTAGGTTCTATATCAAGAGTTGGGGTGCAATTTTTTGTTCTTAGACTAATTTATTTGGTATTTCCAGCTTAAAAGAACGACACTGGAAATTTTCTAAATGGCTCCCTTCTCAAGGGAGCTGTCAGCGTAGCTGACTGAGGGTTTATTCTTCTAAAATTTTTATAATTTTATAGAATATTTTAGCTAAAATATCAATCCCTCCGGCTCTTGCGAGCCGACTCCCTTACTCTTAAGGGAGTCCAATACGACGGGATTTAATTTACTTAGGTTAGATTAACATGTGTTTTTCAAGATTAAAAACCTAAACTTTCAAAGCCACCCC
>JAGAUG010000022.1 GCA_017828935.1 Oscillospiraceae bacterium | reverse complement strand
GGGGTGGCTTTGAAAGTTTAGGTTTTTAATCTTGAAAAACACATGTTAATCTAACCTAAGTAAATTAAATCCCGTCGTATTGGACTCCCTTAAGAGTAAGGGAGTCGGCTCGCAAGAGCCGGAGGGATTGATATTTTAGCTTAAATATTATATAAAATTATAAAAATTTTAGAAGAACAAACCCTCAGTCAGCTACGCTGACAGCTCCCTTGAGAAGGGAGCCATTTAGAAAATTTCCAGTGTCGTTTTTAAGCTGGAAATACCAAATAAATTAGTCTAAGAACAAAAAATTGCACCCCAACTCTTGATATAGAACCTAAAAAATTTTGATTAAAGAGTGAAAACTAAAAAATAGATATTAATTCTTGGTTTTTATTTATTATAATGCCGCCTCCTGAAGCGACCCTGTCTGATCCGCCGCCTCGACCTGAAAAACTAGATAATATCTTAGACAAAATATTTTTAGCTTTATATTCTTCGTGTTTATTAAAAATATTTTTAGCCGAAGCAACTAATACTTGTTGTTGATTTTTAGAAAAATATATAGCAACTCCGTTTATTTTATCAGCTATCTCGATAATATTATCTCTAGCTGATTTATTAAATTCGTCTTCAAATATAAAAGCAATTTCAACGCCAGAAGACGTTTTTTTAATATCATAATTATTATAATTATTATTTGATTTTATATCTTGCTTACCTGAGTTTTTAGAGTTTTTTAAGTCTAATATTTTTTCTGAAATTTTTTCTGGCTTAACACCAAGAGTTTTGGAAATATTTTTAATTAATATTATTTGATCTTGGATGTATTTTAGAGCTTCTTGGCCAGTAACAGCAACAATTCGTTTGATACCCTTTCCGATTCCTTCGACAGACAAAATTATAAATAAACCAATGTTTCCTGTTCGGGAAGTGTGAGTTCCGCCACAAAGTTCTTTAGAAATATTCGAAATAGAAACTACACGAACTTGCTCCGAATATTTATTTTCAAATAGCGCGATAGCGCCGTCTTCGATAGCTTTTTCTAAAGATTTATTTTCGGTTTTAATCTCTAAATTTTGTTGAATATAATTATTAACTATTGTTTCGATTTTAGAGATATCGTCGCCTTCTATTTTGAGCTCACAGTTAAAATCAAATCTGAGTTTTTCTTTTTCGACTTTTGAGCCAGCCTGATGGAGTTCGTTTCCGTAAATTGATCTTAGAGCCGAGTGTAGTAAATGAACGCAGGTGTGGTTATTAGAAAGAGCTTGTCTGGTTTCTTTGTCGACTTCTAAGTTTACAAAAAGATCATCAGAGTTAATATTAATACTACCTGATACTATTTCGCCGAAGTGTAAATAAACTCCGTTGGAAGTTTTTTGAACGTCAGATATTTTTATTTTTAAATTATTATTATATATATATCCGACGTCTGAACATTGACCACCAGACTCAGCATAAAAAACAGTCTTGTCTAATACTAGTCCAACTTTGTCTTGAGCTGAGGCTGTTTCGATAGACTTGTTTTCGAAGTCTATTATATTTAAAATTTTGGATCTTGTTTCGAGACTTTCGTAACCTTCAAAAATTGTTTTATTAAATTTATTTAAAAACTCAAAATCGCTTTTAGAAATTTTATTTTTATTATCTTTTGAATTTTTAGAAATATTTTTGTGATCAGATAATTTTTGATAAAATCCTTTTTCGTCTAGAACTAAATTATTTTCTTGAGAAAAGTCTTTAATAATATCTATTGGAAGTCCGAAAGTAGTAACGAGCTCAAAAGCCTCTGTAGCGTCAATATTATTTTTAGAGTCTTTAATTATTTTTAATTTTTCAAGACCAGTTGTAATAACTTTTATAAACTGATCATATTCTTTTTGAAACGTATTTATTATATAATCTTTATTTGTTTCGAAGTTTGGAAATATATTTTTATAATTATTTATTATAAATTCTAAAACAGATTTAAAATCGAAGTTTATCTCTCCGGCTTTAGTAGTTATTAAAATACATTTTCGAATAAGCTTTCTTGGAATATAGCCTCGGCCTTCGTTAGAAGGCTGAACTTTTTCTGATAAAATTAAACAAACCGTTCTTAGATGATCAGTCATAATTAAAATTTCTCTATTAGAAACAGCTGTATTTTTATCTAAATTTTCTATTATTTTATTCTTAATAGGAAGAAGTAAGTCAGTATCGTAAACAGTTTCTTTTTGATTTAAGACCATTGCTAGGCGCTCTAAACCAGCTCCAGTATCAACGCTCTTAAATTTTAGTTTAGAAAAAGATCCGTCTTTATTTTTATTGAATTGCATAAAAACGCCGGCATTCCAAATTTCTATATATCTTTTTTTGGTATCAAAATATCCGCCAGGTTTATAAACAACGCCGTTTTCGTCGCCTGTATCATAAAAAATTTCAGTACAAGGTCCACAAGGCCCAGTTTCAGAAGTAGGACCCCAAAAATTATCTTCTTTTGGACACGACACAATATGATCAGCTTCAACACCGACTTCGAGCCAATATTGTCGAGCTTCTTCGTCTTCTTCGAGTCCGAGCTCCGGATCTCCTCCAAAAATCGAAACAAAAAGCTTTTCTTTCGGGATCTTAAGATATTGAGTTAAGAATCTAAAAGCGAGACTGATAGCGTCTTTTTTAAAATAATCGCCGATCGACCAGCTTCCGAGCATCTGAAAACTTGTCAGATGATGTTTATCGCCGACTTCGTCGATATCAATAGTTCTGATACACGGTTGGATATTACAAAGTCGCTTTGAAACAGGAGTTTCTTCTCCAGTAAAAAATCTTTTAAGAGGAGCCATACCAGAATTAATAAACAATAAAGTTGGATCGTTCTTTGGAATTATAGACGAATTACTTATTTTAAGATGACTATTATCTTCAAAAAATTTTAAAAACTTTTCTTTTATGTCTATCGATTTTATTAAATTATTTTCGCTCATTGTTTTATACACACCTTATCTCTTAATATATTTATATATTTTTATTTTTTTTAATACACAACATAATCTTGTCTATAAAATATAATACATAGCCAAATATTAAAAAAATAATTAACAAGCTTATAATCCATCTTAAAACACCTGCAACTCCGAGTTTGTTAATATCAAAGAAAAAATACGGAAATATAAGCTCGCCTTCAAAATTAAGAATCCAGCCTCTTAAAAATATAAAACAAACATATATAGCCGGAATTATCATCGCGCCAATTGGGTAAAACCATTTTAGTTTATTTTTTTCATAAAAAATAAACCAATCTAAAACAAATAAAATCGGCAATACAACATGTAACAACACACTATTAACTGACATATTTTGTTCTATCGTTCTATCTTTAGCGAGTAAGAAATTAAAAATAAAAAACGTAATCGAAATCGCAACAACTCCAAAAAATTTTAAAACCGGAAATACGCTAACAAAGCTGTCGTCTTTTTTATAAATACTTTGTTTGAGCTCTAAAAATATTATAATCATACAAAAATAGTTGCTCAAATTAGTAAAGTAAACAAAAAAATTGTTTTCGAATTTAGCGTTAAAAAATCCGAAGCTAGAAATCAAGGCAATCAGAGCAATCGAACAAAACGACGTTTGATAAATAATTTGAGTAATTTTATTCTTAATTATCTTAAGTCACCTCTTTGATTATTTAATTTAATAATTTATAAATTTATCTTATCACAAAAAACAAAATATGTCAAATAATCATAATATTTTAATTATTTCAAAATATAGTTTTTAATAGTTTTTAGATATTATATTAATTATAATAATCGACAAAATTTTACATTTTTTTACAAAATCACATGATATAATTAAAATAAAAATTTTTATATATTTTTTTATAATTATAATAAAATAAACGGAAATTATATTAATGAGGTGATATTTACGAAACAAAATTTAAAATATTTTCAAAACAGAGAAATCAGTCATTTGGAGTTTCACAAAAGAGTATTACTTGAGTCTGAAAACAAAGAAATTCCGCTATTCGAAAGAATAAAATTTTTGCAAATTTTTTATAATAATATCGATGAATTTTTTATGACGAGAGTTAGTTCGCTTTATTACGATAAAATCTTAAATAAACAAAAATTAGATATTTTAACTAACTTAAATATAAAAGAACAATTAGATTTAATTTCTAATAAGACTCAAAAGCTGTTTAAATTATCTGATAAAATTTATTTTGACTTA
This sequence comes from Oscillospiraceae bacterium, assembly GCA_017828935.1. Classification (GTDB taxonomy): domain Bacteria; phylum Bacillota; class Clostridia; order Oscillospirales; family Ruminococcaceae; genus RGIG8779. Next base: position 4,521 of record JAGAUG010000022.1, on the reverse strand, counting down.
ATGACTGAATCTAGTGAATCTTATTTAGAGCATATAAATATTAATCAAATAGAATATAACGAATATAAATATTTAGAAAATTTTTTTGATGCGAATATTTTTCCGTTAATATCTCCGCAAATAATAGATAAACATCACCCTTTTCCGTTTTTGAAAAACAAAGAAATATATATTTATGTAAAATTAATCTCAAAGAAAAAAGATACGATAAAAATAGGAATTATTCCGGCAGTTGGATATTTTAACCGTATAATTATGATACCTAATAATTTTAATAATAATAATTTTAAAAAAAAATTTGTTTTAGTTGAAGATCTTATTTTACACTTTGCTTATAAAATTTTTAATAAATATAAAATAATTTCAAAAACAAAATTTAAGATAACTAGAAAAATGGAATTAGAACCTGAACTTAACGAAAAAATAAAAGATGATTGCTCTGATATGAAACAAGTGATGTCTATTTTATTAAAACAAAGACGAAATTTATCTCCGGTAAAGCTAGAAATAAATAAATGCGAAGATGCTAGAGATGTTATTAATTATTTATCTAAAAAATTAAATCTAGAAGAAAAACAAGTTTTTGTTTTAAAGGCTCCGTTGGATCTTTCGTTTTTGTCTGTTTTAATTAAGATGTTTGATATGTATGAATTTCCAAATTTGTTTTATAAAAAAATATTGCCTAAAAAGCCAGAAAATATTTCTAATATATCAATGATTGATCAGGTTTTAAAAAAAGATATCTTGCTTTCGTATCCGTTTGATAGTATGGTTTTATTTTATAAGCTTCTTGATCAAGCAGCAGAAGACGAAAAAGTTGTTTCGATTAAAATTACGTTATATAGAGTTGCCCACAGCTCTCAAGTTGTTTCGATTTTAAAAAAAGCTGCTGATAACGGAAAGGACGTCTTAGTTATAGTTGAGCTTAAAGCTAAATTCGACGAACAAAATAATATAGAGTGGGCAACAGCTTTAGAAGAGTCTGGTTGTAAAGTTATATACGGACTTGAAAATTATAAAATACACGCGAAGGTCTTGTTAATAACAAGAAAAGACGATCAAAATATAAATTATATCTCTCAAATTGGAACAGGAAATTACAACGAAGTAACAGCTAAAAGCTATACAGATCTATGTTTTATGACTTGTGACGAAAAAATTGGTAAAGATATTCTTAATTTATTTAATAATATTTGTGTAGGAACTGTTCAAGAGAATACTGTTAAAATACTGTCGTCTCCTGTTATATTTAAGCCTAGTTTTTTATATTTAATTTATGAAGAAATAACAAAGGCTTTGAGCGGCCAGCCAGCTGAAATAATAATAAAATGCAATTCTTTATCTGATAAAGATATTATTTTTAAGTTAATAGACGCTTCAAAAGCTGGCGTTAAAATAAAATTAATTATTCGTGGAATCTGTTGTTTAATTCCGGGAATCGAAGACCTTACAGAAAATATCGAAGTTATAAGTATTATCGGCAGGTTTTTAGAACATTCAAGAGTATTTTGTTTTGGGAGCTCTTATCAAGATAAAAAAATTTTTATTTCTTCAGCTGACTTGATGACAAGAAATACAGAAAAAAGAGTAGAAGTTGTTTGTCCGATCGAAGACCCAGAAATAAAATCTAAAATTATTAAATTACTAGATTTTTATCTTAAAGACAATGTTTTAGCCCAAAAATTAGACGTTGACGGCGAATATAAAAAATTAAATTCTAGCTCCCCAGATAATATTTTTAATTGTCAAGAAAAATTATTTAATCTTTGAGTAATAAATTTTTTAATATTTATTGACTTTTTTAAAAATATTAATATAATAAATATTAACAGAATTTTTGAAATTATAAAAATTTTAAAATTAAGTTAAATATTAAATTTATTAAATTTTAGAACTGGAGGAGAGTTTTGTTGGGAAAAAAATTAAAGAAGTCTAATTTTTTTATTGTTTTAAGTTTACTAGTTTTATTTGCTTGTTTAACTTTTTTTGGTTTGAGCCGAAAGTTTGGGGATATTACTCATGTTTATGTAAAGAGCGCTAGCGACATAAGATGGGGAATTGATATTCGGGGAGGAGTTGATGTTACGTTTACTCCGCCTAAAGAAATAAAAGCAACTGAATCTCAAATGGCTGCTGCCGAAACAGTTATAAAACAAAGATTAGTTGCCCAAAATATTACGGATTCTGAAGTCTATACAGATAACGACAAAAACAGAATTATAGTTAGATTTCCTTGGAAAGAAAACGAAAAAGATTTTAACCCTGAAAGAGCTGTAAAAGAGCTCGGAGAGACAGCTCTTTTAACTTTTAGAGAAGGCAGCGAAAGAGACGATCAAGGTAAGCCTAAGGGAGTTACCAAGAAAGTTGTTATTTTAGAAGGCAAGGATGTTAAGTCTGCCGAAGCTGCTTTAGTCCAAAGAGATACAGGCGCAACGGAGTCAGTTGTTTCGCTTAAATTAAACAAAGAAGGGACTAAAAAGTTCGCTGAAGCAACAAAGAGATTGGCAGGTCACGGTGTAATTTCTATTTGGATGGACGACGATATGATAAGTGCAGCTAACGTTAACGAGGCTATCGAAGGCGGAGAGGCTTCTATTTCAGGTCAGTTTACTCCTAAGACAGCTAAGAAACTAGCTGATCAAATTAATTCAGGGTCGTTGCCGTTTAAACTTCAAACAGAGAATTTTAATACTATTAGCCCGATCTTGGGTCTTGGTGCGCGTGATGCGATGTTGATGGCCGGAGTGATTGCGTTTATTTGTATTGCGATCTTTATGATTTCGATTTATAGATTGCCTGGGGTTATTGCAGTTATATCTTTGGCTGGCCAAGTAACAGGGATGATCGCTTCGATAACTGGTTTTTTTGGATTTGTTCCGAGCTTTACTTTGACGTTACCAGGAATCGCTGGTATAATTCTCGCTATTGGAATGGGTGTTGACGCGAACGTTATAACGTTCGAAAGAATCAAAGAAGAAATAAGATCAGGAAAGACAGTAAAGAGTTCTATTGATCTCGGTTACGAAAGAGCGTTTACGGCTATCTTGGACGGAAATGTAACTGTTATTATCGTAGCTTCGATACTTATGGGCGCTTTTGGGCCTCCAACGAGTTTTTTTGCTAAGATGTTAAAGCCGTTGTTTATATTGTTTGGAGCAGCTCCAGCTGGCGCAATTTATTCGTTTGGTTATACGCTATTAGTTGGTGTGGTTCTTAACTTTGTTTTTGGAGTTAATGCTTCCAAGATAATGCTTAGATCTATAAGTAATTTTAAAGTTCTAAAAAATCCTAAGCTTTATGGAGGTAAAAAAAATGAATCTTAATTTTATAGGCAATAAAAATAAATTTTTTGGATTTTCTATTAGTGTAATTGTATTAATTATAATTGCGACTATTATTAACGGAGTTAAACTTGATATTCAGTTTCAAGGTGGGTATATTTTTACATACTCTTATGATGGGGAAGTTGACAAAGACAGACTAGAGAGCGAAATTTCTAAGGCTTTAAATAAACAAGTTAGTGTCCAAAAAACAACGGATATTACTAGCGGTTCAAACAGAGTTGTTATTTCTTTTGGAGCGGACAAATCTTTAGATGATAAGATGCAACAAAATTTAAAGAATTTATTAAATAATAAATTCTCTAAGAATAATTTTAAAGAGATACAGGTAAACAACGTTGATCCGATTGTCGGTAAAGAGTTTTTCGCTAAATGTATGGTAGCGGTTGTTTTTGCTGCTGTTGTTATGATTATTTATATAGCTATTAGGTTTAAAAAAATTGGCGGTTTATCGGCCGGGGTAACAGCAGTAATCGCGCTAATTCACGACGTTATCTTAGTTTATGGAACTTTTATTATATTAAAGTTACCGCTAAACGATCATTTTATTGCTGCGGCATTGATGATTTTAGGTTATTCTGTAAACGATACGATTGTTATTTACGATAGAATAAGAGAAAACAAAAAAATACATGGTTCTAAAATACCGTTTGGAGAACTTGTAAACAAGAGCATAAATCAATCTTTTACGAGAACGATAAATACAACGGTTACGACAGTTCTTTCGGTTTTAATTGTTTTAATCGTTGCTTATATAAGAGGAGTTAACAGTATTGTTTCGTTTGTATTGCCGCTGATGGTTGGGATGATAGCGGGAACTTACTCGACGATTTGTATTGCTGGGCCACTTTGGGTAGTTTGGAGAGAAAGAGAAAAACAAAAGAGATTATCAAAAATTTCTAATTCAAAATAAATTTTATTTTAGAGCGATCGATTATTTCGGTCGCATTTTTATTTAATATTTAATAAAATTATTTAAAAATTTTACTAAAAAATTTTTTATAAAAACACTTGATTTATAATAAAAAATATATTATAATAAATATTAGAATGGCCCAGTTCCCCAAAAATCTATTTTTAGACCAGCTATTCTTAGATCTAAAATCATAAAAATCTATAAAAAATCGGCTCGTAAGAGCCAAAAATTTTAATTTTTAATTCAGGAGTGTGAAGTTTTTAT
>JAGAUG010000021.1 GCA_017828935.1 Oscillospiraceae bacterium | reverse complement strand
TATTTTTTTATTTTTTATTTTTATTTATAATTTTTAGATTCAAAATTTGAAATTTAATTCAAAATATGTTAATATAATTATATAAAAAAATTTAACACAGTTAGTTGTAATAAATTGTATTTTGAGCCAATATATTACAGATTATTTATACGCTAACGAACAGACAACTTTTGTCGTCAAATTGTTGTAAAAACAGCTCGAAACATATCGGTTTTTGAAATATTAATCTCGAAACAAAAAAATATATCGTATTTTTGACAAACACTTGAAATAAATGGAAATATATGGTATAATTATTTTGCTGTAAAATTTTGGATTTTGTGATTGGAGGAGATTTTCTGTGGATGAAACTATTAAAATCTTGATTGCAGACGAAAGCAAAGAATTCGGGGAAAATTGTAAAAATATTCTTGCGAAATATAATATGGAGGTTATCATTGCGCCAAAAGACGGTATCAGAGTTGTTGAGATGATAAAAAGATATCGACCAAATATAGTCTTGATGGATGTGTTTATGCCGTATCTAGATGCAATTGCTGTGATGAACCATATTAATAGTATTGATCTTTTTGTTAGACCTAAGTTTTTAATTATGTCTAGTTCTGATAGTCATTGTCTTGAAAAAGAAGTTTTGAGTTTGGGTGCGGTTTATTATTTTTTAAAGCCTTTTGATATTAATATCTTAATAGAAAGAATTGTTAGTTTATCTAAGACTAATACTATACAAGAAAGATTTAAAAAAGATTTTAATTCGCCAAAAGTGTTTAATAATTGTTATGTTAATAATAATGATTTAGAAACAATGGTAACTGAAATTATTCATCAGATAGGAGTACCAGCTCATATAAAAGGCTATCATTATTTGAGAGACGCGATTATCTTATCTGTCGAAAATAACGATGTAATGAGTTCAATAACAAAGCAGTTATATCCTGCGGTTGCAAAGATTCATGTTACAACGCCTTCAAGAGTTGAGAGAGCAATCAGACACGCTATAGAAGTTGCTTGGGATAGAGGAGACGTTGAAATTTTAAATTCGTTTTTCGGATATACGATACACAATGGAAGAGGAAAACCAACTAATTCAGAATTCATCGCAATGATAGCGGACAAACTTAGATTAAAATTAAAGAAAGCAATTTGATTTTTTAAGATCCTGTTTTTATAAATTATTAAATTTATAATTTTTTATAATTTATAATACAGGAAGTACATATTGTTTTATGTATATATTTGGTATTGTCGCAGAATATAATCCCTTCCATAATGGTCATAAATTTCAGTTAGATAAAGCTAGAGAACTTGGGGCAACTCACATAGTTGCTATTATGAGTCCTAATTTTACACAAAGAGGCGAGCCTAGCGTTGTTAACAAATTTTATAGAGCCCAGGCAGCTATAAAATCTGGAGTAGATCTTGTTTTAGAGTTGCCTACTAAGTTTGCCTTGTCTTGTGCTCAAAGATTTGCTTTTGGAGCTGTATATATTTTAAATAAACTAAATATAGTCGATAAATTAATTTTCGGAACAGAACTTGATGATATAAAAATACTAAAAAAAATTGCTCAGGAAACCGAAACTAATAATTTTAATAAAATTTTATTAGAGACTTTAAAAACAGGTTTGTCTTTCCCGAGAGCGAGACAAGTTGCTTTAGAAAATATTTTAGGGCTAGATATTGCTTTTGAAATATCTAAGCCAAATAACATTTTGGCGATCGAATATATTAAGTCTTTAAATAAATTAAAATCTAATATAGAGCCGTTGCCGATAAAAAGAGTTGCGACGAAACATGATTCAACAGAAATATTTGATAATAAAATAACGTCGGCCTTTAATTTAAGAAAGATAATTAAAGAAAGTAATTCTATAAAAAATTGGAAATCATTTGTCCCGGAGCAATCTTTTGAAGTCTATAAAAAAGCTTTTTTAGAAAGCCAATTACCGGTGCTCGAGAGTAGAGCTCAGGTCGCAATTTTATCAAAACTAAGATCGCTAGATCTAGATCAAATAAAATTAATACCGGATATCTCTGAAGGGCTCGAAAACAGAATTTTTAAAAGCATTAAAAATTCTGGGTCTCTTGAAGAAATTTATAATAATATAAAAACAAAGAGATATACGATGTCGAGAGTTAGGAGAGCTATTTATAATTTATTTTTAGATATTCGAGAAAGTGATTTTAATTTACTTCCCGAATTTGTTCGTGTTTTAGGCTGTAACACAAAAGGAACAGAAATTATTAATAAAATAAAAAAATCGTCTGATATTTATATAGACAATAATATAAAAAGATTATCTAAAATTAACAAAAACATTGAATATAATATTAACTTTGAAATCCGATCAACAGATATATATAATTTATTTTGTAAGAATATATTGCCATGTAATTTAGATTTGACAAACAAATTTTTTGTATTTTAATTTATTAAAAATTATTTTTTTATTTGTGCTCAAAAAAATATAAATAAACTAAAATCTTGATATAATAAATAAAAAAATATAATAATTTTTTAAAAATTAATATTATAATTTTGTTTGACAGATCTAATTTTTTATGATATAATATTTGTATAAGATGTCGAGATTTATATTATATTGTTAAATAAAAATAAGTTTTTATAATATCAAAAACTTATTTTATATTAATAAAACATATAATAATCAACATGTTGGAAGTTTTTGTATTTTTATTAATTATTAAAAAATTAATAAAATATTGTTACTAAAGAAGGTGTGATGAAGATGCAGGTTAAAAAAATAAAATTTAATAAATTATTGTCTTGTGTATTTTCTGCGGCGATAATATCTAATAATCTACTGGCTTTTGCTCAACCAAAAATTCAAGATAATTTATATAAAAACGTCAATGATGAATGGCTTTCTAAGACAGTATTGCCGGCGGATACGTCGTTTTATAACGACGATATCGCTCTTAATCCGTTTTTAACAACTTTAAAAAGTTACGCAAAAGGCTCGATTAATCAAAATTCTGAGATCGGAAAGGCTGTTAATACTTATCTTTCGCTTACAGATTATAGCGTAAGGGATTCTCTAGGGGTTATCCCGCTACAGGGTTATTTTAAAAAAATAGATGAAATAAAATCTTTAGAAGATTTTGCAGCTGTTTGTGCTTTATTAACTAAAAGCGGTCTTAATATAATAAATATTGATTATAATATAAAAAATAGCGCTACTAATATTGAGTTTGTCGATTTTACTTTGGATATTTACTATCCAAATAATTATAATTCGGACTATGAAGCTTATCTTAAGAAATTGATTTCTCTTGTTGATACAGACTCAGCTCCTGTTGTTACAGATCAGGTAATTGGTCTTGAGCGTTCGCTTGCGAAGTATTCTGATAAGAATTATTATAGCGAAATCAAGGGCGCAGAATTTAAAAATTTAATTTCAGAAAGCAAGAATAACAGTTTTTCTCAGGTTTTCAGAAGTGCTTTTGTAAATCAACTAGGAATCAAGTCTGGCGTTCAGGTTGCGTTAAAAGATGATTTTCTTTGTCAGCTTCAAATTATTAAGAGTGCAGATATTTCGCTTTTAAAAAATTTTTTAAAAGCCTCGATTTTGAGATCTTGTGCTGGGCTTTTAACAAAAGATATTGAAGCGGATTGGATCGCTCACAAAAATTATTCTAAGTTATCTCAAGATACAGTTTATACAAAGATACTTCAATCTTCGATTGGTTTTTGTCGTATGTACGGAAAAGGACTTGTTGAAAACATCTCTGGAACAGATAAAAATTTTGTACAAGATATCTTTGATAAAGTTAAGAATCAATATGTAAAAGATTTAAACAGTTTATCTTTGCAATCTAAAAATAAATTAGTAAAACACTTAGAAAGTATAAAAATATCTTTTGGGGTTCCGACGGATTTTCAATGTGGAGTTGCGTTTCCGCAGGTTGCGAAAAATAGTTTAGTAAATAATATATTGGCTTTGAATGCTTTTAACACCGCTGTATGTGTTGCTAAGGCTAACTCTGGTAGGGCGTTTAATTACGTTCAAGATAAAACTTATGTTTTAGCTAACGTTGATCCAAATATGGCTTATGATTCTTCGACACACAGTGTTGTTTTTTGTCCGTTGATTTTTCATTCTAGTCGTTATAATTCTACGTTACCTAGTAATTATAAATGGTTAACAATGGCTTTTACAATTGGTCACGAAGTAGGACATTGTATTGATTCCAATAATCTTCCGAATCTTGCAAAAAGAGAAGGTATTTCTAGTAAAGATGTTGAATTGCTTTCGAAAACGTTTGATCAAATATCTAATCAAATATCGACATATCAAATTAATATCTCAGGTATGTCATACAAGATGAATCCTACAAGAGTTTTATTTGAGGCTGTTGCAGATTTCTATGGGGCTAAAACTGTTATCGCTTTAATTAAAAACGATAGTCGTTTTACTTTACAAGAGTTTTTTGAAGCTTACGCTAAGATGAGAAGATCTTTAGAAACTGACGAAAAGTTAAAGTCTATTGTCGAAAAAGAGTTCCACCCTGTTAATGAATATAGAGTTAATGCGACGCTCAGTAACTTTGAAGAGCTTTATAAAACTTATAATATAGGGGACGCAAATGGGATGTATGTAAACCCAGAAAAGCGAGTTAAATAAACTAATTCATATAAATTAAAATTCGTGTCTTTTTAATTAACTTAAAAGACACGGATTTTTTTGTGATTTTACCAATATATTACAACTTGGAGCAGCTAAGAAAGTTAGCTATAGATTTGGCAATATGAACTTATTATCTAAGAGTAATAGCTTCTGTCCGTAAGACCTAAGTTTTGAAAAATAATTATTAAATAATTATTAAAAGTCAAACTAAAAACAAATACAGGATTTCCCACTCCAACTCTTAACAAAGAACCTATAAATATTTATAATATTTATTTTAAAGCAGATTTTATATTATTAATAATATTGTCCAAGTCTTCTTTACTAAAAAATTCAATCTCTAACTTGTTATTATTTATTTTTATATTTCTCTTTAAATCTTTAGAAATATCTTTTTCTATTTTTTTATAAAAGCTAGTATCTATAATTTTTCGATTTTTTTTAAAATTAGTACTATCTTTTTTTGATTTTACTAATCTTTCGACGTCTCTAACAGACAAGCCTTGAGAAATAATTTCTTGAGAAATTTCTTTTATTTTTTCACTGTCTTCCAATGCTAAAAGAGCCCTTGCGTGACCAACCGAAATTTTATCAGTTCTTACAAGTTCAATAACAGCTTCAGGTAAGTTTAATAATCTAATCATATTAGCAACAACCGGTCTAGATTTACCAACTTTTGTAGCTATAGAATCTTGAGACATATTATATTTGTCTATCAAAAATTTATAGCTCATCGCTTCTTCAATTGGATTAAGATCAGATCTTTGAAGATTTTCAATAAGAGCGATTTCTAGTGTTTCTAAATCTTTTAAGTCTTTTATAATTGCTGGGATCGTTTCTAATCCTGCTTTTTTACAAGCTCGCCATCTTCTTTCGCCAGCTATAATCTGATATCCCCCTGTTTTAATTGGTCTTACTAAAATCGGCTGAAGAACTCCGTGGTCTTTTATCGAAATTACTAAATTTTCTATAAGTTTTTCGTCGAATTCTTTTCGAGGCTGGTTCGGATTAGGAGTAACGTCAGACGTTTTTAATATTTTAATCTTATTATCTAGATTATTGTGTCCAATAATATCGTTTATGTCTTCTATTATGTTATTGTTATCTATATTATCAATTGAACTAGAAAAAAGTGCACTCAACCCTCGACCAAGACCTTTTTTAGGAGTAGCCATATTTTTTATCACCTAATCTCTCTTAAAAATATTTTTTAGTCAATAATAATTTCGTTTGCTAGCTCTAAATAAGCGTTTGAACCCTTTGAGTATTTATCAAAATATAACACAGGCTGACCAAAGCTTGGAGCTTCAGAAAGTCTTACGTTTCTCGGAATAACTGTTTTATAAACTTTATCAGGAAAAAATTTTTTTACTTCATTAGCGACTTGAATTGTCAAATTTAGTCTACCGTCGTACATAGTAAGCAAGACTCCCTCGAGTTCAAGTTGACTATTATAAAGTTTTTTTACCGTCCGAACTGTCATCATCAACTGAGAAAGGCCTTCTAAAGCATAAAACTCACATTGAATCGGAACAAGAAATGAATTGCTCGCAGTAAGCGCATTTAGCGTTATCAAACCTAAAGATGGTGGACAATCAATAAATATGTAATCATAATTGTTAGAGATAGGCTCTAATATATTTTTTATTTTTAGCATCCGGTTTTCCATCTCGATCATCTCTATTTCGGCTCCAGCTAAAGAAATATTCGACGGTAAAATATATAAATTTTTAAACTCTGTTTTTATTGTTACGTCTTCGATATTAGCGTTATCTGAGATTAAATCATAAACAGAAACGTTTGTATTTCTCTTATCGATGCCAACTCCGCTAGTTGCGTTACCTTGGGGGTCTAAATCAACTAATAAAACTTTCTTGTCTTTAAAAGCTAAAGCAGCTGCTATATTTACAGATGTCGTTGTCTTTCCTACGCCACCTTTTTGGTTAACTACAGATATAACCTTCCCCATATTTTTTTATATCCTTCCATAATTTATAACATACCAAAATATCCATAATAAAATTATATCATAAATTAAAATAAAATCAAATCAAATAATTATTCCCTTACAATAATCATCTTTGGTATCAATTATTTTTATTTTTTTTATTTGGCCGCAAATATTTTTTTCGGAATCCACAACTACCCGTGTATAATTTTTCGAATATCCTTGATATAAATTTTTTAAATTATTATTATCAACGTGTGTTTCAAACAAAACTTCTAAATTTTTATTTATTTGAGATTTTAAAAATTCTTGTTGTAGCTGAGTTGCAATTTTAATAATTTTTAAACTTCTTTCGTGCTTAATATTTTTAGGGATTTGATCTTTCATCAAAGCAGCTCTTGTCCCATCTCTTTTTGAATAAGCAAACACATGTATTCTCGAGAACTTAACTTTTTTTATAAATTCGCAAGTCTTTTCAAATTCTCTTTCTGTTTCGCCAGGGAACCCAACCATCAGGTCAGTCGTAATAGAAGCATTATCAAAATTATCTCTTATTATTTTTATAATATTAAAATATTCTTCGGTACTATAATGCCTATTCATTCTAGTTAAAGTTTCATCACAACCACTTTGTAAACACAGATGAAACTGTGGACAAAATTTTTTTATTTGACTTAGTTTTTTTATATCTTCGAGGGTTAGAAGTTCTGGTTCAAGCGAACTGAGCCTAACTCTTTTTATATTTTCGATTTTAGAAACTGCTTCGACAGCGTCTATTAATCTTAAATTTATATCTTGACCGTATGAAGACAAATTGATTCCAGTTAAAACGATTTCTTGATGATTATTATTTGCTAAAGACGTTGCTTCTAATTTTATATCTTCAAGTAATTTTGATCTAACTCGTCCTCTAGCTTTAGGTATCACACAATAAGAACAAAATCTATTACATCCGTCTTGAATTTTTATAAAAGCACGCGTCTTATCTCTGAATTTTGATACACTCATTTTTTCAAACGTTTTATCCTGATCATTGGGCAATATATATTTTTTTTGAGCGAGATTTTGAGTTTTAGTTTGTTCAAGTCTTTCTAAAACTAAGTCAAAAATTTTATTTTTATTTTTATTTCCAGTTATAATATCCGCTTCTAATATTTTTGACGCTCGCTCCGGAAAAGCTTGAGGAAAGCAACCTGTCAAAACTATCATAGCATCTTTATTTTTTTGTTTTAGTCTATGAATAATTTGTCTTGTTTTTTTATCGCCGGTTGCCGTAACCGTACAAGAATTTATTATATAGACATCAGCTTTATTGTCGCAATCGACTATTTCAAAACCGTTGTTTTCAAACATTTGGCTTAAAGCTTGACTTTCATATTGGTTTACTTTACAACCGAGTGTAAAAAAAGATATTTTCATAATAAAAAAACCTACTTTATTATAATTATATATTAAAAAAATTTATATATTTATTATATCAGTTTTTTTATAAATTGTCATCATATATTTAAAAAGTTTTAACAAAAGACTTCAAATCATCTTTTTTTATAAAATTTATAAAAATATTATAATAATTCAGTTGAAAACAAAATTTAAATATGATATAATTATCAATATATATTATCAAATATATTTTTATATCTAGGAGCTATTTATGAAAAATAATTTAGAACAAGACAATTTATTAAATAAATTTTTATTTGAAATAAATTATAAAATTAATTCTGATAATTACACGAATTTTAGCAAGATTTTATTTAAAGACTTTTTAAACAAACAAAC
>JAGAUG010000020.1 GCA_017828935.1 Oscillospiraceae bacterium | reverse complement strand
TATTATTTTTATTAAACGCCAGTAATTTAACACACAAAAACGTCACCGGAACCCCAATAATAGCAGCAGTCAAATAAGCAACTATCGCTTCTAAATTTAAAACATTACACATCAAAAATACGATCGCTAACTGTATCAAAAAATTAGGTATGTAAGAAACAAAAAATTTTAAATATATAATAACTGAAATCTTTTGCTTAAAAATTATCGTCGAATTTAATAAATACGCAATTAAATTACTAATTATATAACCCAAACCAAAAGAAATAAACTTTCCAAAATTAAAATAATTAAAAGTTAAAGCCAAAACAACGCCGTTAAAAGTATTTATTAAACCAATTAAAATAAATAAAACAAAATCTCTAGAAAAAAATAAAGTTTTTAATTTATTTAAAACTGGCAATTTATAGTCGTTCCAGTTAATTAAATCATTATTTTTGACTATATAACTTTTTTGAGAGATCTTCGCGAGTGGATCATCAGATAACGAATCAGAATAAAATTCTAATATTTTATAATTTTTTATTTCTTGATTTAATCTTTTTACTTTTTGAGTTCCGTAACAATTTGGGCCAGAAATTTTACCAGATTTTTTGTCAGCTAAAGTTCCTATTACAAGTTTTACTCCTAAATAATCATAGCAAATTCTTTCTAATAAAAACTGTGGCGAAGCCGATATAATAACATCTTTTGAGTGATCTTTTTTAAGATACCAAGATTTTATTTTTGTTTTATGCTCGACCCAAAAGCTTTCCAAAATTAAATCTATATTATTTAAATATTTAAAATATCCTAATATATTTTCTTTAAATTCTGTCCACTTGTTTAAGCCCAAAATATATTTAATTAGCGCCCAAACCTGAAATATTAAATACTTTCTAGTCTTTGGATATTTTTTAAAACAATACTTATAAAAATCCAAAGTTACATCTCCATCGTAAATTGTCTCATCAAAATCATATACAATTATATTTTCTATATTTTTTTTATTTTCTATATTCATCAAATAGCTCCTGTTTTTAATTTAATTTATTATATAACAAAAGCGACTACTAGCCGCTTTTGTTTTTTATTTTCTTGGAGCTACTAATCGGATTCGAACCGATGACCTGCTTATTACGAATAAGCTGCTCTACCAACTGAGCCATAGTAGCACTAAAATTAAAATTTATATTATTATTATAATATAAAAATACTAATTAGTCAATATTAAAATCCAAAAAAAATTTAAAAAACTTGTATTTTTCAAAAAAATTTTCTGAACTAAATTTTTAGCTCAGAAAATTTACTGGATTATTTTAAATAAAGATCATACGCTGGACCATTTTTAAAACCCTCGTCATATAGATTATATAAACTTTTGTCTTTTTTATAAAGCTTTCTATCTTTCGGGATCGTAACGTTTTCTAACGCTAAACAATCGCTAAAAGCTGACTCTTCTATTTTTAGGACACTCCCAGGAATATTTATCGTTGTTAGACTCTTACAACCAGAAAACGCTCTTTCACAAATATTATTTAAACCATTTTCTATCATCACTTCTTTTAAATTAAAACAATTTTCGAACGCAAAGTCATTTATACTTAATATATTTTTGGGTATCGTAATATTATTTAAATTAAGACACCCAGAAAACAAATAATTAGAAATAAATTTTAGACCCTCCCCAAGTTTAATACTTTCTAAGGCAACGCAACCAAAAAAAGCGTAGTTATTTAAAGATAATACAGAATTAGGAATATTAATATTTTTCAGCGCTAAACAACCAGAAAAAGCGTATTGTCCTATACTAACAATTCCTTCTTCTAAGTTTAATTTTTCTAAAGAACTACAACCAGAAAAAGCTCCTTCGCCAATTAATCTAACTCCACCTGGTATCTTAATATTATTTAGTTTTTGACAATTAAAAAACGTTTTCATTCCTATTGCTTTAACGTTCTCAGGAATTATTATATCACTTAATTTTGAACACCCAGAAAAAGCTTCACCATCAATAAGATTTAAGCTATTTGGTAAATTTATTGTCGTTAAATTTTTACAACCCAAAAAAGCACTAGCACCTATACTTCTCATATCACTTGTTTTTGATATATTAACTTTTGTTAAATTAATACAATTAGCAAACGACGCAACATCTATAAATAAAACGCTCGACGGAATCGAAATTTCTGTTAAGTTTATACAATCCTTAAACGCTGCGTCACCAATTTCGATTATTTTATATTTATTTTTATTATAATCTATTTCAGAAACTAAATTTAAAATTCCGTTGATATCTTCGGCCTTAATTATTTTAGCTGTTTTGTTTTCGTGGTTTAATTCATACTTAATTTTATCTATTTCTAAATATTTTTCTTTATTTAAATTATTATTTAAATTATTTTCTGAATCAAAATTATAACTACCGCTATTTTCTAAAGCTATATCTTCGTGTTTATTACATCCTACTAAACAAGCTAAACACGAAGATATAAAATAGCTTGATAATAAAATTATTTTTAAATTTTTATTAATATCTTTACTCATCTTTTTTCCCTCTCTTTTTTATTCTCTACCCCAAACCCCGTAATCTATAAACAATTTCTTTCCGCCGCCGACATCTTGTTTTAAATAAGCATTAACCGGATATTTTTTATTAAACCCGAATTGATATTCTTGACCCGTTCTACTATCTTTAGCTTGATATATATAATAATTAAATATAAAATCTTGGGTTTTAGAACCGTCGGGATTTATTTTTATAGAATTTTCGACAGGCGAAACAGTATAAACATAATGTATATTTTGAAACATCTCTTCCCAATTAGACCCACCAGTCTTTTTTCTAAAAAATTCGTGTTTAAAATTTTTAGAGACTAAGCTTTCTAAATTATTACTTGGATCATAATTTATTTTAACTCTAACTGGGATCTTGAGAGTTACTTCCGACTCCGGTTTTTCCCAATATAACAACAAATATCTGTGGCTACCAGATTTTAATCTATTATTTTGTTTAAATACTTC
>JAGAUG010000019.1 GCA_017828935.1 Oscillospiraceae bacterium | reverse complement strand
GATTTTGTCCTTAGATCTTCGCTGTCTTTTATATTAAACATCGAAAGAACTTTTAAATCATAAGACTTATCAAAAAAATTACTAAACTCGTCGCTATCCGGAGTTTCAAAAACAATTGTTTTTTCCGGGAACAAAGTTTGAAGAGTCTTAAAGAAAGATTTTTTGTTTTCGTCTTTTATATAAAATTCTTTTACTACTATAGTCATTGAATTTGGCTTTCCAAATCTAACAATAGCGTATTGCCAATCGCCAAAATATAGCTCATGGTAATTTTTATACGCTAACTTATAGTCAGCTTGAACACTTTCTAACTCTTTTTCAGACCATCTTACAAAACCAGTCTTATTTTCTAAATTATTTTTTCTGCAATTAAATAAATCTTTCGCTGAAAGCCCGTCTTGATATTGTAAAACTTCTGCATCTTCAGCAGCTCTTACTATCTCTTTTGGTGTCATCGTAATTCTTCTAAAATGAGCAAACTCGTAGCCTCTCTTTTGATAAAAATTACGTAACCAAGAAGGTGGATCATCAGGATTTAAAATTCTAAAATCGTATCCGTTAGATTTAGCGTATTCGTCAACATAATCTAACATCAAAGTCGTAATTCCGTTGTTTCTATATTCGTTTTTAGTTCCAACAGCATAAACATAGTAACCGTTTTTAATAACACCGTCATTTGTTTTTAGCTGAGTTGGAATCAAAGTAAGCATCGATATACACTTATTTTCGTGCATATAAACAAACGTATCATACTTCAAAAAAGTATTGTTAACAAAGTTATTCATATAAGAACCTTCTGTTTTTTCGCTACCGTATTTATAACCAAACGCATCATGCCAGACGTCGGCTACCATATAAAAAGCTTCCGGCTTTTTTTCTAAGATACCAATATTTTTTTTGTCAATACTTATTTTAATATCTTTAATCTCTTCGGTCTCAGCCTGAGCTTGAGCTTCAGTCTCAACACTTTGGTTTACTACCGGATTGCTTTGACTTGTATTTTCAGCAGCTTCGCCAAAAATAGACAAAGACGACGCAGACAACGTCGATACAGCCGCTAAAAAAGATAATATTTTTATCTTAATAGACAAATTATTCATAAAATAAAACTCCCTAATTAATATTAATTAAAATTTATAGATTTATATTATCTCATGTATCAAATCCAAAATTAAAATATATTTCGTTACTATCAAAACTATCAAATAATTCATTATCTAATTTATCATCAATTATTCTGAGCATTGCTGTATTTTTTAAAACATATTTTTCTTTATCTAAATCAAAAAAATTATAATACTTATCAGAAACAGGTAACAAAAACTCAAAAAACTCACAAAAAAAATATTTATCTAATAAAGTCTTTAAAAAACTTCCAAAATTAAAATCAAAAATATAAAACTCTCTAATTTTTATTTTATTATTTTTAATTTCTCTAAGATCTAATATGGCGTATTGACCATCTTTAAAATCTAATATATAATTTTCAGACCCAGGCAACGTAATTTCTTTTTGAATTTTTATAAGTTCTTTTTCTTCCCAACTAATAAAATCAATAGTATTATAATTCTTTTTCCTATATTCTTTTAAATTAAAAATACTATCTGTTTTATTAAAATCTAAAACTTTATCACTCGCTTCGACGTATCTTAACAAACTTTTTTTGTCTATTAATATCATTTTTTGTTTTATATATTTTTTAAAGCCTCTATTAAAATAAAAATTATATAAATCTTTATTTTGTGGAATCAAAATATTAAAATCAATATTCGATTTTTTAGAATACTCAAAAACAAAATCTAACATTTTTGAAGCAATATTCTTGTTTCTACAATCTTTCAACGTTCCGAGCGCCCAAATATAAAAACCCGAAAATTCTTTAAAATTAACTGGAATCAACGTCAACATAGAAACAATTTTATTATTATATATATATACTAACGGCAAGTAATCACTAAATATATTAGTTATATAAAAAGAACCGTACGGCGAAAAAAATTCGACGTCAAAACATTCCTTAAATAATAATCTTAAACTGCTAAGTTCGTCTATTGTTGCAAATCTTATCATATCTTATTATATCTTATTTATTTAATTAACACAAAGTCCTAATAAATATATATATATATATTATAATATCAGTGCATCGTATTTGTCAAGTATCAAAAACGGATGAAGAAGCAACTTGGCTTTTCTTAAGTTTTCTAAACCTAAATCTTCTTCTCTGTTAATATATATATAATTATCATGAATATTATTTAAAAACTGCTGGCACAAAATATTATAAACGCCTTTATATTCAACAAGCGACTTTTCTATCACATTATCGATAACTAGATTATTTATTTCATAAGATATCGAAAAACCTATAATTTTTTTATTAACTAAAATAGCACCACCAAATAAATCTAACTCATCAAAATATTTAAAAGCTAAGCTGGCCAAATTACTTTCGTAACTTAAAATATCGTCGTCTCGTTTCTTGTGAGAAATCCACTCTTTATTAACTTCTAGACAACTTTTTAATAAATCTTTATTTAGCGATTTATACTCCCAATTATAATACTTTGTTTTAAATTGACTAACAAGATTTCTCTTACTATGATATTTCTTTCCTCTTAGAGTAATTAGGTCTTTTATATTATAAATATAATCTGACATATCTTTTCTTAATATATATTCGAATTTATTATGAAATAAACGATTTAAAAGCGTTTTTGTTTCTATCGTAAGACCAAAAAGCTTAAATCTTATATTTTTTTTCTCGGCGTCTTGTTTTAATAAATTTATTATTTTTATAATTCTATTATCGCTATCTATTTCTGGGTCTTTTAACAACGGAAATAGATAACTATTTAGTCTATTCGAAAAAACTGAAAAAAAATTTTTGTTATCAACTAGATCTAGTTCTAAAAAATCTTTCCACAAAAAATTATTGACAAAAGCGTAGTCCGACGACATTATATTCGCTTGTTTTATAATTTGGTCAATCCAGGATTTATCTTTTATTTCTAAAGACTTGTAACTTATCATTTTATTTTACCAACTATTTATTTAATTTATTTTTTTTAATATTAAAGAATTTATAAATTCTTTGTTATATATATTTCCGTCTTTATCTAAACAATTTATAAGATCCCAATTTTTAAAATTAACCAAATATCTAGCAGCTTCTTGACATTTTTTTAAATAAACAAAATCTTTCTCGTGAATGTCTTTTTTAAGATTATTATCAATACATCTTTTTTCTATTAGCTTTTGACTAATATCTAAGTCTAAATCTAAATATATAATTTTATCCGGCCTCGGAAGACCTAATTTATTATATTCGAAGTCTTCAACCCAAGCTATAAACTCGTCCCAGTTTGATTTATCAAGTTTTACCATCTGGTGTATCAAATTCGAAGTAACATATCTGTCACAAATAACGCTATAACCAGCTAAATATTTTTTTTCCCAATGTTTTTTATAGCTAGCGTATCTATCTACCGCATAAAAACTCGAGGCTGCAAAAGGATTAACGTCTTTTGGATCAGAACCAAATTCTCCAGCAAGATACATTTTTATTGGTCCGCTTGAATCTTCATCGTAGTTCGGAAAAGATATTTTAATAATATTTTGATCTATTTTTTTTATTTTATCAAAAAGCAACTCACTTTGCGTAGCTTTTCCGCTTCCATCTAAACCATCTATAACTATTAATTTTCCCATCTTTAATTATTCCTTCGTTTTTAATTTTTAAATAAAATAAATAATTTAAAATTAATTTTTTTCTAAACTATTCTTAATATATTAATTCTCTCATATCTTGAATTATTATTTATTTATTTTTATTTTTTTATAGATAAGTATTAAAAAAATATATAAAATTACTGTTATATTTACAGTATTCGCCTTCTCATATATGTATTTAATTAAATAAATTGGAATTTAATAATTTTAAAATTAGACCGTACTTTCGCAAACCTGTATAATTTTGTCTGCAGCTCCCTTTGCCCCAGAACAACGGTTAAAACCTTTAGAGAGTTCAATAGCATTTTGCTTATATTTGCTATTAGCAAATATTTTGTTTATAGCATACAAAATAGAAGAAGCATCTGACTTATCAGGTTTTATACCCACACCGAGTTGAAAAACTTGATTTGCAACACCACATTGTTCTGGTGTTTGAGGCAACATAACGAGAGGGACTCCAAAATATAAACTTTCGCTAACACTATTCATTCCACAGTGGGATACAAACACATCTGCCTGTTGAAGAACTGCAATTTGGTCAACATGTGCGAATACCGATACATTTTCTGGCAATACTCCAAATTCATCTATTGGTACCAAATTACCAACAGACATAATTACTTGATAATCTGTATTGGCCAGAGCTGATATACAGGTTTTGTAAAAAGACATCATATCATTGTTGACAGTTCCCATTGATATATAAATCAGTTTATCACTCTTTTTCTCTATCTTCTCAGTCGCAGGACGAATTGAAGGACCAACAAACACAAACTTTTTTGAAAAAGTCTTTGAACAAGGTTGGAATTCTGGAGAGGTATAGACAATCGTGTGAATATCATTGTCGTTACCAATTATATCAAGAATATTTTTGACAGGATAACCCTTATCTTTTAGTTTTTTTACTTGTTTAGATGTTTTTATCATTGCAAAAATCATTTTTAATAAATTTCCGAGACCTTGTTTCATAATCTTGGCCGAGTGCCGGTTAAAAGCAAATGTCGTTGTTGAAGAAACAAAAGGAATACCAAGTTTCAATGCGACCGCTTTTCCCCACAGCGCCATAGAATCTGCAACAATACAATCAGGTTTAAGCTCTGCCATCTCTTTACAAACCTTGTCATCAAGGGCCAATGTGGTATCTACTAATAGCTTTGTAGAAAAAAACATATCTTTTCCCACACGAGTAGAGTCTTTAACATTTAGCTTTTGATCTATGTTACAATCGTCACAGGATACAAACGTTGCTCCTGCCTTCTCAATTTTTTCTCGCATCACGTTGTATGAATAGTACCATACTTGATGTCCACGAGAAACTAATTCTTCAACAACGCCCAAAGTAGGATTAATATGTCCGTGTGCAGGGATACAAAAGAAAACAATTTTACTCATATTTCTACCTCTTTTTTAAAAGAACTTGTTACCCTCAACAATATAAAAAATCTATTTAGTCTTAATAAAAACTAATATTCTAAAAATTTATAACTTAATTTTTAAAATAATCCCTTACTTCTTGGATCTTTCCACAGGACATTTTTCCCTCAGGACAGACTCCACGCAAACAACTCGGACCGTCGTTTATAAATATAGTCGGCGCCACTTCTTTTACAAGCTTTAACATTTGACAAGCAAGCGACCTGATTTCCCACTGAGCCCTATTACAACATCTTAGATTAAAAAAATTTTTTAAACTTCTAACGTTCATCGTAAGAATCAATTTTGTATTACAAGCGTTGGGCAACAAAAATCTAGCGTCTTCAATCGCCATCTTTTGAGCTTTCGAAACAGCTGATTTTTCGTCTTCGCCAGCGTCTATAAGATCTTCAAAGTGTTTTTGTTTTAAAACTTCAGCAACTTTTAGATACATATTATGTATATAATCCATAGATTCATCATAAATTTTTTTAAGAGCCTTATTTTGATTTATTTCTGGAGGCGTTACATATCCAAATTTTTTTTCTTCGACATATCTTTGGCTTTGAACGCTATATGAAGCGATCCTGTGTCTTGTCAACTGAGCTAGACAAGCACGCGAAATTCCTTCGATTCCAAAAGTAAATGTAACATGTTCCATCGGACTTTCATGACCAAGCGAAGATAACATTTTTACGAATTTTTGTGAATCTTCGCTTTCTAAATTATCTATAATATCGTCTATCGAAGCCGGGCTATAACAAAGCTTCGCGGCCGCCGAAACGATCTTTTCAGCATCTTTTGTAAAAGTTATTAATCTTACTTTCATCTCGAATATACCTTCTTGTTTTTATATTTTATATTATTTATATTAAAAATTATTTTATGATCCCGCCGCCAATAACTATATCGTCTTGATAAAAAACAACAGACTGCCCTCTTGTTATCGCTCTTTGGGGCTCCAAAAAAACAACTTCTATTTCGTTATTATTTTTATTATTTTTTAAATAAATTCTAGCCTTTTGGGCTTTGTGTTTATATCTAATCTTAGCGTCGACAATCATCTCGTCTTTAAATCTCTTAGGCGAGACAATATTTATATCTCTTGCGACTAATTTGTTGCTCATCGGGTCTTCAGCAGATAACACAACCTCGTTGTTATTAATATTTATATCAACTACAAACATTTTTTTATTAAAACTTTTGCCAAGACCTTTTCTCTGTCCAATCGTATAGTTCCAAATTCCGCCGTGCTTTCCTAAGATATTACCAGACTTATCGACAAAATTCCCCGCTAAAGATTTTTTATTTGTTATATTTTCTAAAAAATCGACATACTTCCCGCCAGGAATAAAACAAATATCTTGACTTTCTTTATAATTTTCTAAAATTAAATCACTTTCTAAAGCTATTTTTTTTATTTCAGATTTATTATATTTAGATATCGGCAACAAAATATATTTTAATATATCTTGATTTAAATTATATAAAAAATAACTTTGGTCTTTATTTCCAAAAACAGATTTTTTGAGCAAGTACTCATGATTATTTTTATCAAAAAAAATTTCAGCAAAGTGGCCTGTCGAAATATAATCAAAACCCTGTTTTTTAGCATAATCTAAAAATAGACCGAATTTAATATATTTATTACAAGCAACACACGGATTCGGAGTCCTACCAGCTAAGTATTCCGACACAAAATTATTAATTATTTTATCTAAAAAAACTTCTTTACAATCTAGTACATGATGTTTAATATTAAGCTGATTTGATATTTTTTTAGCTTTATTAATAATATCTTGATTAGAATCTTGATCAAACATCGTCATCGTAAGAGCTTGAACTTCATAGCCTTGTTTTAATAAAATTAAAGCAGCAACAGCGCTATCAACTCCCCCGCTAAGGCCAATTAAAACTTTTTTTTTCACCGGTTCAACACCTCTGTCTTATTATAACATATTTATTTTTATTTGTCATCTAAAATATTATTTAATTTAATAATATAATTATAAAAAATTCTAAAATAATTGTTTTATTGACAATTTTTATTATTTTATATTTTTTTATTTTAAATAATAACAAGCAGCTTTAATATATTGACAAAATTTTATTTTTTAAACAAAAAAAAATTTATTTTCAAGTATAAAAAACGACCGTTTTTTTATATATAATAATATAAAATTAAATATATATTAAAAACCAAAAAATATTTTTTTATGTTTAATAAAAAATTTTTCGGATATAATATAACTAAATATTTTTATAAAATAAAAAAACAAAAAACAAATGGAGTGTGATATAACATGACAATCAAAAGAGGAGATATTTTTTACGCTGATCTGAGCCCTGTTGTTGGCTCCGAACAAGGAGGAGTAAGACCTGTCTTAATAGTTCAAAACGACGTTGGAAATAAACACAGCCCAACAGTTATCGCCGCAGCAATAACAAGTCAAAAAGAAAAATCTAAACTTCCAACTCATATCGAACTTCACGCCCAAAACTGTGGTCTTTCAAAAAACTCTGTTGTGTTATTAGAACAAATCAGAACTTTAGATAAAAAACGCCTAAAAGAAAAGATGGGCAACTTAGACAAATCAATCATGAACACTATAAACTCTGCCCTCTCAATTAGCTTTGGACTTATAAATGATAATACATAAGACTTAAATAATAAAATAATAAAATATTAAACCTTACTTATTTTTTTATATTATATATTATAATAATATAATTTTTTATAAAAACAAAATTTAATATAAATTATGAATTATCATTTTAATTTTTAAT
>JAGAUG010000018.1 GCA_017828935.1 Oscillospiraceae bacterium | reverse complement strand
TTTTAAAATATTATTTTAAATAAATTATAAGCTATCATAGAAACAAAATAAGCTATAGACATCTCAAGAATTGCTGCTCCGATAGCCCATTTCCAGTTGCCAAGCTCTTTTTTCATCGAAACAAAAGCTGAAACACATGGCATATATAATAAAATAAATACCATAAAAGAAAAAGCTTGAGCGGGAGAAAAAGCGGTTAATAAATTTTGGTTATATAAAATATTCATAGTCGAAATAACAGACTCTTTAGCGATAAGTCCAGCGACAAGAGATACACAGGCTTCCCATTGACCAAAGCCGAGCGGTCTAAAAATCGGCGCAATAAATCGACCTATATAGCCTAACATACTTTTTTGGTTATTAGCTACATAATTAAAGCTAAAATCAAAATTTTGTAAGATCCAAATTAAAATACACATCGAAAAAATTATTGTTCCAGCTTTAATTAAAAAACTTTTACATTTTTCCCAAACATGTAACAAAACCGTCTTAGCTGTTGGCCATCTGTACGGAGGAAGCTCCATAATGAAATTAGAAACGTTGTCTTTAAATAAAGTATTTTTTAAAATAACTCCTAAAACAATAGCTACAAATAAGCCTATAAAATATAAACTAAATATAACAAGCCCTTGAGATTCTTTAAAAAAAGTGTTGGCTAAAAACATATATACAGTAAGCTTAGCGCCACAAGACATAAACGGAATTAATAAAATCGTAAGTTTTTTATCTTTTTCGTTTTCCATCGTTCTGGCAGCCATAACTGCAGGGGTTGTACAACCAAATCCCATCAACATGGGAATAAAAGACTTACCGTTGAGACCTAGTTTATTTAAAAATCTGTCCATTATAAAAGCCGCTCGAGCCATATAACCAGTATCTTCTAAAATCGACAAAAATAAAAACAAAATCATAATCTGAGGCAAAAACTCTAAAACAGCGCCAACGCCTTTAATAACAGCGTCTATTAATAAACTATGTGTCCAGTGGGGAGTTTTATTTAAAACTAATAAATCTTCCGTTGGCAATATTATAAATTTATTAAAAAAAACAACGACAAAATCTTTTAGTGTCGAACCAAATCGTCCGAAAGTTAGCCAAAAAACAAACGAAATAACTATTAAAAAAATCGGTATAGCTAAAAATCTATTAGTAACAAACATATCTATTTTATCTGACAGCGTCAATCGACTTCGAGTCTCGTTTTTTTTGATATTTTTAGAAACGATATTTGTAATAAATTTATATCGTGTGTCAGCAATAATCGTTTCTCGATCGCCGTATTCATAGCTGTTTTGATATATATTAATTAAATTATTTATTTTATTTTTATCTTCGTTGCTAATACCAAGTTTTTTCTCAAGCTGGCTATCGCCTTCGATAAGTTTAGTTACAAAAAATAAATAATTTTTTGTTTTTATATATTTATTAATTATTAAATATATATTATCTATAGTTTGCATTGTATTTTCGTCGTATTTTATTTTATAATTAAAATCAAGATTTTTTTTGTTTTTAAGAATACATTCGCAAGTCTCGATAAGTTTATCTAAATTTTGATTTTTTCTTGCGACGATTGGAACTATTGAGACGCCTAGGTCTTTTATCAGGCCAGCGAAGTTTATTTTATCGCCCCTAGATTCGACATCGTCCATCATATTTATCGCGACAACGACAGGGACACCGAGTTCTAGTAGCTGGATAGTCAAATATAAATTTCTTTCGATATTTGTTCCGTCGACAATATTAATAATTAAGTCTGGATTTTCGTTAATAATAAAATCTCGCGCGATAATTTCTTCTAAAGAATAAGGCGAAAGAGAATAGATTCCAGGTAAGTCGACTAAATTTATATTTGATTTTGTATTTTTAATTTTTCCTATTTTTTTTTCGACTGTTACTCCTGACCAATTTCCTACGTATTGATTGCTTCCAGTGAGTTCATTAAACAAAGTTGTCTTACCGCAATTTGGATTACCTACCAAAGCAATATTATAAGTCATAATAAAATTTTCACATCCAACAAAGACTTTATAAATTTAATTTATAATATTTTTATTAACTAATATATTTTTCGCTATATCTTTTCGAAGCGACAGTTCGTAGCCTCTTAAGTTAACCTCGATTGGGTCGCCGAGCGGAGCTATTTTTCTTACAAAAATTTTTACTCCGGGGGTGATTCCCATATCTATTAATCTTTTTCTTAAAGTTCCTTCGCCGAGAATATTAATAACCCTTACAGTTTGACCGGGTTTTATATCTTTAAGAGACAAATCTTTTTTCATTCTTGATAGTCACCTCTTTTAATTAAATTATATCATATCTTGTATATCTTGTAAATAAACAAAATTTATTTTAATAAAATATTTAATTAATTTATGTCAAGATAATACATGGTAGATTTCATTATTAGTTATTTGTTTTTTTGTTAATAATACATAAAATTAAAATTTTTTAGAAAATCTATTGACAAGATATATGCAAGATGATATAATATAGTCTAGTGGGTGTAAGGGCCATTAGCTCAGTTGGCAGAGCACTTGATTTTTAATCAAGTTGTCCGGAGTTCGAGTCTCCGATGGCTCACCACTTAGTTTTAATTATATTAATTATATTTATATGAGGGCCATTAGCTCAGTTGGCAGAGCACTTGATTTTTAATCAAGTTGTCCGGAGTTCGAGTCTCCGATGGCTCACCATATCTAGAAATCTAGAAAAATAAAATTTTTTTGTTTTATTTTGTATTATGGTGCGTTTTTGAAGAGCCGTGTTGTTAAATAGGGCTCTTTTGCTTTTTTAGAATTTTTTATTTTTATTTATTTCGAGGAGAAAAATATAAATTATGAATGTTTTAGTTACTGGCGGAGTTGGATATATTGGAAGCCACACAGTTGTTGAACTTTTAAATAATAATAATAATATAAT
>JAGAUG010000017.1 GCA_017828935.1 Oscillospiraceae bacterium | reverse complement strand
TTTGAATTTCAAGTTCAAATCACTTCTTTCTGATAATCTTTAAATTTATAGATTATTTATAAAAAGTTATAATATAAATTTCGTATTAAAATCGCTTAAACATCCCCATTTTATCTAACATCTTCCAAACGACTAACATAATAAATATAATTATAAATACAACGACGCTAGTTCCGAGATATCCGCTGTCTTGAAACGGCAATTTTAAATTCATCCCAAAAAAACCAGTTATAATATTAGGAATTGTCAAAACAACTGTTACACAAGTTAATAATTTCATAACTATATTTAAATTATTAGAAATAATAGAAGCAAAAATATCCATCGTACTAGATAAGATACTAGAATATGTACTAGTCATATCGATAGCCTGTTTAATTTCGATTAAGACGTCTTCGAGGATATCCTGGTCGTCTTCATAAAGCTTAATTAGACGCCCACGAAGAATTTTTTCTAAAGTAACTTCGTTGGCTTTAAGAGCCGTTGAAAAATAAACTAACGACTTTTCTAGCCCGAGCATCTGAAATAAATCTTTATTCCTCATCGATTTTTGAAGCTGGCGTTCCATCAGGCTTTGAATCTTATCGATTTGTCTTAAATACTGTAAGAACTTAGAAACGATTTTTAAAAGCAAGATAAAAACAAATCTAGTTTTTAATACTGTTTGAATATTTCTTACCGTTCCGCTGGCGATCTCGTTCAAGATACTGTGTTCTTTAATTGCGACAGTAATAATATTTTTATCAGAAATAATTATACCAACAG
Source organism: Oscillospiraceae bacterium (assembly GCA_017828935.1). Lineage (GTDB taxonomy): Bacteria > Bacillota > Clostridia > Oscillospirales > Ruminococcaceae > RGIG8779. Next base: position 4,750 of record JAGAUG010000017.1, on the reverse strand, counting down.
GCATCGTCAGATACATAATCGTATTTTCTGTTTGTTGCTCAGTAATTGGAGCGTCGACGATAATTAAAGTTTGTCCGTTTTCGCTTTCGATACGAGAAGATTCTTCTTCGTCGAGAGCAGCATTCAAAAAAGAAGGTTCTATATTAAGTTTATTTATTACAAATCCAATCTCTTCAGGAGTTGGATTTATCATATTGATCCAACAACCGTCTTCGATTTGATCGATTAATTTAATTTTTGAATCAATTGTTTTATAAAAATTCATCATAGTTAAGATCACGTCCTTATAATTAATATTTTTAAATTAATATTTTAATAATTATAAGAATCTATAAGAAAAGATATTATAAACCCAATTATAATTATTAAAATAAAATCTCTTACACCACGGGTCAGAGCTCATAACATCATCTCCTAAAATTAATCTAACTATATTATTATAGCGCTTTTTTTAATAAAAGTAAATATTTTAGTTTAATAAAAATTAAAAAAAACAAAAGACTGTTTGTTTTAACAAAAAATCCATTTGTTTTTTTGAAATATTATTAATTATTTTTGATTTAACAAATCAACTTCTTGATTATTATCGTCTATTAAGATCCCAGTGAATCTATTAATGCTATAAATTTTATTATTATATTTTATTATTATATTTTTAAAATCTTTATTATCTAATATTATATTTGTTTCAGGATCTAAATTATAATAATTTAAAAAGCTTTCAGATATCTCTTGATCAGAAAGAATAAAATCAAATTCTTCGAGATTGCCAGAAACGAACTCAAATTTTTCTGGGCTATCTTTATATTCATCATATGTAATAATAAAATTATTCTGATCTTCAAAATCTATTTTTCCTGGAGAAGGGAAGTCGATACTTCCAAAATAAAAAATAATATCTTGGTTATTTATTTTATAACTAAACGGCGATCCAATGCCTATGTCGGCTAATTTAGTTACTCCTGCGCCGTCGAAATTTTCAGTATCTTCAGTATCTTTGTTGCTCTCGTCGTAAAAACAATAAAAACACAAATCTTTTTTCTCTGGATTTTTATATCCTGCCCAAATTCCATGTTTAATAAAATCTACTTCTTTTTTGTCAGATATATCAGATATATTAGATATATTAGATTTTATATTTTTATTATTATTAAAATCTAAAACTTGATTTATTTTGTTACATCCAACTAAAAAAGACAAAGAAATACCTGATAAGCTAATAATTGTTTTTTTGTTCATATTTTGACCTCTTAATAATATATATTTATATAAATTATTTTAATTATATTATATATTATATATTAAAATAAGTCAAATTTTATTTTTTAAATTAATATTAGATAATCAAGAATTTAAAAAAATTTTTAAAAATTTTTTTAAGAGTTGCAATTTCAAGTGCAACTTTAAGCGATTTGGTTCTTATATATGAGAGCTGTTTTTAAATTTAGTGCGCGCTAAATCGAAATTTTAATATTTATTAAAAAATTTACTCGAGTAAATAAAATTAAATTAATAAAATTAAATTTTAAAAAAAATAGGCCTGAAAATAAAAATCTAAGTTTATAAAGCTTTTTAAAGAGCGAGAAAGTTTTGGAACAAAGATATTATTTTCGGGCTATTCGTGCTATAAAAAATTTTATTTATATTTAATATAAAGTTATATATTTATTAATTTCCCAATTGCTAATTCTAGTTATATATTCTTTATATTCGCGTTGCTTTCCAACGACATATTGAGAAAAAACGTGGGGGCCTAGGGCGTTAATAATAACTTTATCTTGTTTTAAAAATTCAATCGCGCTAATTAGCGAATCTGGTAGTTTTTTTATATTATGTTTAATTAAATCAGTTTCGTTCATATCATAGATATTTTTAATAATTTCTTTTGGGGGCTCTAAATTTTTATCTATCCCGTCAAGACCAGCTTCTAAACAAACCGCGAAGGCTAAATATGGGTTACAAGACGGGTCAGGAGATCTAAGTTCGAGACGAGTACTTTGGCCTCTAGCCGTCGGGACTCTAATTAAAGCGCTTCGGTTTCCGGTTGACCAAGCCGAAAAACAAGGCGCTTCGTAGCCCGGAACAAGTCTCTTATAAGAATTAACTAGGGGATTTGTGATTGCTGTAATTGCGTCGATATGATTAATTAAACCCGCTATAAAATTATAAGCTGTTTTAGAAAGCTTTTTTTTATTATTAATATCAAAAAATATATTTTGGTTATTCTTAAAAATAGACATATTGATATGCATCCCGGAGCCACAAACACCGAAAATTGGTTTGGGCATAAAAGTCGCATGAAGATTATTTTTTTGAGCAATTGTTTTGACAGCTAGCTTAAACGTCATAATATTATCAGCGGCGCGAAGAGCATCTGTATATTTAAAATCGATCTCGTGTTGGCCGGCGGCGACTTCGTGGTGAGCTGCTTCTATTTCGAAACCTAGCTCCTCAAGAGCTAAACAAATTTTTTGTCGAACGTTTTCACCTCGATCAAGAGGCCCAAGATCAAAATAACTAGCTTCGTCATTTGTTTTAGTAGAAGGTCGATTTTCTTTATCTAACTGAAATAAAAAAAATTCACACTCCGGGCCGACGTTAAATATATAGCCCTTATCGCTAGCTTTTTTTAAAGCTTTTTTTAAAACGCTTCTAGGGTCGCCAATAAAATTACTTCCGTCGGGGTTATAAACGTCGCAAATAAATCTAGCTACTTTTCCGTTTTCTGATTCCCAGGGTAAGATCATAAAAGTATTTATATCTGGCTTTAAATATTGATCTGACTCGTTAACTCTAACAAAACCTTCGATAGAGCTTCCGTCGATCATTATTTGGCCGCTAAGAGCTTTTTTTATTTGATTACTACTAATTAAGACATTTTTTTGGATTCCAAAAATATCTACAAACTGGAGCCTTATAAAATTAATATTATTTGTTTTAATTAATTCAATAATTTTTTCTTCTGAAAATTTATTTATCATTATTTTTATCTCCCATTAGTTTTATTTAAATATTATTTATATAAATATTATAACTCGAATAAATAAATTTAATTTTTATTTTAATTTAATTTTTATTTTAATTTAATTTTTATTTTAATTTTTTATGAATTTTTTTTTATAAACATGAATATCCTATTATTGGAAGTATATAAAACTTAGGAGGTAAAATACTATTGAAAAAACCAAAGAAACTAAAAAAATCGAGTTTTAAAATTTTATTGTTTTTATTAATTTATATTATATTATTTTTAGCGCCGTTAATTACAGCTAATAAAATAAAGCCAGTTATTTTAAATAATACGAATTTAATAAAAAAATCTAAATCTAAATCAAAAAAGATTTTAAAAAAAGATTTAGAAACAAAAGAAAAAGACCAGTTAGAAAAATTATCTGATATTATTTTAGAAGCTAAAATTAAAAATTCAAAAGATAAAGAAGTACTTGATAATAATAAAATAAAGTCTGACGGATATTTTGATATATTAAATTTAAAAACCGGAAAGATAGATCGTATATCTGAAAAAGACTATGTAATTGGAGCGGTTTGTGCTGAGATGCCGCCGACTTTCCATCCTGAGGCTTTAAAAGCTCAAGCAGTTTGTGCTCACACATACGCTCTTAAGATGCGCCAAGAACAAACTAAAAATCCAGATCCGAAGTTAGGGGGTGCTGATTTTAGTGCTGATCCTTCGAATTGGAAAAACTATGTTACTGAAGAAATTGCTCAAAAGAGATTTTGTGATAAATTCGACGAATATTGGAATATAATAAAAAAAGCTTCGGAAGAAGTAATTGATATAATATTATTATATCAAAACGAGCCGATAATAGCGGCTTACCACGCGATCTCTAGCGGAAAAACAGAATCGGCTCATGATATTTGGGGAGGGGAAGCGCCTTATTTAGCGCCTAAAGAAAGCTTTGGAGATAATTTAGCTCCAAATTATCAAACAAGCGCGAGATTTTTAAAAAAAGATGTCGAGAGTATTTTAAATAATAATTTTCAAGATTTAAATTTATCTTCAGAGCCTAATAACTGGTTTAAAGAGATTCAAAGATCAGATTCTGGGTCGGTATTAAATATTAATATTAATAATAATAATATTTCAGGTTCGAAAATAAGAAATTTATTTAATTTAAGATCTTCAAATTTTGAAGTTAACTACAACGAAGATAATAATACTTTTGAGTTTCTTGTTAAGGGCTACGGTCACGATATAGGTTTAAGTCAATATGGAGCTAATTATATGGCTAACAACGGGTCTGATTTTAAAGAAATTTTAAATCATTATTATTCAAATATTTCGTTCGCTAGAGTCTATAATTAAATTAAAAACACTCTTGATTTTTTAATTTAAGATTAAATCAAGAGTGTTTTTATATATAGAATCTCTCTAAAATTCTTAATGTTCTTTCAAAGAACTTTTTTATTTAAATAAATTATTTTCTTAGTAATTTTCTATCAAATCCATCATTTCTTCATCTGTTCCATCCACAGTATCTATCTGATTAATTGGATTTATTGAGTATATTTGTTCAATTTTTTTTATTGAGCCCATTACATCAATATCAACTATCTCTATTACATTCGGCTTAATTTCATTTACTGGATAAATCTGTATATCATCTTTTTCTACCATATGTATCATATTTTCTTCTCTTTCCAATTTCCTATATATCTCTTTTTTGGTTATTTCTTTCTGCTCCGGTCGTCTTTTTAGACCTGTAAACTTTTCTTTATCGATATC
>JAGAUG010000016.1 GCA_017828935.1 Oscillospiraceae bacterium | reverse complement strand
TAAAATTAAATAAAAATAAAAATTTATTATCTTGATTATCTTAATTATTTATAATTTAAGTAATCAAGATAATATTTATTAATAAAATTTAATTTTTATAAGATCCGAAATTAAGAAATAAAATCTATTTTTTAGAATCATGTTTATGTATTGTAATAAAATTAAGAAATAATAAAAAATAAAGTAATATTCGAAGAATTTAGAAAATTTATAAATAAAATATAATAAATATTAAGGATGAAAAGAAAAATGTCAGTTGCAATTTTTTTAGCTCAAGGTTTTGAAGAAATAGAGGCAATATCAGTTATTGATGTTTTAAGACGTGCCGAAATTGATGTTTGTATTGTAGGACTTTCTAGTATTTATGTAACGGGGTCTCATGGGATAACTATTAAGTGTGATGTTTTAGAAAGTGATTTTGTTTTTTCGAGTAAAATAAAAATGATTGTTTTTCCTGGAGGGATGCCAGGTACTCTTAATTTACAACAAAGTGAATTTATAAATAACGTTATAGATTATGCACTTGATAAAAAAATGTATATAGCAGCGATTTGTGCGGCGCCGATGATTTTAGGTCAACTTGGATTACTTAGAGATAGAGAAGCTGTTTGTTTTCCAGATTTTCAAGATAGGCTTTTTGGAGCAATTATAACTGATAAAAACGTTTGTAAAGACGGAAAGTTTATAACAGCAAGAGGTCCAGGGGCTGCTTTGGAGTTTAGTTTTGAGATCTTAGGGGTTTTGGTGGGTTCAGTTGAAGCCGAAAAAATTAAAAAAGATATGTTAGTTAAAGAATTTAGTAAATAAAATAGTTTTTAGTTCTAATCTAATAGTAACAAGTCCTGTAAATAAATATTGATGTAAACAGGTTATTAGTTGATTTTGGTTCTTTGTTAAGAGTTGGGGCATAAAAGAATAGAGCTCAAAAAAATAGTTTTGTTAGTAAGCTAATTTATTTTAGCACTTTGGTTCTTTGAGCTATCGTTATTAATCGTTAGGGCGACGAGTACGCCAGAAATTTATATCAGGGTTATTTGTGAAGATTTCTAGTCAGCGTAAGCCTGACTAAGAGATTGAAATTAAGATTAAGATTAAGTTATAACATGTATATTACAAGATTAAAAGCTTAACATAAAATACTAAAATATTTATTATAAAAAAATATAAATAAGACGCGAAAAAACGCGTCTTATTTATATTTTTATTTAATATAAGATTTGAAAATTAAAAAAATTCTATAATTCCTAGGATTATCATTAAGATTCCAGATACTAAAGAAGCAAACTTTCCAAATAGTCGCCCAATGACGTTATAACCCATTGAAATTCCTAGTATAATAGTTAAGATACTTATAATAAAAGTCAAAATAACTGTCGCAATAATACTTACTCCGGCTAAGCTAGCGCTGATACCGATTCCTAAATTATTAATCGTTAAAGCGAAGGCAAGCATAATTGTTTCTTTAAGACTAATAGATTTTTCGCAGTTATTTTGTTTTATTTCGCAACAATTATTTTGTGATTTTATAATATCTAATTCATTATCGAGATTATTATCTCGATTTTTTTTAATAAAATATTCTAGTATAAAATATATGCCGATTATAATTATCATTGCTGCGCCAAGTCCTTGAGCAACGCTAACAGGTATTATCGTAGCAATAAGCCTACCAGACAACATAGATATTAATGTTCCGCATGATGTAATTATCGCTATTAATAAATTATAAATAAAATTAATCTTTGTTTTTTTCATCCCGTACGCGATTCCGACAACAATATTATCTAAACAAGAAGATAAACTAAGTAAGAACGCTGAAATTAAAACTGAAAACATGCTAAATTAACACCCCATCTTATTTAAATTTATAAAATTTATTCTATCTATTTTATGCTAAAAAATAAATTTGTGTTATAAATAAATTATAATATTTTTGTGTCAATTTTATATATAATAGCATATTATATATAAAAAGACGTTAATCAAAAGAAGGTGAATTAAAATGCAAGACAGTTTTATAAAGTTTTCTTCTATAACACAAGCTATTAAAGCACAGCAATTATTAAAAAAATTAAAAATAAAATCTGAGTTAGAACGTGTATCTAATAATCAGTCTTATCAAGGATGTGGATATAAATTAAAAATAAATTCAAATATAAAAAAAATTAAAGATTTATTAATTAAAAATAATATTAAATTTATTAATTAAATATTATTAAGAAAAGAGCGTATTGATTTATGATATATTTTGATAATGCCGCTACTTCTTTTCCAAAGCCACAAATTATTAAAAATAAAATACAAGATATATTTACTAAATATGGTGGAAACCCCGGGAGAAGTGGTCACAAGATGTCGATAGAAACGGCGTTGATGGTTTATAAAACAAGAGAAGCTGTAGCTAATTTTTTTGGAGCTCACGACGTCGAGGACGTTATTTTTTGTCTTAACTGTACGATGGCAATTAATATAGTTATTAAAGGCTTGTTAAAACAAGGAGATCATGTTGTTATTTCTAGCTATGAACATAACGCTGTTTTGAGACCGATTTATAAATTATATCAACTCGGAATAATAACTTACGATATAGCTGAAGTTTTTGAAAATAATACAGAAAAGACTTTAGAGTCTTTTAGAAAATTAATTAAAAAAAATACAAAGCTTGTTATTTCAACTCACGGTTCAAATGTATTTGGAAATATATTACCAATAAAAGAAATATCTGATATAGCTCACGAGAACAACGCTCTATTTTTAGTTGACGCAGCTCAAAGCGCCGGAATAATTGATATAAATATTAAAAATATAAATATTGATTTTTTATGTGTTCCGGGCCACAAAAGTCTTTACGGGCTAAGCGGAACAGGAATATTAATTACTAATCAAGCTGATAAGTTATCAACAATAATCGAAGGCGGAACTGGAAGTGTATCACAAAATTTTTCTCAACCTGAGTTTTTGCCGGATAAATTAGAAAGCGGAACAGGCAACACAATAGGAATTTTAAGTTTATATTACGGTCTAAAATTTATAAATAATAAAGGTCTAGATAATATTTATCGTCATGAAATAAAAATATTGCAATATATATATTCGAGATTAATAAAAAACAAAAATATTATTTTATATACAGAGTTTCCAAAGATAGGGACACATTTACCGGTTCTTAGTTTTAATATTAATAATATAAATTGCGATAATATAATAAAATTATTAAATAAAAAAAATTTCGCGCTAAGAGGAGGTCTCCACTGTTCGCCGCTAGCTCACAAAACAAAAAATACATTAGAAACAGGTACTTCTAGAATAAGTATTGGTGTTTTTAATAATTTAAACCAAGCCAAGCAACTTTGCGACGAAATATTAAAAATATAATTTTTTCTAGCACTAAAAGCCCGAAGATAAAATCTAAGTTAAAAAAACTCTCTCTCTCTTAAAAGAGTTTTATAAACTTAAGATATTATTTTCAGGCTTGATTTATTTTTTAAATTTAATTTTATTTACTCGAGTAAATTTTTTAATTATTAAATATTAAAATTTTAATTTAGCGCGCACTAAATTTAAAAATATCTCTCATATATAAAGACAAAATCGCTGAAAGTTGCACTTTAAACAGCAACTTTTTAAAAAAATACAAAAAATTATATATTAATGAAGAATGTACACTAGAATATACAGGCGATTTAAAAAATGGACCTAGCCAAGACGTATATCTAAGATAAAAAATAATTTAAACTAAAAAACACTTTTGATATAGAAATAAAAATCTAGATCAAGAGTGTTTTTTAGAGTTTCAACATAAATTTAACACGAGATGTGATAAGAAATAAAATTCTTGAAATGTTTTTTAAAAAACTATTGACAAGATTATATTTTTAAGATATAATAAAAATATAATTAATAAAATTATTAATTATAAAAAATAAATTTTAAAATAAAAAAGAGAGGTTTTAGTATTATGAAAAATAAAAAATTAATTAAAAGATTTATTCCAACGGTTGTAATTGGAGGATTAGTTATTTCTAGTTTACCAGTGTATGTTTTCGCCAGTGATGG
>JAGAUG010000015.1 GCA_017828935.1 Oscillospiraceae bacterium | reverse complement strand
TTGTGCAGCTGTTTCATCGGCAGTTGAGATGACTATTAACGCAATTAAAAACGTTATTGGCGAAAAGATTAATTTAGAAATAGATGATATAAGAGCGATTGTTTGTTTTGAACTGATTAATAAAGATAATGAAGTAGCTTCTTTATTTATAAAATCGTTGTGTAATCATCTCGTTAATATTTCAGAGGTTTACCCTGACAATATAAAAATTAAGTTTTTTGAAAAGGAGTGATATATTTTGTTGATTTTAGGTTTACAGTTTTTTGCTCACAAAAAAGGAGGCGGCTCGACCAAAAACGGAAGAGATTCAGCTGCTAAACGTTTGGGAGTTAAGAGATCAGATGGTCAGTTTGTTTTGTCCGGGAACATAATAGTTCGCCAAAGGGGAACACATATTCACCCAGGTAATAATGTGGGCAAAGGTTCGGATGATACTTTATTTGCTTTAATTGATGGAAAAGTTAAATTTGAAAGACTTGGTAAAGATCGCAAAAAAGTTAGCGTTTATCCAGCCTAAGAGATAGGATCACAAAAACAAAAAAAAGACTTGTACGCTTCGAATTGTCTTGTATCTTAACGTACAAGTCTTTAGTTTGTTTTTTAAAAACAGGCGCGAAATAAAAATTTCGCGCCTAAAAATATTTGTATTTATTTTAAATTGATTTAATCGATTGAAATTGCGTTAATTTATTAATTTCATCAAAGTATTCATCAAATATTTCTAAATTATCGTTTGGAATTTCATATTTCATTTTAATTAATTTCTCAAACATATCTGTCTTTTCGATTAATAAAGATAACGCTACTCCATTAGAAATTATCATCTTAGATACTTCATATAGTTTAATAATAACGTTCATCATTTTTAGTTGCTTATCAAGCGGAACGTATGTATCATCTTTATGATATGCATTTTGTTGTAAGAATCCTACTCTAATAACTTTAGCGATCTCTATAACAAGCTTTTGATCGTCTGGTAACACATCTTCTCCGACAAGTTTAACTATTTCCATCAATTTGTTTTCTTCTTGTAAAATCGAATATATTTTTTGTCTAGATTTCATAAATTCCGGATCTATATTTTCGTGATACCACGGCGTTAAATCATCTAAATATTCGCTATAGCTTGTGTTCCAATTGATAGCTGGGTAATGTCTCGAATAAGCTAAATTTTTATCTAAAGCCCAAAAACTTCTAACAAATCTTTTGGTATTTTGAGTTACAGGCTCAGAAAAGTCAGCTCCTTGAGGCGAAACAGCTCCAATAATTGAAATCGAGCCTTCCTTTCCGTTTAGCGCCGTCATATAACCAGCTCTTTCATAAAACTGAGATAATCTAGACGGCAAGTAAGCCGGATACCCTTCTTCAGCCGGCATCTCTTCAAGACGACCTGAAATTTCTCTTAGCGCTTCCGCCCACCTCGAAGTTGAATCAGCCATCATAGCAACATGATAACCCATATCTCGATAATATTCAGCTAAAGTAATTCCTGTATATATCGAAGCTTCTCTGGCAGCAACTGGCATATTAGAAGTATTAGCAATCAAAACAGTTCTATCAGTAAGCGGACATCCTGATTTTGGGTCAATCAAACCAGAGAACTCTTCTAAAACTTGTGTCATCTCGTTACCGCGCTCACCGCAGCCGATATAAACTATTATGTCTGCATCACACCACTTAGCTAGCTGGTGTTGAGTCATCGTTTTTCCGGTTCCGAAGCCACCAGGAACAGCACCAGTTCCGCCTTTAGCAATCGGAAACATCGAATCAATAACTCTTTGTCCAGTAACTAACGGTTGTCTCAACGGCATTCTATTTAGAACTGGCCTAGGAACTCTAATTGGCCATTTTTGATAAAGATTAATATCAATAATTTCGCCCTTCGAAGTTTTTATTTTTATAATAACGTCTTTTAAGCTATACTTTCCGTCTTCGGCTACAAAAATAACTTCACCTTCTTTAGAGTTTGGCGACAATAAACAACGATGTTCTATAAGCGGTGTCTCTTGACAAGTCGCGTAAACATAGCCGTGTTTTAAATTTTCGCCGAGCTTCGCTGTTATTTTTACATCCCAAAGACGAGTCATATCTAAATTATCAACATCGCAACCTTCGCTTATAAAAGCACCGGATTTTTCTTCTAATTTTTTTAATGGACGTTCTATTCCGTCAAATATATTAGATATTATTCCTGGACCAAGTAATACACACATATTATCGCCAGTCCCAACAACTGGTTCTCCTGGCTTTAGACCTGTTGTTGTCTCATAAACTTGAATAGTCGTAAATTTATCATTTATCGATATAACTTCTCCGATAAGTTTCTTGTAGCCAACGTAGACCATTTCTAACATCAAAAAGTCTTTTGTATCTTTAACCATAACAACAGGCCCATTTATCGAATAAACTACGTTATTTTTATTTAAATCTTCAGCCAAAAATATTACCGCCTTTCGTTAATTTTTATAAATTATATCAAGTCATCTGTTTTAATATAAACCCAATCTAAATTAGACTTAGAAACTCTATATATAATATTATAGTCTTTTCTAAATACAAAAAAATCTTCGCTTTCAGGTATCTCAGATATTAAAATATTAATAACTTCTTGATCTTTATATTTTAAATTTAAACTAGCGACAGGATTATTAAATCCAAAATTTTCTATATCTTCTGAAGTTAAATTTATCGCTTCGATTTTTTGAGCGAAAATATTTTCAAAAGATTCTATTGTTTTTGATCCAACTTCAGAAACTTTTTTTTGTATCGGCTCAATTATATTATATTTATTTTTAGATTTAGTTTTTATTATTTTTATTTTTTCGTCTTGATTATTATTTGTTAGTTCAACATATTCTAGATCTTTCATCGCCTCGTCGTCAGATTTTTGCGAAATTATATCTAAAGAAATATAATCAAGTTTAGATTTTAAAAATACAGAAATAACATTATCAGAAACAAGATATACTTGCGAAGAGTCTTGTTTAGTTACGTAATATCCTATATTTCCTGGAGCTGCGTTCCCAATTAATAATTTTATCTCTAAATTATTATTATATTTTATATTAATCTTAGCTCGAGGAATATTAAAACCATAAAGCTCTTGATCAGTTTCTGATATATTAACTATCTTATCAGCAACAAAGTTACAAACTTTATCGCTTAATTCATCAAAAGCATTTTGATTTTTTTTATAATTAATTAACTCTTCTATAACAAGATTACTACTATCGTTAGTGCCTTTTACAAAATTATATTCTCCGTAGTCGTTAATTATATTAATATTATTAATATTTTCGATATGTTCGTTAATTATATTAAGAGATTGCTTATCTGTTTTCAGATCTTCTGTATTTGAATTATCTGGTAAGTACTTTACACAAAACAAAATTAAACTCAAAATAAAAACAGAAATACTTAAAATAATCGCTTTTTTTGTATTTGTTGTCATAGCTATTTGTGCCTCCTAGATACCCAAACAGACAAACCAGCCCCAACAACAATCGACGGAACTAATACAACAAATACCAGTCTAAACATCTCAACTGTACTTTGTTTAATATTAATTTTTTCTCCAGAAAATTCTTTTGGAACAATATTTACTCCAATATTTTTTTTATCTGTTATGTTACTAATAATTTTTAAATAAGCTTGTGCGTTAGCAACAGGCATATTATATAATAAAACACTATCTACTGAAAAAATAGAACCTGAAACAATAACTGAAGAAACATTATTTTTATTTGTCTTTAAAAACTTCGAAGTTTTAGCAATCGCAGCAAACGGACCTTTAAAAGACGGATTGTCTACACTCTCAATCGAGTCTTCTTTATAACTTAACCCAACCGCATCGCTAGAAAAACTTAAAAACTCTGAATGAGTTTTTTCTTCGGTATCTTCTCCAGTAAACCTAACTAATCTTGGACTTAAAAATACTGTATAAGCATTTTTATCTATTAGAGCTTTAAATAAATCTGAATCTGAATATTCAACAATCGAAGAATACTGACCTAACTGCGTCATATTAACTTGGTCGTAAACAACAGCCTTTTCTATACTAAAATCCCACTTACTTAAAAAAGACTCCAAATTAGGTAAATCACCTTGGTTTAAACCAGCAAAATATAAGATATTTTTTCCAAGCTTACCGTCATTATCTAAATATTGATCTAATTTCTTAATCTCATCCGTTGTAAAATCTTTTTCCGGTGTAGCAATAATAATCAAAGAAAGTTCTTGAGGAATATCTGTTGTTAATAAATTTATATCTGAAACTTGATATAAATTATCTGAAAGTAATTTCTTAAATCCTGAAAGATCTGATTCTTGATGTCCAGATAAAAAACCTACCCTAACTTGATCATCAGAAGTAATCGCCATAATCGAAGATATAACCGCTTGTTCAGCTTTAGACGAAGTCAAATCTATCGAACCGTAACCTTGATTAATTTCAAATAAATTATCTATATCTAAAACTCTATACCGATTGCTATCAGTCTTAGATTCTACAACTACGCTATATTGGCTAATTTCGCTGTCATATTTATCAGCAAGTTTCGGATTTTTTATTATATCGTCGTAAATTAACAAAATATTTTTTCCGTATTTTTTACACGTTTTTAAAATACGATTTACTTGATTATATTGTTCAGGATAGTAAGGATGTTCTAAAAAATCTTTTTCAGGTAACAACACTCTTATAATAATATCTTTATCAAGACTTTGTAAATAATCTTTACTTTCTTGAGAAATTTCAAATATTTTTTTAGACGTCATATCAATAGACAAATTATATTTATCATGAAGCTTTATAGATATAACATAAATTAAAATTATAATCGCCAAAAAAGTTAAAGTAATAACAGTAGATGCTGTTCCATGTTTAAATCTAGGATTATTTAATTTTTTTCTTAGTTCTTTCACTGCTTATTTCACTCCCCTTATTTTTTAATTTTATTAACTAGCCCATCTTTTTTTCTCTAATACTCGCGCCGTTAAAAATAAAAATACAATAGTAAAACTAAAAAACAAAACAATATTCGGCAACGAAAACAAACCGTAAGTAAACTCGTTATAAGGCCGTATAATCGACAACGACGACAAAGCTTTTGAAATAAAATTCATATTTATTGTAGCGCTGATCCCGTCAATAAAAAATAATAATAATATTACAGCACAACTAGAAATTACAGAAATAACTTGATTTTCTGTTAAAGACGAAATAAAAATTCCAATCGAAATTAAAGCACTTCCAAGTAATAATAATCCCAACACGTTACACAAAAATATTATCCAATCAAAACTAGTAGCCAAAAAACAAAGAACACCAGCAAACACAAACATAATTAAAACTCCGAAAAACAAAGTCGTCAAAGCAGCGAGAAACTTACCAAAAACAACAGAAAACAAATTAACTGGCGAAGTCAACAACAACTGATCTGTCTTTAACTTTTTGTCTTCGCTCATCAGTTTCATCGTAAGCATCGGCAACAAAAATATTAATATAACTAATAAATTCGAAAAAACATATTTTAAATCCGCCCTACCAGCCATTATAGAAGTCGCGTAAAAAAAGTAACCCGAAAAAAGATAAAATACAGATAAAAAAATATATCCTATCGACGATAAAAAATAAGCTTTTATCTCTCTTTTGAATATTGCCCACATGTTCTATTCATCTCCTTCTATATTATTTTTTTTAATTTTAAATTTTTCTAATTCGATATCGTCAACATCGATTCTTGATAAATTATCTATAACTTTATCTTTTATATCGACTAGAGTTTTTTTTATTTTTTCTTTTTCTTGATTAGACAAAAATATATCTTGATCTTGATCCTGATCAAAATCTTGATCAGACTTAGAATCCGTTAATTTTAAGAATATATCTTCTAAAGAAAAACCACTTAGTCTAAGACCGATAATAATACTACCTGCGTCGACAACCGCTTTAGAAATAATTTTTCTTATATCGACGCCATTTTTAGATTTTATCGAAAAACTATAAATCTCGTCTATATTATTTATATTATTTATATTATTTAATTTTTCTACTGATTCTACTTCGTCTAGACCCGAAATAACTTGATAAATTTCGTCTTGATTACCAATAATATCTAATAATATTCTTGAATCTGCCGAAATTATATTAGATAAATTTTCGGTCTTTTCGTTAGCGACAATCTTGCCCTTATTAATAATAATAACTTTATCACAAACAGCTTGAATTTCAGACAAAATATGAGAAGATAAAATTACAGTATGACTTTCTCCTAGTTTTTTTACTAAATTTCTTATTTCGATTATTTGTTTAGGATCTAAACCAACAGTCGGTTCATCTAAGATCAAAAGCTCCGGACTTCCAATTAAAGCCTGAGCTAACCCAACACGTTGCTTATAGCCCTTTGATAAATTTTTAATTACACGGTCTTTAACGTCTGTTATCTTAACTAACTCACAAATTTCGTCAAGATGAGATTTTTTATCTTGTTTAACTTTTTTTAATTCAAAAACAAAGTCAAGATATTCGCTAACTTTCATATCCATATAAAGTGGCGGCGTTTCAGGTAAATATCCTATTTTTTTCTTAGCTTTAATTGGCTCTTCTAAAATATCTATCCCGTCTATCTTAACTTTTCCACTAGTAGCAGATATATATCCTGTTAAAATATTCATCGTTGAAGACTTCCCTGCTCCGTTAGAACCCAAAAAACCAACAATTTCACCTTTGTTAACATTAAAAGATATATCATCAATAGCTACTCTTTGACCGTATTTTTTAGTTAACCCAACTACTTCTATCACAACTTATCACATCCTCTAAATATTTTAATATTTTAAATATTTTTAATATAAGCTTTAAAAATATAATTTGGTCTATTTATTAAGTTGTCCTCATAAAATATAAATATATAAATATAATAACAAACTTCAGGAGGTCACCAAAATAGATGAATAAAACAAAAACAAATCAAGATATATCTGATATTTTAAATATAAATAATAATAACTCAAAAAATTTTTTAGAGCTAGAACCAAAATCTCCAACCCCAAAAATATTAGACGAAAAAATCCTAAAAAAAAATATTAAAAATTCGAGAACTTCAGATCGTTTTATAACAAATATAATTTGGTTTATATTAATATCCGGATTTTTATTCGGCGTTTCTTATATATACTTCGGCGCCGAAAAAAGCTTAGAAATTATACACGACTGGTTCGATAAAACGATCCAAAACAAGTCAAACTCAAGTCTTAAAAATTTATTTTTATCTAATATTATCTCATCTAATATTTATATAATAATTATTTTTGTTCTTGGCTTCTCTCCTATATTTTCGCTCGCTATAAGCCTCGTTGCTTTTTTAAAAGGTCTAGGTTTAGGCCTCCACACAACATTTATTTTTATAAATTACGGCTGGCGAGGAATTTTTTATGAATCTATAATAGATATCCCATTTAATATATTTATTATATATATTATAATTTTATCTATAAAAGAATCAATAAAATTTTCTAATAAAATTTATAATATTATTAAAAATAAT
>JAGAUG010000014.1 GCA_017828935.1 Oscillospiraceae bacterium | reverse complement strand
TATATAATTTTAAGGATTTTTAGATTTATGATTTATAGTTTAAACGGTCTTATTTCACATCTTGAACCCAATATAGCTATAATAGAATGTAATAATATTGGATTTAAGTGCTGTGTTTCTGATAATACAGCTAATAATTTAAAAATAGGTGAGATCAATTTTTTATATACATATATGAATATAAAAGAAGACGCCATTGATTTGTTTGGTTTTATTAACAAAGATGAACTGAGATGTTTTAAAGCTTTGATTAATATTTCTGGTATTGGTCCGAAAGCTGCGATGTCTATTTTATCTAATTTTACTCCTGAAAGACTTGCGATGGCTATCTCAACAAACGATTATAAAATAATAAATAAATGTCAGGGTATTGGTCCCAAGACGGCTCAAAGAATAGTTTTAGAGCTAAAAGATAAACTAGAATTTGGCTTGGTTTCAGAAACAAGTTTTATAAAAAACAGCTCAGAAAATAATAATCTAAATATATTAGAAGCTACTGAAGCTTTAAAATCTCTCGGATATAACGAACCAGATATTTTAAAAATAATAAAAAAATATGATAGCGCTCTATCAACAGAAGAAATAATAAAAAAAGCTTTAAAAGAGCTATAATCGAGGAGTGTATATCGTGATTGAAGAATTTGAAAATAAAGAATTTAAAAATAAAAAATTTAAAGATAAGGACTTTGAAAATCGTTTAGTTGAGCCTGATTTTAGTCCTTTGGATGACTCGAATATCGAGTTTTCGCTAAGACCACAAAATTTTTCTCAGTATATTGGTCAAAATAAAGTAAAAGAAAATATGAATATTTTTATAAAAGCAGCCAAAGAGAGAAACGAAGCGCTCGATCATTGTTTGTTTTATGGCCCGCCAGGCCTTGGAAAAACAACGCTTTCTAATATTATTGCCAAAGAAATGGGAGTAAATATTAGAATAACGTCCGGTCCGGCTATCGAAAAACCTGGGGATTTGGCCGCTATTTTGACTAACTTAGCTCCGAATGATATTTTATTTATCGACGAAATCCACAGACTTTCTAGGAGTGTCGAAGAAATTTTATATCCAGCAATGGAAGACTATCAGTTAGATATAATTATCGGAAAGGGACCTTCGGCTAGGTCTATTAGATTAGATTTACCGAGATTTACTTTAATTGGAGCAACGACGAGAGCAGGTCAGCTTTCAGCGCCTCTTAGAGATAGATTTGGAATTACACAAAAATTAGAGCTTTACTCTTCAGAAGATCTTTCAAAAATAGTTTTACAAAGTGCTAGTTTGTTAGAGATATCCTGTGAAAAATCAGGTGCGCTAGAGATTGCTTCTAGAAGTCGAGGGACTCCTAGGATCGCTAATAGAATTTTAAAACGGGTAAGAGACTTCGCTCAAATTAATTTTGGCGGCGTTATAAATAAACAAAGCGCGAATAGCGCTTTAGATAAATTAGAAATCGATAAGCTTGGTTTGGATTCGACAGACAAAAAGATGCTGGAAATAATTATAAAAAACTTTGGAGGAGGTCCTGTTGGGCTAGAAACTTTAGCGGCTTCGATTGGCGAAGAAGCTGTTACTCTAGAAGACGTTTATGAGCCATATTTAATGCAAATTGGATTTATAAATAGAACTCCAAGAGGACGCTTAGCAACAGACTTAGCTTATAAATATTTAAATATAAAATTATAATATTTTTTAATTTAATTAAGGAGTAAATAGTAATTATGAATAAATTTTTTGGCACCGACGGTGTAAGGGGAGTTGCTGGGAGTGAGTTGACTTGTGAGCTTGCGATGAATATAGGAAGAGCAGCAGGATCAGTTCTTAGCGAATATTATCATCAAAAGCCAGTATTTATTATAGGAAAAGATACACGAATTTCGTCAGATATGTTAGAAAGCGCTTTGGCTGCTGGGCTTTGTAGCGTTGGAGCCAGCGTAATTAGCCTAGGAGTTGTTCCGACTCCAGCTGTTGCTGTTTTGATAAATAAATATAATGCTAGTGCTGGGTTTATGATTTCAGCGTCACATAATCCGTTTGAATACAACGGAATAAAAATATTTAATAAAGATGGCTATAAATTACCTGACGAGATAGAGACCCGAATAGAAGAAAAAATAAGAGATATAATAAAATCTAAAAATAATAATTTAGATTTTAATTTAAAACAAGATAGCGAATTTGGTAAAGTTTCAGCGAGCTTTGACAGTATCGACGAATATATTAATTATATAAAATCAAGTATTGATTTAAATAATTTAGATTTTAAAAATTTAAAAATAGCGATCGATTGCGCGAATGGGTCGGCTAGCGCAACGGCTAAAAAATTATTTGATAGCTTAAAGATTGATTATTTAATAATTAATGATAAACCTAACGGTCTAAATATAAATAATAATTGTGGTTCGACTCATATAGAAAATCTTTGTGATTTTGTTATAAAAAACAAATGTGATGTCGGATTCGCTTTTGATGGCGACGCGGATCGTTGTTTAATCGTAGACGAAAAAGGTCAAGTTATTGATGGCGATAAAATTATAGCTATTATGTCAAAATATTTAAAAGACAAAGATTTGTTAGCTAAAAATACGATTGTAGTAACTGTTATGTCTAATTTAGGTCTTTTTAAGATGGCTAAGAAAAATAATATAAAAGTCGAAACAACAAAAGTTGGTGACAGATATGTTCTCGAAAAGATGAAAGAAAACGGATATTGTATCGGCGGAGAAGCGTCTGGACATATAATTTTGTTAGATTACTCTACAACAGGTGATGGTCAACTTGTTGCTGTTAATTTCTTGAAAATATTAAAAGGACTTGACCAAAAAGTTTCTGAGTTAGCGTCGATTATGACGACCTGTCCGCAAGTTTTAATAAACGTTAAAGTTAAAAATGCTGAAAAATATAATATTCTAGAAGATAATGTTATTTTAGAAAGAATTAAAGAGTTTGAAAAAGAACTAGGCGACAACGGGAGGATCTTACTTCGGCCGTCTGGGACAGAGCCATTGCTCAGAGTTATGACCGAAGGGGTCGACGAGAATCAAATCAAAAAAATTGCTAACGAGCTTTCTAATCTAGTTCAAGAAAGGTTTGGAATATAGATGAGAATTTCAAACGATTGGTTAGATTATGAACTTTTAGATGCTTCTTGGGGCGAGAGACTTGAGCGTTGGGGAGATGTTATATTAATAAGACCGGATCCTCAAATAATTTGGAAATCTCAAAAAAATAATAAATATTGGGAAGATTATAGCGCCAGATATATAAGATCAAGATCTGGCGGAGGAAGTTGGGAAATTAAAAAAAAATTTAAAGAAAGCTGGGTTATTAATTATAAAAATCTAAAATTTTTAATTAGACCAACAGGGTTTAAACATACAGGTCTCTTTCCTGAGCAAGCTGTCAATTGGGATTTTATTATAGACGAAATAAAAAAATCTGGTCGAGAGATAAAATTATTAAATCTTTTTGCTTATACTGGGGGTGCCAGTTTAGCCGCGGCCGAAGCCGGCGCGAGTGTTTGTCATGTTGATTCGTCCAAGGGGATTGTTTCTTGGGCGAGGGAAAACGCTGTTTTATCTAAGCTAGACTCTCGACCTGTACGCTGGATCGTTGACGATTGTAATAAATTTATTGCTAGAGAATATAAGAGAAATAATAGATATGACGCCATTGTTTTAGATCCGCCGTCTTATGGTCGAGGTCCTGGGGGAGAAATTTGGAAGTTAGAAGAAAATATATATGATTTACTGAGTACGTGTGTTAATATATTATCTGATCAGCCTTTATTTTTTATTTTAAATTCATACTCAACAGGACTCTCTAGCGGGGTTATGGAGTGTTTATTAAAAACAGTTTTGATTAATAGATTTGGGGAGTCTGTTAAAAATAAAATAATTGCTATTTCGGACGAAATCGGCTTAAATATAAAAAACAATAATCTTTATCTTCCGTCTGGGAATACGACGATAATAAAATTTACTTAGTTTTTTTAAAATTGCTGTTATTTTTTAAAAATTTAATAATAGCAATTTTATTTTTTGTGTTATTTGTCAAACTTGATTTTTTTGTTTTTGAATAATTAATAAAAATTTAAAAAAACATCTTGACGAAAATATAAATTTAATATATAATATATTTATAATACAATTTTGAAAGGGGTTTTATATTATGAGTATATTTAAAATTAAAAATTTTAAGAAGCAATTTACTTACATATCTGTTTTTTCTGTTGTAGTTAATCTGTCGATAATTTCTACTTTTGCAATGGTTCCTGGTTATAATAATCAAAATTTAGGAGATTCTAATAATAATTTAGGCTCAAGCCAGAATTATTTCGGATCTAGCTATTATAATAATTTTGGATCTAGTTATGATTACAATAATAATAATTTTGGATCTAGTTATGATAATTATAATAATAATTTAGGTTCTAATCAGAATTATTTCGGATCTAGCTATTATAATAATTTTGGATCTAGCTATTATAATAATTTTGGATCTAGCTATGATAATTATAATAATAATTTAGGCTCAAGCCAGAATTATTTTGGATCTAGCTATTATAATAATTTTGGATCTAGTTATGATTATAATAATAATAATTTTGAATCTAGGTATTATAATAATTTTGGAGCGGGTTATGATGATTATGAAATAGATTATAATAATTTAGGATCTAGCTATAATGATGATGATAATTATGGAGATTCGAAAGAAGACGAATTTTTTGACGATCAGTATGATGAAGTATTATTTAGTAGTCCTAATTTTAAAGAAGACGAATCTAGTGATGAAGATTAATTAAGTTTTAATCTCTATAATGAAATGTTGGCGTGTAAAAGAATAGAGCTTAAAAAATAAATAAAAATAGAGCATATTCAGTTCAAATCCTGCAAACATAGAGTTGGTTAAAAACTAAAGACAGGAGAAACATGATATGCTCTATAATTATTTGTTATTTGTAAAGAGCTTTTATAAAAAATCCAATATTTTTTTGTTTTCGGGCTAATTTATTTGACTATATTACTTTTAGACATTTTACATAGTCTTAAGCGAGACAAATATTTTGAAAATTTTCAGTAGAATCTTTGTAAAAATATCGAGTAGGGTCAAATAAAAAAATCTAATTTTTAATAATATAATATTTATTTAAGTAAAAAGAATATATAATAGATTTATTTGATTTTTTATGAAATATTTCGGATAGAGCTTCTTGATAAATTAAAATTTGATCACTATATTTTTGATATAGCTCTTCGATATGGTTTATTTTATCTGTTTTGTAATCTATAATTATTATTCCGTCTTGGTTTTCGATTACACAATCAGCTATTCCTTGAACTATTATATTATCGTGATTTATTTCTTGAGGATCAAAATAATTTAATTGAGAAGTTGATATGGGATAAACAAATCTTAGTTCTCGATAGACTTTATCAGCCGAAGAAATTATATTATATAGTTCAGAGTTAAAAAACTTAGAGAGTCTTTCTCTATCTAAGTTTTCATATTCTTCTTGAGAAAGAAATTCTTGATTTAAAAGCCTAAGACATTCTGAATTTAAATCTAATTTAGCTTGTTTATAATCAGCGAATTGCATAAATTTATGTAAAATATTTCCTCGTTCGGCGTTTGTTAAATTATTTTTATAAAATAATTTTGGTTTTTTTTCAAAGCTGAATTTTAAAACCAAATCTTTTTTAGCGATATCAGAAACACCGAGCTTTGAGGGAACAGAAGTTAGATTCTTAAAATAATAATTATAATCTACTCTTTTTTTTATTATATTAATTATATCTTGATTTGGTTTAATAATATTATTATTAGATATATTATTTTGGTTATTTGAGCCATCTAAAATATTTTCTTGATTAAAATTAACTTGATTAATTATAATTTGAGGGATCTTATCTGTTAGACTAATAATATTATTATTGCTAATTATTTTTTTAGATTCTGGGTGTCTTAAGAGTGCTAAAATAAAAAAGTCCTCATAGTTTTTAGCTTGTTTTATTAAATAAGCAGGGATATTTTTCTTTAATTTATTTTCTTTTAAGTTTACGTTCAATAGACTTGCCCAATAATCAAATCTTTTTTGATAATTATTATCAAGAATAATAATTATTAATTTTTCTCTAGCTCTTGTTAAAGCAACATATAAAATTCTAAGTTCTTCTGAAAGCATATTTTTCTCTAGTTCTAGTTTTATAGCGCTTTTAGGTAGGGTAGAATATTTTATATTTTTATCTATATCAAATTTATTAAATCCAAAGCCCAAATCAGGATGGAACAAAATCGAAGATCTAATATCGATTTTATTAATTTGACGACTTGTATCGGCTAAAATAACGATATTAAATTCTAGACCTTTTGATTTGTGAATACTCATTAATTTAACACAGTTAAATTCAGACAGATTTTCAGTATTATTTGTTTGTAAAGATAATTTTTGGTCTTTTAATTTATTTAAATAATATATAAATTCGACTAAATTATTATTAACAGACTCGGAAAATTCTTTAGCTAAGTTTTTAAATAAATCAAGATTATTTTGTCTAGTGTTTTTATTTTTATTAATTTTAATTATATTATAAAAATCTGTTTCGATATATATTTTTTCTAAAAGCTTATCTAGCGACAAAAAATTAGAAAAGTTCTTGTATAAAATTATGTATTTATATAATTTTATATATTTTGAATTTGGTTTTTTGATATCTTCTTTGATGGCCTGAAATAAATTAGGTTGATTATAATTTTTTAATATTAAAATATCGTCTGATGAAAATTCAAATATTTCAGATAACATAACAGACGAAAGGCTAATATCGTCCAAAGGATTATTAATAATTTTCAAAAAAGATATAATAGTTATAATTTCAGTTGATTCGAATAAATTATTATTTTGTTCGGCAACTAGCGGAACTCCAAGTTTATTAAAAGCTTTAATAAAATACTTTGTTTTTTCGTTTGGAGATCTCATCAAGATACAAAAATCTCCATAAGTTACTTCAGATAATATATTATTTTTTTTAATTTTAAATTTATTTTCGACCATCTTTTTTATTTTAGTAGCTATATAATAAGCTTCGTTAAGAAGCTTGTTTTCGCTAGATTGTTTTTGATCGGTTTTTAATAAACATATTTCTGTTTGTGTATCTTGATTTTTTAAATTTAAATCTAAGTTTTGGCCTTTAAAAAAAGACACTAATTTTTGGTTGTTATTATAATCAATTTCGCCGGTTTCTGTTGACATCAGCTGAAAAAAAATAAAGTTAACAAAACTAGTAATATTTTCGTTGCTTCTAAAATTTTGATTTAAAATAATTTTAGCTGGGAAGTTTTGTCCGTCGTAGTTATTATAATTATTATTTTTTTTAACAAAAAGTTCTGGTCGAGCCTGTCTAAATCGATAGATGCTTTGCTTTGCGTCCCCAACAAGAAATAAATTTGTTTCTTGTTTCGAGATTGCTTTAAAAATATATTCTTGGGTTAAATTCGTATCTTGATACTCGTCGATAAATATTTCTTTAAAATTTTCGGAAATATTTTGGGCTATCTGTGTTTTTATATATTTATCGCCATCTTTTTTTAATAATAATTTAATAGCCAGCTGTTCTAAATCAGAAAAATCAAGATAATTTTTGGAAATTTTTAACTCAGTATATTTATCAAAAAATTTTTTTATTATTTGAGTAAGTATTTCAAAATTTTGAGATATATAATTTATATCTTGAATAAATTCTTCTTGATCAACAAAAAAATAATTTGATTTTAAATTATTAATAATTATTTTAAATTCGTCATGTAAGTCTTTTAAATTTTGTTTTAGCTCAGGATCTGTATTTTTTTTAGCTCTGGGTAACGATATAATATCAAAATTATTTAAAATATTAAAAGTTTCTTGCCAAAGATTATTTTTTATATTATATAACAAATTATTTAAAAATTCTAATTTTGGATTAAAATTATTTTGATAATCTAAATAATTTTCAAACTCAACAGAGATATCAAGACAAGTAATAATAATATTTTTGGCTTGGGTAACGAGTTCAAGAGCATTTTTAAAAATTATTTTAAAAAATTTAGATTTAGAAATATTAATATTTTTATAGTCTAATAGATTTTGTTCAAGCCAATCAAAACAAAACGGTATTGCCATTAGAAATTCAAATATATTATTAATAATTTTAAATAATTTTTCTGAATCAAAAGTTGTATCTGTAATTTTTAATAAATTATTAAATTCAGGTATCTTATAAAATTCGTCTATAATATCAACAAAAGCTTGATGTTTTAATAAGCTTGCTTGATATTCGTTGCAAATTTTAAAATCAGCCGAAATAGATAACTCAGAAAAATTTTCTCTGATTAGATTTTGACAAAAAGAATGAATAGTACTAATATTAGCAGTTTCTAATAATATTTGTTGTTTTTGAAAATAAATATCGTCGGGGTTAATTAATAATAATTCGTCTATTTTTTTGGATATTCTTTCTTTGAGTTCAGTTGCTGCGGCGTTAGAAAAAGTAACGATTAAAAGCTCATCGATATTAATATTATTTTTTTTATTTATAATTTTATTAATTATTCTCTCGACAACAACAGCTGTTTTGCCGCTACCGGCAGCTGCCGATAATAATAAACTACCTCCTGTTGCAAAAATGGCCTGTTTTTGAGCTGTACTCCATTCCACAGTAAATCACCTCATAAAAAATATATATAAAAATTATATCATAAACAAAAAAACTTTCAATATATGCTCTTAAATTAAAAACAAATCTTATAAAAGCCAGAAGAATATTTGCCTAATCTATAAATATTATATTTTTTGAGTAATTTGAACAAATTATAAAGAAAATACTGTATTTTACTGAATCATCATAAAAAAAATTATAAAAATATTTGAAAATTTAGTTTTGTATATTGAAATTTTTAAAATAATAATATATAATATAATTATGTATTAAATCAAGGGGAGGATTTATTAAGTATGAAATCAAGATTACCAAACGGTATGGGCGGTGGCGGCTCTGTGAATAATATGCTAAAACAAGCTCAAAAGATGCAAGCTCAGATGTCACAGATCCAAGAGGACTTAAATAATCAAGAGTTTGTTGGGTCAGCTGGTGGTGGAGCTGTAAATATAACTATTTTGGGCAGCAAGATAGTTAAGTCCGTTAAGATTAGTCCGGAAATAGTTGAAAAAGACGAAATCGAAATGTTAGAAGATTTAATAACAGCCGCTTTTAATCAGGCTGTTGAAAACGCTGAAAACGAATCTAACAAGAGACTAAGCTCTGTTACAGGAAATCTTTCGATACCTGGGTTATTTTAGTTTTTTTAATAATTTTTATGATTTATAATTTGGTGTTGTTTAATGAGTTATAATATATTATCTCTTGATAATTTAATAGATCAGTTTGCGATGATTCCTGGTGTTGGAAGAAAGTCGGCTCAAAGAATGGCTTTTTATATAATTAATTTATCGTTTGAAGATGCTAAGATTTTTTCTGATGCGATTATAGATGCTAAAAAACGAATTAAAAAATGTAAGATTTGCCAAAATATTTCTGATACAGACGAATGTTCTATTTGTTTGAGTAAAACAAGAGATAAATCTATTATTTGTGTTGTTCAAGACCCTAAAGATCTTCTTGCTTTTGAAAGAACGGGCGAATATAACGGACTTTATCATGTTCTTCATGGTCTTATATCTCCGTTGGATGGGGTTGCTCCTGAGGATTTGTCAATAAAAGAATTGTTATTAAGATTATCTGACGAAACTGTCAAAGAAGTTATTATGGCGACTAACCCGACTATCGAGGGCGAAGCAACGGCGATGTATATTTCTAAGCTTATTAAGCCGTTAAATATTAAAGTTACGCGCCTAGCTTACGGGATTCCAGTTGGAGGGAATCTAGAGTATGCTGACGATTTGACTTTAAATAGAGCTCTTGAGGGTCGTTGCGAGATATAAAAAGATTTTAATTTTTAATTTTAGATTTATTAAGAGGTTTTTTGATGAATAATAATAACAAAAATAATTTTTTAATAGCTCAAAATAAAAAGGCTTATCATGATTATTTTGTCGAAGAAACCTTTGAGGCTGGGATAGAGTTACTTGGGACAGAAGTCAAGAGTGCAAGACAGTCGGCTGTAAATATTAAAGATAGTTGGTGTAATATAAAAAATCAAGAGATTTTTATATTAGGACTTCATATATCGCCCTATGAAAAAGGCAATATATTTAATAAAGATCCGCTTAGGGTCAGAAAATTATTGCTTCACAAAAAAGAAATTATTAAATTATTTGAAAAAACAAAGAAACAAGGTTTTACGATTGTTCCATTAAAAATATATTTTAATAAATCTAAAGTTAAAGTTTTAATCGGACTTTGTAAGGGTAAGAAATTACACGACAAGAGAGAGGCGATCGCTCAAAAAGACGCGGAGCGAAAGATTGATAGAGCTCTTAAAAACAAAAATTATTAGGGGGCGCAACGGTTTCGACGGGGACTTTGAACTATAAGTAGCGAGTAGAGTTTTCAGGAATATCTATAAAATTTCTGAGATTATTTAAAATTTAAATGCAGATCAAGATTTAAATTTAGCTTTAGCTGCTTAGTCAGCTTAGCCGTCTAACCTGATTTACCACATGGTCAGGATCTAGGCGTCGTGAAATGTGGTCAACGTGTTAGAGTTTGTCTCGGCTTTAACAACGAATTTTGAGACTTGTCGTAATTTATTTTTGTTTGTTTTATTAGATTACGAGAGATAAAAAAACGAACTGCGCTCGGAGAGTCTTGTACGGATAGGTTTTCGGACAGGGGTTCGATTCCCCTCGCCTCCACCAAATTAAAAAAATAATATAATTTTTAATAATATAAATTTTATGGGAATTTTTTGTTGAAAATAAAAATAAATTATGATATAATAATATTATAAAATAAGCAGGTGTGGCGAAATTGGCAGACGCGCTATCTTGAGGGGGTAGTGAGCAACGCTCGTATGGGTTCAAGTCCCATCATCTGCACCAGAGAATTAAGCTAGATTAGAATAAAAATTTTGTTGGTGAGGTGTTTTGAAAATGGATAGTAGTAATAATAATAATCAAGAGAGTTTGTCGCTTAAAGAAGAGATTTTTGAGTGGTTAGATACTTGTGTGAAAACAGTTGTAGTTACTTTAGGATTATTTACTTTTGTGTTTGCGCTATCGACAGTTAAGCAATGTTCTATGTTCCCAACTTTGGACGATAACGATAAAGTTATTATGTATAGTTTTATGTACAAGCCGAAATATAAAGATATTATCGTTATAACTCAACCGAATGCGAGAAATCATAATTTAGTTAAGAGGGTTATTGCGACTGGCGGACAAACTATTGATATAGATCCAAAAGCTGGCAAAGTCTTTATAGACGGGGAAGAATTAGAAGAAGATTATATTTACGAGCCAACTTTTAGGGTAGCTGACGTTAAGTTTCCAGTTACTGTTCCCAAAGGGTATATATTCGCGATGGGCGACAACAGAAATAATTCAGCTGACAGTCGAGACGCTTGGGTTGGGATGATCGATGAGCGATATGTTAGGGGTAAGGTTGTATTTAGAGTTTGGCCAATAAAAAAATTTGGGGTCGTAAGATAGATGACAGATAATATAAATATTCAATGGTTTCCGGGTCATATGGCCAAGGCCAAGAGAATAATTCAAAAAAATTTATCTTTAGTTGATATAATAATAGAAATTTTAGATGCTAGAGCTCCAAAGAGCAGCTCTAGCTTTGATTTAGACAAGATTATTAATCAAAAGCCTAGGTTAATATTGCTTAATAAAAGCGATTTAGCGGATCCTGTTGTTACTAAAAATTGGGCTAATTATTATAAAAATATTAATATAAAATCGTGTATTGTTGACAGCAGGGCTTCTAAAGGTCTTGAAAAAGTTGTTGTTGTTATAAAAGAAATATTAAAAGACGAGATACAAAAAAGAATAAATAAAGGAATGATTGGAAGGCCAATTAGGGCTATGATAGTTGGTACTCCGAACGTAGGTAAGTCTTCTTTTATTAATAGAATGGCTAAACAAAAAAAAGCTAGGGTTGAAGATAGACCTGGTGTTACTAGAGGTAAACAGTGGATTAGTACAGATTTTGGGCTAGAGTTTTTAGATATGCCTGGAGTGTTGAGTCCTAAGTTCGAAGAGAAAGAAGTTGGCGAAAATCTAGCTTTTTTAGGTTCTGTTAACGATAATATTTTAGATCTTGAAAATCTTAGTATTAGATTATTAGAATTTTTATATTCTAGTTATAAAAATTATTTATTTAATAGATATAAAATAATAGAAACTCAAATTGATTGGGAAGATTCGCTTGGGTTACTTAAGATTATCGCTAAAAATCGAGGAATGTTTATTTCTGGTGGTGAGCTTGATTTAGAGCGAGCGTCGATAACTGTTTTAGATGAATTTCGATCGGGTAAAATAGGTAGGATTTCTTTAGAGTCGCCGAAATAATAATTAAATAATTTAATTATTATATATAAATTTATTTTTAGTCTAAATGACGCTATCTAGATTTTCTACCCAGAGAGCTTTGTTAGAGATTTTTGTAATATTCGTTGTCTTTAACGACTAAGCGAGATAACTCGAGTATTTC
>JAGAUG010000013.1 GCA_017828935.1 Oscillospiraceae bacterium | reverse complement strand
TATTTTAATTTATCTAATATCATATCTTTAAGTATCTGAGGGTTTCCCCTGCCTTGAGATAATTTCATACACTGTCCAACAGCGAAGCCTATTATATTAGTCTTGCCTTTTTGATACATCTCTTTTATTTGAGGATTTTCTTCTAGAACTTTATTAACTATTTGTTCAAGTTCACCCTGGTCGCTAACTTGAGATAAATTATTTTCTTTAATAATTTCAAAAATATTTTTATTATTAAACATAATATTTTCGACAACAATCTTAGCTGAAGTATTTGAAATTTCGCCTTTTTTAATTAAATTAATAACCTCAGCTAGTTTCTCGCTATTAATTTTAGTATCACTCAAATTAATCTTTTTTTCGTTTAGAATCTTCGAAATATCTCCCAAGATCCAGTTAGAAAATAATTTACTATCTTCTGGATTAATTTTTACGCAATCTTCAAATAAATCTGACTTTTGTTTATCGCCAACAAGAGTTTGAGCGTCAATAAGAGATAAATTATAATCTCGAACAAATCTTTTGATTTTAATATTCGGAAGCTCCGGAAGATTTTCTTTAGCTTTATTAATAATTTCGTCGTCTAAAACAATCGCGAAAAGATCCGGCTCCGGAAAATATCTGTAATCACTAGAATCTTCTTTAGATCTCATCAAGATATTTTCGCCCTTGTCGTCGTCCCATCTTCTCGTTTCTTGTTTGATTACTCCGCCGTTTTCTAATATTTCTTTTTGACGCTTTATTTCGTACTCAATTGCTCTAAAAGTTCCGTTTATAGTACTTACGTTTTTCATCTCACATCTTGTTCCGAGAATATCACTTCCCTTAGGCTTTAGAGAAACATTAACGTCGCACCTTATCGCTCCTTCTTGCATCTTTCCGCTCGAGACACCAAGATACTCTAAAATAGATTTTATCGTCTCTAAATATAGCTTAGCTTCTTTAGCGCTAGACAAATCTGGCTCCGAAACAATTTCGATTAGAGGAACTCCAGATCTATTTAGATCTAAAAGCGACTCACTTATCTCTTCGCTGTGAATTAGCTTTCCCGCGTCTTCTTCGATATGTATTCGCGTAATTCTTATTTTTTTTGTTGTTCCAACTTCGTCGATAATTACGTCAACATATCCGTCATAAAGAATCGGAATATCGTGTTGAGAAATCTGATAGCCTTTAGGTAAATCCGGATAAAAATAATTTTTTCTATCTTGTTTAGATTTTTTATTTATCTTACAGTTTAGAGCTATTCCCGCTCTAAGAGCGTACTCTAAAACTTTTTTATTTAAAACCGGTAAGGTCCCGGGAAGCCCAGCGCAAATCGGACAAACATTAGAATTAACTGCAGACCCAAAAGAATTTTTACAACCACAATAAATTTTTGTCTCTGTCGCGAGCTCCGCGTGAATTTCCAACCCAATAACTACGTCGTACTCCACAATTATCACATCCATCTTGTATTATTTTTTTATTAAATCAAATTTTATATTATTATATTATTCTTAAATTAATCTTGTTGTTTAACATATTTTGTTTTTTCAAGAGATTTTTCTTCTTGCCATTTTTTTATATTCGCGTGGTGACCTGAAATTAAAACTTCCGGAACTTTTCTACCCATCCACTCATACGGCCTTGTATACTGAGGATATTCTAGAACTCCATCGCAATAATGACTCTCACTCATAAAACATTCTTGATCAGATAAAACTCCAGGTTGAAGCCTACAAACCGCGTCAGCTAATATCAACGCCGGCAACTCCCCTCCAGTTACAACGTAATCTCCTATCGAAATTTCTTCGTCGACAATTTCGTCTATCAGTCTTTGATCGATCCCTTCGTAGTGACCACAAATCAAAATTATATTCTCAAGACTAGCTAGCTCTTTTATTTTTGATTGAGTTAGACGCTTTCCCTGAGCCGACAAATATATAATCCTCGGCTTTATTTTATTTTTTAATTTTAAAAACTCACAAATATATTTTACACATCTATAAACAGGTTCGGCTTTGATAAGCATCCCCTTACCCCCTCCGTAGGGGTAATCATCAACTCTTTTGTGTTTATCATCAGAAAAATCTCTTATATTATGGCAATTAATTTCTATAAGATTTTTTTCTCTTGCTCGTCCAATAATACTTTCGCTTAAAACTAAGTTACACATATCCGGAAAGAGCGTTGCAATATCGATTCTCATATATCAAATAGCCCCTTGAGTGGCCTAATTTTCATCAAATTATTTTCTAAATCAACGCTTTTTATAACGTCTTTTATTGCCGGGATCAAATATTCTTTATTTTCTGAATCTATATTATTTCTTATATAATAAACGTCGTTCGCCCCGGTTTGAGTTATTTTATATATCTTTCCGTAATTTTTATTAGTATCTATATCAATAACGTCAAGTCCGATCAAATCACACTGTAAATATTCGCCTTCTTTTAATAAAATTTTATCTCTCTTAATATATAAAATTTTATTAATAAAATCTTTTGTTTGGGATATATCGTCTATATCTTTTACTTTAATAATAAAAAAATTTTTGTGTAATCTAGAGCTTTGAATCTCTATTTTTTCCCGGCCTAATTTATCTAAGAAAAAATAATCTAAATCAAGTAAAAACTCCGGGTCGTCACACCAATAAATTACTTTCATCTCACCTTTGAGCGCGTGTGTATTCGTTATCTTTCCAATTTCTATATATTTATCTACAAACTCTTTTTGTTCCATCAAATACTTCCCTCTTAAAATTATTTATTTTAAATTATTTATTCAAAATTTTCAGCTAGTTCTTGAATTTCTTTAAAAAATTTACATACATGATATCCGTCGCACGTAGCATGATGAACTGAAATAGAAACCGGCAACAAAAACTTGTTATTATCCTCAAAGAATTTACCTACCATAACAAACGGAGGCAACCAAACAATATCACTAGTTGGCGGACAATCAAAACTTGTAAAACTGCTCCAGGGAAGAGAACTCATGTCAAAACAATTTGGAGGAAACTTTCCTTTGGCAGCCATACTACGTTTTTCTCCGTAGGTGTTAATATCACTAATAAACCTATTATAAAACACTTTAAAGTCATCTGAATATTCTGTCCACAATATCGAAATTCTTTTATCGCTTTCATGAAATATCGGATATCTAGGGTGAATCACATCATAAACGCCCAGATTTTCATCTTCATCATAATTCATTTTAAATTCATCGCTTGCGTTCAGTACCTTTGAAACTACATAAGTAAAAATAGGATAACATCTAAATTTTTTTTCTTTAATTATCGCGACTAATTTAGTAATATCGATATTCACAGTCATATTAATTTTACATCGGTTTTTTGTCGTAAACCAGTTATAATTTTCTTTTCTATCCCAATTATCTATATCTATCTTAGTAAAATTCACTCTCTTTACTCCTTTTTTATATTTAAAAATATTATTTTTTATTTTTATTACAAATAAAATTCCAAGAATCCTTGCACATATCTTGAATATCTTTTTTAGCTACCCAACCTAGCTCTTCTCGAGCCTTAGACGGGTCAGCAAAGCAAGCCGCTATATCTCCGGGTCTTCGACCAATTATTTTATAATTTATTTTTAGATTATTTGTTTTTTCAAAAGTCTTAACTAGCTCTAAAACACTAACTCCTCGGCCAGTCCCTAAATTATAAACAAGCACTCCGGTTTGATTTTTTATTTTATTCATCGCCGCTAAATGGCCTAAAGCTAAATCAACAACGTGTATATAATCTCTAACTCCAGTTCCGTCAGGCGTATCATAGTCATCACCAAATATATTTAGACACTCTAGCTCCCCGGCCGCAACTCTTACAAGATACGGCATCAAATTATTAGGAATTCCTTTCGGATCCTCTCCAATTAAGCCACTCTCGTGAGACCCCACCGGGTTAAAATATCTAAGACAAACAATCCCCCACTCGTTATCTGAAATATATAAATCTTTTAAAATATTTTCTATTATTAGTTTTGTGCTCCCGTAAGGATTCGTAGTTTTTAAATCAAAATCTTCTTTAATTGGCAACGTCTTTGGCTCCCCATAGACAGTCGCAGACGAACTAAAAATCAATTTTTTTGTTTTATATTCGCTCATAACTTCGCAAAGACTAAGAGTACTCATAATATTATTATTATAATATCTAATCGGCTCGCTAACAGACTCTCCAACAGCTTTTAGACCTGCAAAGTGAATAACAATATCTATCTTATTTTCTTTAAAAACTTTTTTTAATAAATCTTTATTTCTCAAATCAAAATTATAAAATTTTATTTTT
Source organism: Oscillospiraceae bacterium (assembly GCA_017828935.1). Lineage (GTDB taxonomy): Bacteria > Bacillota > Clostridia > Oscillospirales > Ruminococcaceae > RGIG8779. The sequence continues at coordinate 13 of JAGAUG010000013.1, read as the reverse complement.
TTATTATTATTTA